>NZ_WTFF01000167.1 GCF_019400985.1 Streptomyces bambusae
GCCGAGGACCGCCAGCCCGCCCCGCTCGGCTCGGCCGGCGCGCTCGCGTACGCGCTGCTCGGGCACGAGGCCGGGCAGCCCACCCACCACGGCGTGCTCCAGGTCGTGGCCGTCGTGGTCGCCGCCGTCCTCGTCGGGCTCGTCCCGCACGTCGCCCGGGGCCACGGCCCCGCCCTCGACCACGCCGCCCGCCGGGTGCTCACCGTGGCCTTCGCCGCCGTGTGCTTCCAGCCCCTGTACAACTCCGGCCGGCTGGACCGGCTGCCCGGGCAGGGACCGTACCTGGTGCTGTTCCTGCTGGGGCTGCTGGGCCTGACCGCCCTGTGCGACGCCGTGCTGGCCGCCGCGCTCGCCGGGGCCCGGACCGGCTGGCCGTACGGGCCGCTGCTGCGCGACGAGCTGCGCGCCCTGGCCGGGATCGGCCCGGCGATCTGCGCGACCGGGGTGGTGATGGCCCTGGGGGCGGCGGTGGCCGGGCTGTGGGCGCTGCCCGTCCTCAGCGTGCCGCTGCTGCTGACCCAGATGTCCTTCCGCCGGATCGGCGCGATCCGTACGACGTACCGGCAGACCATCACCTCGCTGGCCCGGGCCACCGAGATCGCCGGCTGCACCCGCCCGGGGCACTCCCGCCGGGTCGCCGCCCTCAGCTGCGCCGTCGGCCGGGAGCTGGGGCTCTCGGAGCGGGAGCTGACCGTGCTGGAGTACGCGGCGCTGATGCACGACATCGGCCAGCTCTCGCTGGTCGACCCGGTCCCGGCGGGGGCCACCGCGCCGCTGCCGGCCGCCGAGGCCCGGCGCATCGCCGCCCTGGGCGGGGCGGTGGCCCGGCAGACCGGGGTGCCCGCCGAGGTCGCGGTCGTGGTCGAGCGCCAGGCGGATCCGTACCGCGAGCAGCCCGTGGCGGCCCGTATCGTGCGGGTGGTCAACGCCTACGAGGACCTGGCCGGCGACTCCCGTCACCCGGGTGGCTCATTGGCCGCCCTGGAGCAGCTGCGGCTGGGGACCGGCCGGGACTACCAGCCGGAGGTCGTGGAGGGCCTGGCCCGGGTCCTCGCACGGGGTGGACGTGCCAGAGTCGTCCCCGTTCCGCAGGGGTAACCCATGGGTAATGAGCGGCCGTCCGAGTGGGCATGGTTGGATGCGAAGTGGGAGTGTCCGCAAGGCTGCATTCTTGTCCCCCAGCCACCGCTGGGTGGCGCCCCCCAGGCAGGCGGGAATCGTGAGGATCTTCGGGAAGGTACGGCATCGGCCCTCCGCCTCGTGGCGGCAGGCCACCGACCGCGCGTTCACGCTGATCGGCGACGGTCGGTACGAGGACGCGGGCGCCCTGCTGACCAGAGCCGCCGACCTTGAGCCGTGGCTGTCGGAGTCCTGGTTCAACCTGGCGCTGCTGCACAAGTTCCGGCACGACTGGGAGCAGGCCCGCGCCGCCGGGCTGCGCGCCGTGGCCCTGCTGGACCGCGAGACCGGCGCACCGGACTGGTGGAACGTCGGCATCGCCGCCACCGCCCTGCAGGACTGGCCGCTGGCCCGCCGGGCCTGGCAGGCGTACGGGCTGAAGGTGCCGGGCGACCAGCACGGGGCCGCCGGCTCCGGCGAGCCCGTCGGCATGGAGCTGGGCAGCGCCGCCGTACGGCTCTCGCCCGAGGGCGAGGCCGAGGTGGTGTGGGGCCGCCGGCTGGACCCGGCCCGCATGGAGGTCCTGTCGATCCCGCTGCCGTCCTCGGGGCGACGCTGGGGCGAGGTCGTCCTGCACGACGGGGTCCCGCACGGCGAGCGGATCACCGCGGCCGGGCCCTCGTACCCGGTCTTCGACGAGATCGAGCTGTGGGCGCCGTCCCCGGTGCCGACCTGGGTGGTGCTGCTGGAGGCCGCCACCGAGGCCGACCGGGACGCGCTGGAGCGGCTCGCCTCGGACGCCGGCTTCGCGGCCGAGGACTGGTCCTCGTCGGTGCGGCTGCTGTGCCGGACCTGCTCCGAGAGCGCGATGCCCAGCGACGAGGGCGACGGCGAGCACCTCGACCCGCACGACCACAGCGAACCGGGGCATCCGGGACCGCTGGGCCACCGCACGGCGGGCTCGGGCTCCCTGTGGGTCCCCGAGCGCGAGTGCGGCATCGCCGCCCCGGCCGGCCTCGTCCGCGGCCTGCTGGACGGCTGGGTCGCCGACAGCCCGGACACCCGCGAGTGGCGCGACCTCGAAGAGGTCTGCTGACCGCTGCCCGTAGGCTGTACGGGTACACATGGTGACGTGAGGAAGGCGTACTGCGGACATGGCGCAGCAGGAGACGGAGAAGGTCCACCTGGACGACGACGGGTACGTCGTGGACACCGAGGACTGTGAGGCGCGTGAGCTCGCCCACCGCGAGCGCGGCACGGTCCGCCCGATCACGGTCGTCGGCAACCCGGTGCTGCACCGGGAGCTGAAGGACGTCACCGAGTTCGACGACGAACTGGCGCAGCTCATCGACGACATGTTCGCCAGCCAGAAGGCCGCCGAGGGCGTGGGCCTGGCCGCCAACCAGATCGGCGTGGACCTGAAGGTCTTCGTCTACGACTGCCCGGACGACGAGGGCGTCCGCCACACCGGCGTCGTGGTCAACCCGAAGCTGGTCGACCTGCCGGCCGACCGCCGCGTCCTCGACGACTCCAACGAGGGCTGCCTGTCGGTCCCGACCGCGTACGCTTCGCTGGCCCGCCCCGACTACGCCGAGGTGACCGGCCAGGACGCCCAGGGCAACCCGATCAAGGTCCGGGGCACCGGCTACTTCGCGCGCTGCCTCCAGCACGAGACCGACCACCTGTACGGCTACCTGTACATCGACCGGCTCTCCAAGCGCGACCGCAAGGACGCCCTGCGGCAGATGGCCGAGAACACCCCGCGCTACGAGACCGTTCCGAACGAGTAGTCCGCTCACGCCGGTTGCGGCCGTACGACGAAGGGTCCCGCTCCGAGCTTGGAGCGGGACCCTTCGCGTGTCACGGCGTGAGCCGGCGAGCCAGGAGGCCCGGGAGGCTCAGGCGGCCCAGGCGGCTCAGAAGTTCTCTCAGAAGTCCTCGTCCAGGTCGACCGTGCCCTCGACGGCGACCTGGTAGGCCGACGGGCGGCGCTCGAAGAAGTTCGTCAGCTCCTGGACGCCCTGGAGCTCCATGAACGAGAACGGGTTCTGCGAGCCGTAGACCGGGGCGAAGCCCAGGCGGACCAGGCGCTGGTCGGCGACGCACTGGAGGTACTCGCGCATCGACTCGGTGTTCATGCCGGGCAGGCCGTCACCGCACAGGTCGCGGCCGAACTGCAGCTCCGCCTCGACGGCCTCCTTCAGCATGTCCGTGACCTGCTGCTGGAGCGCCTCGTCGAACAGCTCCGGCTCCTCCTTGCGGACCGTGTCCACGACCTCGAAGGCGAAGTTCATGTGCATGGTCTCGTCGCGGAACACCCAGTTGGTGCCGGTGGCCAGGCCGTGCAGCAGACCGCGGCTGCGGAACCAGTACACGTACGCGAAGGCGCCGTAGAAGAACAGGCCCTCGATGCACGCGGCGAAGCAGATCAGGTTCAGCAGGAAGCGGCGCCGGTCGGCGGCCGTCTCCAGCCGGTCGATCTTCTCGACCGAGTCCATCCACTTGAAGCAGAACTGGGCCTTCTCGCGGATCGAGGGGATGTTCTCCACCGCCGCGAAGGCCGCCGCCCGGTCGTCCGGGTCGGGCAGGTAGGTGTCCAGCAGCGTCAGGTAGAACTGGACGTGCACGGCCTCCTCGAACAGCTGACGCGACAGGTACAGGCGCGCCTCCGGGGAGTTGATGTGCTTGTACAGCGTCAGCACCAGGTTGTTCGCGACGATCGAGTCGCCCGTCGCGAAGAACGCCACCAGGCGGCCGATCATGTGCTGCTCGGCCGGGGTCAGCTTCGCGAGGTCGGCCACGTCCGAGTGGAGGTCGACCTCCTCCACCGTCCAGGTGTTCTTGATCGCGTCCCGGTAGCGCTCGTAGAAGTCCGGGTAGCGCATGGGACGCAGGGTCAGCTCGAAGCCCGGGTCGAGCAGGTTGGTGTTACGGGTGGAGCTCATTACTGGCAGGCCTCGCAGGACTCGGGGTTCTCAAGGGAGCAGGCCAGCGCCTCGGCGTCGACGGCCTGGGGGAGCGGGGTGGCCTGGGCGGGGACGGTGGCCGTGCCGGTCGCCGCGCGGGCGATCTTCGTCGCCGGGCGCGAACGCAGGTAGTAGGTCGTCTTCAGACCCTGCTTCCAGGCGTACGCGTACATCGAGGAGAGCTTGCCGATGGTCGGCGTCTCCATGAAGAGGTTCAGCGACTGGCTCTGGTCCAGGTACGGCGTACGGGCCGCCGCCATGTCGATCAGGCCGCGCTGCGGGATCTCCCACGCCGTGCGGTACAGCTCGCGCACCTCGGCCGGGATCCAGCCGAAGCCCTGCACCGAGCCGGAGGAGTCGCGCAGCGCCTCGCGGGTCTGCGCGTCCCACACGCCCAGCTTCTTGAGCTCGTCCACCAGGTAGCCGTTGACCTGGAGGAACTCACCGCTGAGGGTCTCGCGCTTGAAGAGGTTGGAGACCTGCGGCTCGATGCACTCGTACACGCCTGCGATCGAGGCGATGGTCGCGGTCGGGGCGATCGCCAGCAGCAGCGAGTTGCGCATGCCGGTCTTCGCGATCCGGGCGCGCAGCGCCTCCCAGCGCTCGGGCCAGTGCCGCTCGACGTCGTAGTGGTCGGGGTGCAGGACGCCCTGGGCGGTACGGGTCTGCTCCCAGGCCGGGAGGGTGCCGTGCTTCTCCGCGAGGTCGGCGGAGGCCTCGTACGCGGCGAGCATGATCCGCTCGGCGATCCGCGTGGAGAGGGCCTTGGCCTCGGCGGAGTCGAAGGGCAGGCGCAGCTTGAAGAAGACGTCCTGCAGGCCCATCGCGCCCAGGCCCACCGGGCGCCACTTGCCGTTGGAGCGGCCGGCCTCCTCGGTCGGGTAGAAGTTGATGTCCACGACCCGGTCGAGGAAGGTCACGGCGGTGCGGACGGTCTCGTCCAGGCGCTCCCAGTCCATCTCGCCCGTCTCGGCGAGCACGAAGGCGCCGAGGTTGACCGAGCCGAGGTTGCAGACGGCCGTCTCGCCGTCGTTGGTGACCTCGATGATCTCGGTGCACAGGTTGGAGGAGTGGACGACCGTGCCCGGCAGGGCGGTCTGGTTCGCGGTCCGGTTGGAGGCGTCCTTGAACGTCATCCAGCCCTGGCCGGTCTGCGCGAGGGTGCGCATCATGCGGCCGTACAGGTCGCGGGCCGGCATGGTCTTCTTGGCCAGGCCCGCCGCCTCGGCCTTGCGGTAGGCCTCGTCGAACTCGTCGCCGTACAGGTCCACCAGCTCGGGGACGTCGGCGGGGGAGAACAGCGACCACTGGCCGTCGGCGTTCACGCGGCGCATGAACTCGTCCGGGATCCAGTGCGCGAGGTTCAGGTTGTGCGTACGCCGGGCGTCCTCACCGGTGTTGTCGCGCAGCTCCAGGAACTCCTCGATGTCCGCGTGCCAGGTCTCCAGGTAGACGGCGGCGGCGCCCTTGCGGCGGCCGCCCTGGTTCACGGCGGCGACGGAGGCGTCGAGGGTCTTCAGGAACGGCACGATGCCGTTGGAGTGGCCGTTGGTGCCGCGGATCAGCGAACCGCGGGCGCGGATGCGGGAGTACGACAGGCCGATGCCACCGGCGTGCTTCGACAGGCGCGCCACCTGGTGGTAGCGGTCGTAGATCGAGTCGAGCTCGTCGAGGGGGGAGTCCAGCAGGTAGCAGGAGGACATCTGCGGGTGCCGGGTGCCGGAGTTGAACAGGGTGGGGGAGGACGGCAGGTAGTCCAGCCGGCTCATCAGACCGTAGAGCGCCGCCACCTCGTCCACGGCGCGCACGCTGCCGTCCTCGGCCAGGCCGCAGGCCACGCGCAGCATGAAGTGCTGCGGGGTCTCGACGACCTGGCGGGTGATCGGGTGGCGCAGCAGGTAACGGCTGTGCAGGGTGCGCAGGCCGAAGAAGCCGAAGCGGTCGTCGGCGCCGTCGGCGAGCGCCTGCTCGACCAGGGTGTCCAGGCGGGCGGCGTGCGTGCGGACGAACTCCGCGGTGCGGTCGGCGATCAGGCCCTCGCGGTGGCCGACCTCGACGGAGGAGGAGAAGGAGGTGGAGCCCTGGCCCGCGGCCTCGTCGGCGATGGCGAGCGTCAGGAGCCGGGCGGCGAGCTTGCTGTACGCCGGGTCCTCGGAGATCAGCCCCGCGGCCGCCTCGGTGGCCAGCCCGCGCAGTTCGGCCTCGTCCGCGTCGGCGCTGCGGCCGCGCAGGGCGGCGGCGGCGACCCGGCCGGGGTCGGTGTCGGGCAGGTCGGCGGTCAGTTCCGTGAGGGTGCGCAGCAGCGCGGCACCGGGGCCCCCGGCAGCCTCGGTGGCGGCCTCGGGCAGGTCGGACTCGGCGCGCGGTGCGGAAGGCGCGATGGTCACGGGGGGAGCTCTCCCTCGCTCGGCTCCGGCTGCCCACGGGGCGGGGCGCGAGCGGGCGCGCGCGGGCGTGGCAAGGCAGGCTCACGCGATTCCGCACGGCGTCCACCGGCCCAACCGCGAGGCCCGGACGTGGTCGGCACCCGGGACGGTCGACTCGGGTGCGCCGTCGGCAGGTCATCGGACTTGGCGCCCGGACGTACGGACACTTCATACCGTTGCGGGACAGTTCCGGATTCCCACCGGATTCCCCTGCGGCGACAGCGAGGATGAGCATACATGTGGGGGGCGCCCTCTGGGTGACCCCCTACATGTTGTGTCGTCCGGAGCCGCGCACCCGTTACTCTGCGCCCGGCTGCCACTCCAGTCGGTAGGTGAGCAGGGGCACTTCGGGGACCGGCGCCCAGTCCCGCTCGGGTGTGCGGACGAACCCCAGCCGGTCGTAGATCCGGTGCGCCCCGCGCATGGCGGGCTGCGTGGAGAGCACCAGCGCCCGTACGCCGGGCAGGGCCCGGGCCCGGTCGATGCACTCCCGCACCAGCGCCTCCCCGGCCCCCTGCCCGCGCGCCTCCGGGGCCACGGCGAGCATCCGGAACTCGGCCTCGCCGGGGCCGGCGATGTCGCAGTAGCGGCTCCCGGGCGGAGCGAAGGCGACCCCGCCGACCACCCTCCCGTCCGCCCGTACGGCGACCAGCACGACGGAGTCCTCGGCGCGCCCGGCCACGTCCTTGAGCACGCCGAGGTAGTACCCGTCCGGGTTGGCGTCGAGCAGTCCGTCGCCGACGTACGCCTGCGCGGTGATCTCCCCGAGCTCCGGGTACTCCTCGGGGCGGGCTTGCCTGATCGCTATGTCCATGGGAACGAGTGTCACCCACGCGTGTCGGCGCTCGGCGCTATCGTCGAAGACAGCACCGTCGAGGAAGGCGAGCGAGGCATGAGCGTCATGACCGGACGTCCCCACATGCTGACCGAGGAGTTCGAGACCCTCGCGCGCATAGGCGCCAGAGAGGTGGAGGGGCTGCGACTGGAATTCATCGACGGAAAGCTGGGGGTCAAAGCGGTGCCGGACGGGGATCACGACCGAATCGTTGTGTGGCTCTCCCGCATCTGTATGCAGCATGTGCCCGACCTGTGGCTGCACGTCGAACGCGGACTCAGGGTCGAGCACTACCGCTCAGGTCGCGCACGCCCGGACGCTTCCCTTGCGCCCGACGGCGCATTCGAAGGCCAGGGCGAATGGGCTGATCCCGCCCCAGTCCTCATGGTGGTCGAGGTCACGTCCTACGATTCCGACACCGATGAGCGTGACCGCCGTGAAAAGCCCCGCGCCTATGCGGAGACGGGTATCCCGATCTACCTCCTGATCGACCGGGACAAGGGCCTGGTGACGGTGCACAGCGAGCCGGACGGGCAGCGGTACGACTCCGTGCGCTTCGCCGCCTTCGGCAAGGATGTCGAGCTCCCTGAGCCTCTCGGCTTCTCCTTCCCGACCGAGGCCCTCAAGGACTGGGTGCGCTGACCCCGGACAACAGGCAGGGCCCTGCCAGACACGGCAGGGCCCTGACCGGTCGGGCTCAGCAGCAGCGGAAGCCCTCGCGGGGGTCGGATTCGCGGGCGTCCGTGCGGGCGCGTTCGAAGGCGCGGCGGGTCATGACCTCCGCGTCCGGGTCGTGGCCGCGGGCGTGGGCGACGTAGCGGTCGTACGCCGCCTCGCCCGAGAACTCCCGTACGTAGTGGCGGACCTTGGCCAGCCGCTCCCGCAGGGTGGTCATGCGACCGGTTCCTTGACCTTGCCGCCGCCCGAGTCCAGGCCGGCCGCGGCCAGTTCCGCCTTCTCCTCGGGTGTCGGGAAGAACCCGGCCGGGGCGATGATCTTCGACTCGGTCCAGGCGACCTCCGACAGCCGCACGCTCTCGGGGCTGCTGATCGCCTTGAAGCAGACCCGGGCCGCGTCCACCAGGACGACAATGATCAGCAGGGCGAACAGCGCCGACAGCACGCCGTCGACCGTGGAGTTGGTGACGACGGTGTGCATGTCCTCCATGGACTTGGCCGGCGGCAGCACCTTGTCGGCGTCGATGCCCGCCTGGTACTTGTCCCGCTGGGCGAAGAAGCCGACGCGGGGGTCCTCGGAGAAGACCTTCTGCCAGCTCGCGGTGAGCGTGACGGCCACGTCCCAGGCCAGCGGGAGCGCGGTCACCCAGGCCCACTTCAGCCGCCCGGACTTCACCAGCAGCGTGGTGCAGACGGCCAGCGCGACCGCGGCCAGCAGCTGGTTCGCGATGCCGAACAGCGGGAAGAGCTGGTTGATACCGCCCAGCGGGTCCTTCACGCCGACCCACAGGAAGTAGCCCCAGGCGCCGACGACCAGTGCGCTGGAGATCCAGACGCCCGGCTTCCAGCTGATCTGCTTGAACGGCTTGTAGACGTTGCCCAGCGTGTCCTGGAGCATGAAGCGCCCGACCCGGGTGCCCGCGTCCAGGGTGGTGAGGATGAACAGCGCCTCGAACATGATCGCGAAGTGGTACCAGAACGCCTTCATCGAGGCCCCGCCGAACACCGACGAGAAGATCTCGGACATTCCGAGTGCGAACGTCGGCGCGCCACCCGTCCGGGACAGCAGGCTCGCCTCCTCGACGTCCTTGGCCGCCTGCGCGAGCTGTTCGGGCGAGATGGTGAAGCCGAGGTTCGTCACGGCTTCGGAGGCGGACTGCACGGTCGTGCCGATGACCCCGCCGGGGGAGTTGACCGCGAAGAACAGGCCCGGCTCGATGATGCAGGCCGCGATCATCGCCATGACGGCGACGAACGACTCGGTCAGCATCGACCCGTAGCCGATCATCCGGATCTGGGTCTCCTTCTGGACCATCTTCGGGGTGGTGCCCGAGGAGACCAGGGAGTGGAAGCCGGACAGCGCGCCGCAGGCGATGGTGATGAAGACGAACGGGAACATGGACCCGGCGAAGACCGGGCCGTCGCCGCGGCTCGCGAAGGACGTGATCGCGTCCATCTTCAGCGTCGGCATCGCGACGGCCACCCCGACGGCCATGAGGGCGATGGTGCCGACCTTCATGAAGGTGGACAGGTAGTCGCGCGGCGCGAGCAGCAGCCACACCGGCAGGACCGAGGCCAGGAAGCCGTACGCCACCATCCACAGGACCAGCGTGGTCGGCTTCAGGGTGAAGAACTCCGCCCACGAGGACTCCGCGACCCAGCCGCCGGCGACGATCGCGAGCAGCAGCAGCGCGACGCCGATCAGGGAGACCTCGGTGACCCGTCCCGGCCGCAGGATGCGCAGGTAGACGCCCATGAACAGGGCGATCGGGATGGTCATGCCGATGGAGAACACACCCCACGGGGAGTGCGCGAGGGCCCCCACGATGACCAGGGCGAGCACCGCCAGCAGGATGATCATGATGGCGAACACCGCGACCAGGGCGGCGGCCCCGCCGAACGGGCCGATCTCGTCGCGGGCCATCTGGCCGAGGGAGCGGCCGTCCCGGCGGGTCGAGAAGAACAGGGTGACCATGTCCTGGACGGCACCCGCGAAGATCACGCCGGCGACGAGCCAGATGGTGCCGGGCAGGTAGCCCATCTGCGCGGCGAGCACCGGGCCGACCAGCGGGCCGGCGCCGGCGACGGCGGCGAAGTGGTGGCCGAAGAGCACCCGGCGGTCGGTGGGATGGAAGTCGACACCGTTGTCGAGACGTTCGGCCGGGGTGGCCCGGGTCTTGTCCACCCGGAGCACGCGGCGGGCGATGAAGCGCGAGTAGAAGCGGTACGCGATCGCGTACGAGCCGAGCGCGGCGGCGAGCATCCACGCGGCCGAGATCTCCTCGCCGCGGGAGAGCGCGAGCACGCCCCAGCCGATGGCGCCGACGAGTGCGACGAGCACCCAGATGGCGATCGACCGAGGCGCCATGCGCCGTTGTGTACGGGTGGACCCCTCTGTACTGGTGGACCCCGGTTCCGGCATGATCCTCGTCCCCTCGTTGATCACTGCACAAGTGCACGGAATCTAAGGGGACCGGCCCGTCCGGCGTAAGCCCCCGTCCGAAATCCGGTCGTGGAGGTCCGGTGGTGGTGGGGTGGGGGCCGGACTCAGTCGGCCGGACGCTGGAGCCGCGCCACGAACTTGTAGCGGTCCCCGCGGTACACCGACCGCACCCACTCGACCGGCTCGCCGTCGGCGTCCAGCGAGTGGCGGGAGAGCATCAGCATCGGCAGGCCGACGTCGGTGCCGAGCAGGCCGGCCTCGCGCGGGCTGGCCAGCGAGGTCTCGATGGTCTCCTCGGCCTCGGCGAGGTGGACGTCGTAGACCTCCGCGAGGGCGGTGTAGAGGGAGGTGTACTTGGCGAGCGAACGGCGCAGCGCGGGGAAGCGCTTGGCGGACAGGTGCGTGGTCTCGATCGCCATCGGCTCGCCGCTGGCCAGCCGGAGCCGCTCGATGCGCAGGACCCGGCCGCCGGTGGCGATCTTGAGCAGGCCGGCCAGGGTGTCGTCGGCGGTCACGTAGCCGATGTCCAGGAGCTGGGAGGTCGGCTCCAGGCCCTGGGCCCGCATGTCCTCCGTGTACGAGGTCAGTTGCAGGGCCTGGGAGACCTTGGGCTTGGCCACGAAGGTGCCCTTGCCCTGGATCCGCTCCAGGCGCCCCTCGACGACCAGTTCCTGCAGGGCCTGGCGGACGGTGGTCCGCGAGGTGTCGAACTCGGCGGCGAGCGTGCGCTCGGGCGGGACCGGCGTGCCGGGCGGCAGGGTCTCGGTCATCTCCAGCAAGTGCCGCTTGAGGCGGTAGTACTTGGGTACGCGCGCGGTGCGGGTGGCTGCCCCGCCCTCCGGCTCCCCGGACGCCCCTTCGGTGGCCATCGCCGCCCGCCTTCCCGACTCCAGTTTCGCTGCCGTCACCGGCTCCTCCGATGTGTGCGGTCACATGGTGACACGGGTGGGAGGGCGCACCTCGCCCCCTCCCCGAGGTGTCGGTCCGGTAACGGACAGGACCCCCGATCATTAGACCCTTGACACCCCCAAAGGTCTAGGCCAAGCTCCGGGTTACTGGTCTAAACCAATATGGATCAGATCCCGGCCCCACGGGCAGTACCTGGCGTATGTCGTCGCGGCGGGCAAGGGAAGTGCAGACAGGCATCCCTGAGGAGGGTGGCGTGAAGCGCAAGCTCATCGCGGCGGTCGGTGTCGCGGGCATGATGGCCGGTGTCGCGGCGTGTGGCAATGGCGGCGACGACAAGGGTACGGCCGACGCCAACGGAAACAAGACCGTCACCGTGTGGGTGATGGACGGCTCCGCGCCGAAGGCCTGGCTCGACGAGGTCAACAAGGAGTTCGAGGCCAAGCACCCGAACACCAAGGTCAAGGTCGAGATCCAGCAGTGGAAGGGCATCCAGGAGAAGGTCACCACGGCCCTCTCCGAGAACACCCCGCCGGACGTCATCGAGCTCGGCAACACCCAGACCGCCGGCTACGCGGTCACCGGCGGCCTCGCCGACCTGACGGGCGACAAGGCCAAGCTCGGCGCCGATGCCTGGCAGAAGGGCATGCTCTCCTCGGCCGAGGTCGACGGCAAGCTCTACTCCGCCCCGTGGTACGCCGCCAACCGCGTCGTGGTCTACGACAAGAAGGCTTATCAGAAGGCCGGCGTGACGCCGCCGAAGACCCGCGACGAGTGGATCGCCGGCCTGGAAAAGCTGAAGGCCTCCGACCCGGCCACGCAGCCGATCTACCTCCCGGGCCAGAGCTGGTACGTCCTGGCCGGCTTCGTCTGGGACGAGGGCGGCGAGCTCGCCGTCAAGGACGGCGGCAAGTGGAAGGGCCAGCTGGGCACCCCGCAGGCCGCCTCCGCGATGGAGTTCTACAAGAAGCTCCAGTCCTTCTCCACCGCCCCCAAGGACAAGGACGAGGCCACCCCGCAGCAGTCCACCGACATCGTCCCCAAGGGCGGCGTCGCCTCCTGGATCGGTCTCGGCTGGGAGGCCCAGGGCGCGCTGAAGGCGCTGAAGGAAGCCGGCAAGGAAGGCGACTTCGGCTACTTCCCGATCCCGGGCAAGACCGCCGACAAGCCGGGCTCCGTCTTCCTCGGCGGCTCCAACCTCGCCGTGGCCGAGCGCTCCAAGAACAAGGACCTCGCCAAGGAGTGGCTGGCCCTCGCCGCCGGCAAGGACCAGATGACCAAGTACGCCGCCGCCACCGAGGGCGCGCTGCTCCCGAACCAGCAGGCCGCGAACTTCGCCGCCGCCGCAGGCTCCTTCGCCGAGTCGATGGCCAAGGGCGCCGCCGCCGGCAAGATCACTCCGGTCACCGCGGGCTGGGCGAACGTCGAGACCGAGCCCAACCCCATCAAGGAGTTCATGACCAAGGTGCTCAAGGGTGAGGACGCCGCCAAGGCGGGCGAGGCGGCCGACAAGGAGATCGCGAGCCGCATCAACAAGTAAGCGGCCCGCACCACCTCCATCACCTGCCACCACGCACCACGCACCACCAGCACCTTCATCACGTGCACCACGCATCACGCACCACGCACCACGCACCACCAGCAGTGAACGCACCGGGGTACGGCGCGGGCGCCCGGGCGCCGGCCGTACCCCTGGTCGCGCATGTGACTCCTTAAGTCAACGCGAGGAAACCACCGCCATGACCGTGCACTCCCAGGGAGCGGCGACCAGCGCTCCACAGGACGCACCACCGAAGTCCGCCGGCCGCCCGAAGGCGCCCCTGGCCGGAGCCGGACGGACCACCGGGACCCCTCGCCGCGGCAGGGCCTCGCTCCCGTCGGGCTGGCTGCCGTACGCGCTGATCGCGCCGGCCGTCGTCAGCATCGCCGGGCTGCTGCTCTACCCCCTCGTCAAGAACATCCTGCTGTCCTTCCAGCAGGTCAACAAGATCGAGCTGATCCAGCGCAAGGCGCCGTTCATCGGGCTCGACAACTACACCCAGCTGCTCGGCGAGTCCCGGTTCTGGACCGTGGTCGTGCGCAGCTTCGCCTTCACGGCCGCCAACGTCGTACTGATCATGGTGCTCGGCAGCCTCATCGGCATCCTGCTGAACCGGCTCGGCACGAAGATGCGCCTGGTGCTCTCGCTGGCCCTGGTGATGGCCTGGGCCATGCCCATCGTCGCCTCCGTCACCGTCTTCCAGTGGCTCTTCGACGAGCAGTTCGGCGTCGTCAACTGGCTGATGCGCACGCTCGGCTTCGCCGGCTACGAGCAGCACAACTGGTTCGAGAGCGGCTTCTCCACCCTGGTGATCATCACCGTCCTGGTGGTCTGGGGCTCCGTCCCGTTCGTCGCGCTCAACATGTACGCCGGCCTGACCACCGTCGGCGCCGAGCTGTACGAGGCCGCCAAGATGGACGGCGCAAACGGCTGGCAGACGTTCTGGAAGGTCGTCTTCCCGAACCTGAAGCCCTTCTTCCTGGTCACCACGTTCCTTGAGGTCATCTGGGTCTTCAAGGCCTTCACCCAGGTCTACGCGATGCGCTCCGGCGGCCCCGACCGCGCCTCCGAGACCCTCCCGGTCTTCGCCTACATCGAGGGCCAGGCCCAGCAGCACTACGGCCTCGCCGCCGCCATCTCCGTCCTGACGATCCTGATGCTCGTGGTCGTCATGTCGTTCTACTTCCGCCTGATCCTGAAGCAGGAGGAGGAGCAGTGAGCACCACCGCCCCCAAGTCCGCGCAGCCCCTCCGCACGCGCAAGCCGCTGCGGCCCGCCGCGGTGGCGAAGAACCTCGGCGCGCTCCTCCTCGCGCTGGTGTTCGTCTTCCCGGTCTACTGGATGTTCTCCTCGGCGCTGAAGCCGTCGGGCGAGATCCTCACCAAGGACCCGGTCTTCGTCTTCACCCCGACCTTCGACAACTTCGGTACGGCGACCGGCGTCGACCTGTTCTGGACCTACGTCGGCAACAGCCTGGTCGTCACGGTCGGCGCCGTGCTGCTGGCCCTGCTCGTCGCCCTCGCCGCGAGCTTCGCCATCGCCCGGATGAAGTTCAAGGGCCGCAAGGGCCTGGTCCTGGGCGTGATGATGGCGCAGATGGCCCCCTGGGAGGTCATGGTCATCGCGATGTACATGATCGCCCGGGACGCGGAGCTGCTGAACAGCCTCCCGCTGCTGACCGCGATCTACTTCGTGATGGTCCTGCCCTTCACCATCTGGACCCTGCGCGGCTTCATCGCCGCCGTGCCCGTCACCCTGGAGGAGGCCGCCCAGATCGACGGCTGCACGCGCGGCCAGGCCTTCCGCAAGGTGATCCTCCCGCTGCTCGCCCCCGGTCTGATGTCCACCTCGCTCTTCGGCTTCATCACCGCCTGGAACGAGTTCGCGATGGTCCTGATCCTCAACAAGGACAAGGCCGCGCAGACCCTGCCGCTGTGGCTCACCCAGTTCCAGACCGCCTTCGGCAACGACTGGGGCGCCACCATGGCCGCCTCCACGCTCTTCGCCCTGCCGGTCCTGCTCGTCTTCGTCTTCCTCCAGCGCAAGGCCGTCGGCGGGATGACCGCCGGCGCCGTGAAGGGATAACGGCACACCATGACTGTCCTTGCGCACCGCACCACGGCGTCCGGCGACGACCAGCTGACCCGTGACGCCCTCGCCGTCCTCCAGCCCGGCTTCGAAGGCACCACCGCCCCGGCGTGGCTGCTGCGCCGGGTCTCCGAGGGCCTCACCGCGGTCGGCCTGTTCGGTCGCAACATCGCCTCCCCCGAGCAGCTCGCCGCGCTCACCGCGCAGCTGCGGGCCGAGCGGGACGACGTACTGGTCGCCATCGACGAGGAGGGCGGCGACGTCACCCGCCTGGAGGTCCGCCGCGGCTCGTCCTTCCCCGGCAACCTGGCCCTCGGCGCCGTCGACGACACCGAGCTGACCCGGGACGTGGCCCGGGAGCTCGGGCGGCGGCTGGCCGAGTGCGGGGTCAACCTCAACTGGGCCCCGTCCGCCGACGTCAACTCCAACCCCGACAACCCGGTCATCGGCGTCCGCTCCTTCGGCGCCTCCACGGAGCTGGCGGCCCGGCACACGGCGGCGTACGTGACCGGGCTGCAGTCCGCGGGCGTGGCCGCCTGCACCAAGCACTTCCCCGGCCACGGCGACACCAACGTCGACTCCCACCACGCGCTGCCCCGCATCGACGCGGACCGCGACACGCTGGCCGCCCGCGAGCTGGTCCCCTTCAGGGCCGCCGTCGAGGCCGGCACCAAGGCCGTGATGAGCGCGCACATCCTGGTCCCCGCGCTCGACCCGACCCGCCCGGCCACGCTCAGCCCGCAGATCCTGACCGGCCTGCTGCGCAAGGAACTGGGCTACGAGGGGCTGATCGTCACCGACGGCATGGAGATGAACGCCATCGCCGGCACGTACGGCATCGAGCGCGGCTCGGTGCTCGCGATCGCGGCCGGCGCCGACGCGATCTGCGTCGGCGGCGGCCTGGCCGACGAGGCGACCGTCCTGCGCCTGCGCGACGCGCTGGTGGCGGCGGTCCGCGAGGGCGCCCTGCCCCCGTCTCTTTTGAACCTCTGACGCTGCCCGAGCGCTTCTGCGGGTGT
>NZ_WTFF01000168.1 GCF_019400985.1 Streptomyces bambusae
GCCGGAGCACGAGCGCCTGGCGGCGCTGGACGCGGTCGCCGAGGCCTTCGCCGGACCGGGGCCGGTGGGCGCGGACGCCCTGTTCGCCGCCGACCTGGACCCGCAGGCCCTGGCGGCGACACTGCCCGTGCCGCCGGCCGCCGGGCTGAGCGCGGCGGCCGAAGCCGTGTGCCGGGACCTGATCCGGCTGGCGTGCGTCCACACCGTCGAGTACCTGACGACCCTGCCGGGGTTCGGCGCCCGCGCCGATGTGGAACTCGTCCGCAGGACGGGGCAGTTGCAGCGTGCCGTGGACCGGCTGGCGGACCGGGCCGACGGGGCGGCGTACGCCTTCGAGGAGCGGTACGCCACGTACGTCGCCGAGACCCACGGACGGCTCCAGCTCTTCGGCCTGACCACCGGCCGGCGACGGGAGGAATGGCCGCTGGACCTCGCCTACATCAGCCTCGCGGTGAGCGGCGAACAGCTCACCGCGATGCCGGGCGAGCAGGGGGTGCACCGGACCGCCGTCAAGGCCGAACAGGCCCTCGGGGCGGCGGACCGGGTGCTGCTGCGCGGCCCGGCCGGCTCGGGCAAGAGCACCCTGCTGCAGTGGCTCGCCGTCAACGCGGCCCGGCAGGCGGGCGGGCCGTGGAGCACCTGCGTACCGTTCGTCCTGCGGCTGCGCGCGTTCACCACGGCGGACGGCCTGCCGATGCCGGAGGCGTTCCTCAGGGCCTCGGGTGTGCCGCTGTCGGCGCCGGCCGGCTGGGTGGAGGAGCTGATGCTCAGCGGCCGGGCCCTGGTCCTGGTGGACGGCGTGGACGAGGTCCCGCAGCGCTTGCGCACCCGGACGGAGAACTGGCTGCGGTCCCTGGTCTCGGCCTTCCCCCAGGCCCGGTACGTGGTGACCACCCGGCCGTCCGCGGTCCCCGAGGACTGGCTCGCCGGGCAGGGGTTCGTACCGCACGCGCTGCTGCCGATGGAGCGCGAGGACGTGGGGGCGTTCATCGCGCACTGGCACACGGCGGCGCGCGCGGAGGCCGGACCGGCCGGGGAGGACCTCGACGCGTACGAGACCGCCCTGCTGGAGGCCGTCTCGGCCCGCCGGGACCTGGGCCGGCTCGCGACGAACCCGCTGATGTGCGCCCTGCTGTGCGCCCTGAACCGGGACCGGCGGATGCAACTCCCCCGGGCCCGCAAGGAGCTGTACGACGCCGCGCTCGACATGCTGCTGGTCCGCCGGGACACCGAGCGGGAGATCGCCGGGGTCGAGGGGGTCTACCTCACCCGGGACGAGCAGATCCTGCTGCTCCAGCGGTTCGCGTACTGGCTCATCCGGAACGGTCAGGTCGAGGCGGGCCGGGACGAGGCCGTCGAGCTGGTGGAGGAGTGGCTGGAGGGCATGCCGCAGGTCCGCGAGCAGGCGGATGCGGAACAGGTGTTCGCGCACCTGCTGATCCGCAGCGGGCTGCTGCGCGAGCCGGTGCCGGGCGCGGTGGACTTCGTCCACCGGACCTTCCAGGACTACCTGGGCGCGAAGGCGGCGGTGGAGTCGCGGGACTTCGGCGTCCTGGTGAAGAACGCGCAGGACGACACGTGGGACGACGTGGTCCGCATGGCGGTGGGCCACGCCCGCCCGGACGAGCGGACCCGCATCCTGCGGGGGCTGCTCAAGCGCGCGGACAAGGTCAAGTCCGCCCGCAGCCGCCTGGCCCTGCTGGCCGCGGCCTGCCTGGAACACGCCCCGGAGCTGGACCCGGCCCTCCGCCGGGAGATCCAGTCCCGCACGGCCGAACTGCTGCCGCCGCGCACGCCGGAGCAGGCGGAGGAGCTGGCCAAGGCCGGAGAGCTGGTGCTGGAGCTGCTGCCGGGGCCGGAGGGGCTGGCCGGGGACGAGGCCGCCGCGTGCGTACGGACGGCGGCGTTGGTCGGCGGCGTGCGGGCGCTGGGGGTGATCGCCCGCTTCCGCCCGGACGGCCGGCCGGCCGTGCAGCGGCAGCTCGTCGACAGCTGGCACAGATTCGACGCCGTCCCGTTCGTCGACGAGGTGCTGGCCGACGCCACTCTCGGCCGGACCATGGTCATGGTCCGAACTCCCGAGCAGGTGGCCGCCCTCGCCGGGCTGCGGAACGTGGAGAGCCTGCACATCAGCGGGGCCGACGATCTCCCGGCCCACCTGGCCGACCTGCACCTGAAGAGCCTGGTGCTGTACCGCAACGGGCTGAGGGACCTCGGCACGCTGGCGGTGCACGAGGAGCTCGACTACCTGGGCCTCTACGACTGCCGGGAACTGGCCGGGCTGGGACCGCTCACGGCCCTCCCCCGGCTCGAAACCCTGGTGCTGACGGACCTGCCCGCCGGGCTGGACCTCGCGCCCCTGGCCGAGATGCCCGCACTCGCCTGGCTGACGCTCAACACGCCGCCCGGCGTGGAGCGCGTCTCCGAGCTGCCGGTCCCGCAGACCCTCCGGGGGCTCGCACTGATCCACCCCGGGGTCCGGCTCGATTCCCTTGCGCCCTGGCCGGAGCTGAAGTGGCTGAGCGTCAGCGGACCCCAGCACCTGAACGGGCTGGCGGCACTGCCGGAGCTCCCCCGGCTGGACACGCTCAACGTGCTGGAACAGCCGGACCTCGATCCCGCGGTGCTGCTCGGCCAGCCGCGGACGACCATGCTGAACCTGGGCAACTGCCACTGCCCGAAGGGCCTTGCCGCGCTCCGCGAGCTCCCTGAGCTGCGCCGTCTGGTGCTGACCGGCCGTACGACCCACGACCTGGCCCCGCTCGCCGACCTGGACCGGCTGACGATCGAGCTCCACCGGGGGGCCCAGGTCGCCGGCCTGGACCGGATCCCGCCCGAGCGGATCACCTGGCTGAGCCCCTGGTGATCGGCCCGGCGGGAGCCGGCATGGTCACCAGACCCGGACCGAGCCCCCTCGGGCGAAGGCCGGGCTGGTGGCCTCGGGCGGGACCTCCGTCAGGGGCTCGGCGATCTCCGCGACCAGCGGGCCGTGCTTCGCCGCGAGCGCGTCCAGCAGCGCCAGGTCGAAGCCGTAGACGCGGGCCGCGTTGCCGCCGGCCATCGCCGCGACCTCCTCCCGCGGCAGGCCGGCGTAGGCGATGCGCAGGCCCTCGCGGGAAAAGGGCGTGGTCCCCTCGTCGTGGGGGTAGTCACTGCCCCACATGATCTTGTCGAGGCCGATCCGCTCGCGCAGCGGCACCTCGTGGGGGCGCATGAAGCTCGCGCCCACGAAGCAGTTGTCCCGCCAGACCTCGCTCGGGCCCTTGCCCATGGAGTCGGCGAGCCCCGCACCGAACTTGGACTCGGCGGTGGAGGCAGCCGCCACCAGTCGGCCGTGGTAGTAGTCCAGCATGTCGAGCACGCCCGGGATCCAGCCGGAGCCCTGTTCGGTCAGCACCAGCTTCAGGTCCGGGTGGCGGCGGAAGGCGCCGCCGAAGATCAGGTGCCACAGGGCCCGGTGCGAGAACCAGGTGGTCTCCACCATGAAGACCGCCCGGGCCGCCGGTTCCGGCCCCAGCGGCGGCGACGCCGAGCCGCCGTGGTGGTTGACCGGGACGTCCAGCTCGGCGCAGACCGCCCAGATCGGGTCGTACACGTCCGCGTACAGCTCGGGGACGGCCGAGCCCGGGGGGACGCCCGGCAGCAGGATGCCGCCGGTCAGGCCCGCCTCGCGGGTGCGGCGGATCTCCGCGACCGCCGCGTCCACGTCGTTCAGGAGGATCTGGGCGACGCCGGCCCGCCGGCCGGGTGCGTCCGCGCAGAAGTCGGCGAGCCAGCGGTTGTGCGCCTGGAGCCCGGCCCAGCGCTGCTCGTACTCGGCGCGGGTGGGCGGCTGCGCCATCAGGGAGGCGCTGGGGAAGAACGGCGGGATGGTGTTGGGGAAGACCACCTCCGCGACGATCCCGTCCGCCTCCAGTTCGGCCAGTCGGCGCGCGGAGTTCCAGTTGCGGTCGGCGGTGTCGGCGAGGAGGTCCTCGTACGGGTTGACGTACGCGGCCGCCCAGGCGTCGAACGCGTCGTGGTGCTTCCTCTCCAGGTACGGCCTGTAGTCGAGCAGGTCGGCGCCCGCGTGGCAGTCGGCCGAGATCACCGTGTAGCGGTCCCCGTTCACGGGTGCACCCCCAGGACCGGGAAGTCGCCGCCCGTCAGCCAGTGCCGGCCCGTCTCGCGCGAGCGGGACCACGAGGCCTCGACCGCGGTCTGGTCGGGCGACTGGCCCAGCTCCGCCGGGGTGGGCCCGATACGCCGGGCCAGCGGGGCCAGTTTCGCGTTGTCGAAGCCGAAGACCTCGGCCGCGGCCAGGCCCAGCATGTGGCGGGTCTCCGCGACCGGGATGTCGTGGAAGGTGCTGCGCAGCCACGTGCGGGTGTTGGGCCATGTCCCCTCGGGGTGCGGGAAGTCCGAGCCCCACAGGATGTTGTCGACGCCGATCTCGTAGCGCTGGGCGAGTTCGCGGCGCTTGGTGTTGGTGGCGCAGACGAAGACCTGGCGGTCGAGGTACTCGCTCGGCGGCCGCTTGAGCTCCGCGAAGGGCGACAGCTTCTTGCCGCCGTGCGCGCCGAGGTAGAGCCGGTCCATGAACCACAGCTGGTTGGGCAGCCACCAGCAGCCGGACTCGGCGACGCCGAACTTCAGCCCGGGGTGCCGCTCGAAGGCGCCCGACCAGAGCAGGAACCACAGCGGCCGGGCCGGCCACCAGGTGACCTCGGAGACGTAGATGCCCAGGTGGTCGCCGTACTCGTGGCGCGGCGCGGCCCCGGAGTGGGTGACGACCGGCATCGCAGTCTCGGCGGCGGCCGCCCAGACGGGGTCGTAGCGGCGGTCGTGGTACGGGGCCTTGTCGACCCACATGGACGGGATCATCAGGGCGCCGAGGCCGGACTCCTTGGCCCGGTGGATCTCGGCGACGACCTTGTCCGGCTCGGCGGTGACGGGCAGCAGGGCGACGCCGCAGTGCCGCTCGGGGTGCTCGGAGACGAACTCGGCGAGCCAGCGGTTGTGGGCCTGCGCGCCGGCCATGCCGAGCTCGGGGTCCTGGTCGCCGGAGAGGCCGAGGCCGACGCCGAAGGGGGCGGCGGTCTGGCTGTCCACGGCGTCGGCGTCGGGGAAGACCACCTCGGCGGCCACCCCGTCGCCGTCGAGCTCCTTCAGGCGCTGGGCGGTGTCCCAGCCGCCCTTGAGGCCTTCCTCGTTGTCGTGGAACCACTTGGCGGCGAAGGCCTCGTTGCGGATGCCGAGCCGGGTGGCCTCCTCGCGGCGGGCGTCGCGCTGGCCGAGGAACTCGTCGAAGGCGCGGTGGAAGCGGGAGTCGAGGTAGGGGCGGTACCGCTCGGTGGGCAGGCCGGCGTGGCAGTCGGAGGAGATGACGAGGTACGGCTTCTCGTGGTCTGCGTGGTCTGCGTGCTCTGTGTGGTCTGTGTGGTCTGTGTGGTCTGTGTGGGCGCTCTCGGTCACGTCGGGCTCCTCAGTCGAGGATGAAGCGTTCCAGGTAGGCGGGGTTGGCGCGGTCGAGCATGGACTGCGACCGGGCGCGGATCTGGCGGTCGCTGTGCTCGCCGGCCGGCAGCATCCAGAAGCGGTCGGCGCGGATGCCGTCGACCACGTGCTCGGCAACCTCCTCGACCGGGGTGAAGCGCACCTCCTGGCCGGCCGCGCGCATGGCCGCCTCGTACTGGTCGAGGGTGCGGTACGGGCTCTTGCGCGGGCGCTGTTTGGCGTAGCGCTCGGGCCGGTTGCGGTGCGACTCCCACAGGCCGGTGCGCAGCATGTGCGGTCCGGGGAAGAGGACGGAGGCGCCGACGGCCGCGCCCTCGGCCTTGAGGTGGGCGTACAGCGACTCGGTCATGGTGACCACGGCGGCCTTGGTCACGGCGTAGACGGAGGCGGTGGGCAGCGGGGCGATGCCGCCGTCGCCGGAGGAGGTGTTGACGACGTGGCCGGGGGCGCCGCCCGCGAGCATGCGGGGGACGAAGGCCTGGATGCCGTGGAAGACGCCCCAGACGTTGACGGAGAACGCCCATGCCCAGTCATTGGGTTCGTGCTCCCACATGCGCCCCTCGGCGCCGGAGCCGACCCCGGCGTTGTTGCACAGCACGTGGACCGCGCCGAAGGCGTCGTACGCGGCGTCGGCGAGGGCGATGACGGAATCGCGCTCGCTCACGTCGACGGTGCGGGCGAGCACCTCGGCGCCCTCGGCGGTGAGCTCCTCGGCGGCCTTGCGCAGGGCGCCCTCCTCGACGTCGCCGAGGACGACCCGGAGGCCCTCGGCGGCGAAGCGGCGGGCCATGGCGAGGCCGATGCCGCTCGCGGCCCCGGTGACGACGGCGGTCTGGCCGGCTTCGAGCCGCATCACGCCCTCCCCTCGGTGCTTGCCGGGGGCGGGCCGTCGAAGGCCTGCTGCGGGTCGTCGTAGCGCTGGTGGAGGTAGGGCAGCAGGGCCCGGGCGCTGACCCGCTCGACCACGCGGCCCTGCTGGTCGGTGGTCTTCTCGCCGATGGTGATCCCGACGAGGCGGCGTACGGGCAGGTCGGCGACGGGGTCGTACATGGACTCGCGCAGGACGACGTCCCCGGTGACGCTCTCCAGCCTGCGGACCTTCTCGTTGCGGGTGCAGTGCACGAGCACCGGGTCGGCGTCGAAGCCCGAGCCGTCCACGGCGGGCAGGAACTTGAAGTAGAAGTCGGTCCTGCGGGTGGGCTCCGGCAGCGGCAGGGCGCCGCCGACCGCCCCGCGCACCTCCACGAAGGCGATGCCGTGCCGGGCGAGGGCGGCCCGTACGACCAGGCCGTCGCGCTCGACGGTGACCTCGCCGAGCTTCTTCGGCTCGCCGAAGACCTCGCGGCCGCCGGTCAGTGCCCGCTCGTGGGTCATCGGCATGACCAGCGGGTACCAGCCCTCGACGCCGTCGTGCCGGGCGGCCACGGCGACCGAGCCGGCACCGAGGGGGTAGCCGGGGAGGTCGACCTTGCTGATGTTGGCCCGGACGAGGGGACGACCGCCGGGCTTGAGGGGCGGCGGGAGGACGGCCGCCACCACGTCGGGGTCGGTCTCCCAGACGGCCACCACGCCGGTGGACCAGATGTCGGGCAGCTTTGCACTCTTCTCGCGCGACGCGGCGATCTCGGCCTCGGTGCGCGCTCCGTACCGTACGCGTGCCATGGGTGTGCACCCTTCGTCGAAGGTTCTGTAACAGAGTTACACCGAGCCCGATGAAGGGTGAAGAGGGCTGCACGGGCCAAACTGACGGACCGTCGGACCGTTGGACGGTCGGACGGTCGGACGGTCGACGGCTCGGGGAGAGAGGGCAGGCGATGGCGAGGAGCTCCCTCACCCGCGAGGAGGTGCTGGCGGCCGCCGCCGGCCTGGTCAGGCAGCACGGCCCGGACGCCCTGACCATGCGCAAGCTCGCCGCCGAGCTCGGCACGGCCGTCACCTCGATCTACTGGCACGTCGGCAACCGCGAGCAGCTCCTCGACGCCCTCGTCGAGCGCACCGTGCAGGACATGGGGGCCGTCCGGCCCGTCGGCCGCACCCCCGCCGAGCGCATCGTCTCGGTGGCCCGGGGCCTGCGCCGCGAACTGCGCGCCCGGCCGCACCTGATCGCCATGGTCCACGAACGCGGCCTCACCGAGCGGATGTTCCTGCCCGCCCAGCAGGCCCTCGTGCACGAGGTCCACGCGGCGGGCCTGCGCGGGGCGCGGGCGGCCGACGCCGTGCGGGCGGTGCAGTTCCAGGTCGTCGGCTTCGTCCTGGTCGAGCGGAACCGGGAGCGCTCCCCCGCCCAGTCCCCGGCCGAGACCGAACTCTGGGACGACCCGGCAGCAGCGGGCGCCGCCGCCCCCGACGACCCGGCCCTGACCCACGCACTGACCCGGCCCGCCGACCCCGAGCGGCTGTTCCTGCTGTCCGTACGGGCCCTGGTGCGGTCCTTGCTGGCGCCCGCGGGGTAATCCGCTTGGCGGCGCCGGGCCGCCGTGATGGGATCGGGGGCACGGGGGCGGCTCCCCGGCGTGCATCCTTCTCACTCTTTTTTGCAAAAAGCCCCGCGCGCCCACTCTCCGCCCCCGTTCTGCCTGTTCAGGGGGACCTCACGATGCACGCGACCGATTCCGTACTGCTGCGCCGGATCCAGACCGTCTACGTCGACCCGGGCTGTGCCGACGCCGTCCGCGTCGACCCGGTCCGTGCCGACCCGGTCTGTGCCGACCCGGTCTGTGCCGACCCGGTCTGTGCCGATACCGTCCACGTCGACCGGGCGGCCGCGCACGGGCACCGGCCCGGCCCGCCGACGGCCGTGCGCAGGGTGGAGGCCGAGCTGCTCGAACGCGGGTACACCCTCTCCCCCGCGCTGCACGCGGCACTGGCCGCGCTGCCCGCCGACCGGCTGCCGGCCGTCCGCACCCGCCTGGTGGGACTGGCCGACGAGCTGCTCGGCGCGGACCGGACGCACACCCTGCTCTTCCGGCGCTTCCCGTGGAACGTCCTGCGCGACACCGAGCGGCTGTACGTGGACCGGGTCTTCTCCCATCTGCTCCAGGAGCCGGAGCAGCCGTGCGTGCTGTGCGGGGAGAGCGGCACCGTCCTGCCCGTCTCGCCCTGCGCCCACCTGGTGTGCCGACTGTGCTGGGACGGCTCCGACTACGCCGGCTGCCCCGTCTGCCACCGCCGGATCGGCCCGGGCGACCCCTTCCTGCGCCCGGCTGCGGCGAACGGGCCCGCGGACGGCGCGGCCAAGGCGACCGCCGGCGGGCCGCTGCGGCTGCTGCACCTGGGCACCACCCGGGCCGCCGACGCCACCCCGGTGGTCGACGCGCTGCTGGGGCGCCGTACGCCGCTGTCCCCGCAGGACCGCGAGGACCTGCTGACCCTGCTGCCGCTGACCCCGGCCGGCCGCGGGCTGCTGCCCGCGCAGATCCCGGTACGGGAGACCAAGGCGCTGGTCGTCGCCACCCTGCTGGCCTCGGCGCCGGCGGGCGCCGAGGAGGCCGTACGGTCGCTGCCTGGCGAGCGGCTGGACACCGCCACGGACGTGCTGCGGGTCCTGGCCGTCCTGTCCGGCGGGGACCCGGGGCTGCTGCCGCTGCCCCGTTTCACGAGCCTGGCGCGGCCGCTGCGCCGTGAACTCCTCGGTGTGCTGGACTCCTTGCCCACCGGCTTCCTCGTCGAGGACCTGCTGCGGCACCCGACCGCGTGGAAGCGGGCGGCCGAGACCCTGCACCCGTTCGAGCGGCATGCCCGCCACCCCCGGGCGGCCCTGGCCTTCGCCGTACTGCGCAGGACACCGGTCCGCGCCGGTACCGCGCTCGGCGACGCCCTGCTGGAGACCGCCGCCGCGCACCCGGACGCCGTCCGGGCCGAGGGCGGCCGGATCCGGCCCGCGACCTGGGCCGGGCAGCTGGAGCAGGCCCTGGCCGCGGGTGACCTCGCGGCGGCCGTGGACCTCGCGGGCCGGCGGCCGGGCGAACTGGTCCGCCGCTTGGACCACTTGCTGAGGCTGCACGGCGACGGGGCCGCGGAGCCGGCCCCCGGGCTGCAGAAGGCGCTGCTGCGCGGACTGCCCTCGGTGGGTCCCGGGCCGCTGCTGTCGGCGCTCGGCGCGCTGCGGATGCGGTCCGAGGACCGCGTCGGGCGCCGCCGGGTGTTCTTCCCGCGCGGCCAGGTGGCCCAAGCCACGTCGGTGCCCGAGCAGCGCCCGCCGCTGTCCGCGGCGCTGGCCGGGGCCACCGTGGCGCTGCTGGAGGCGGAGGTGCTGCGCCGGTTCGCGGCGGCCGGCGCGGAGCGGGAGCCGTACGAACTCGCCGTGCTCGACGCGGGCCTGGCGGACCTCGCCGTGCCTTTCGCCGAGCGCGCCTCGGCCGCCTCCCTGGTGGCCGTGCCCCGCGGCAGCACCCTGACCCTGCCCGAGGGCGAGGTGCTGCGGCTGTTCCTGCACTGGACGGAGCCGCAGGGCGACCGGACCGACCTGGACCTGTCGGTCGCCTTCTTCGACGCCGCGTGGCGCTGCACCGGCCTGTGCGACTACACGCAGCTCACGCACGGCCCGGACCGCGCGGCCGTCCATTCCGGCGACCTCACCTCCGCCCCCGCGCCGGACGGGGCCACCGAGTACGTGGACCTGGACCTGGCCCGGCTGGCCGCCCACGGCGACGTCTACGCGGTCCCGCTGGTGTTCAGCTTCAACAACGTGCCCTTCGACCGGCTGCCGGACGCCTTCGCCGGGTTCATGGCGCTGCCCGCCGACGGGCCGCGCGACGCCACGTACGACCCGCGGACCGTCCGCCAGCGCTTCGACCTCGCCGGCGAGTCCCGGGCGTGCCTGCCGATGGTGGTGGACCTGGCCGCCCGGCGGGCCCTGTGGACCGACGTCCACCTCCCGCCCAGCGGCGGTTTCCAGAGCGTGCGCTCGCACGGCGGGCGGCTCGGCGAAGTGGCCCGCGACCTGTGGGAGCAGTTCGGCTCCG
Source organism: Streptomyces bambusae (assembly GCF_019400985.1). Lineage (GTDB taxonomy): Bacteria > Actinomycetota > Actinomycetes > Streptomycetales > Streptomycetaceae > Streptomyces > Streptomyces bambusae_A. Next base: position 10,461 of record NZ_WTFF01000168.1, read on the forward strand.
GCACCCGCGCCACCCTGTGGGACCTCGCGGTGTGGCGGGCGGCCGCCCGGACCGGGGAGGTGCTCGTGGTGCGCCGGGCGGCCGTGCCCCCGCAGCGGCACGACGAGCTGCGGGTGCACGACGAGCTGGGCGGGCACGACGAGCTGCGGGTGCCCGACGAGCTGAGCGGGCACGACGAGCCGTGCGGGCACGAAGAGCTGTGCGTGTACCGGCGGCGGCCCGCCGAGCAGGCCGCGGACTTCGCCGTCCGGATCGCCGCGGGGCAGGCTCCGGACGAGCGGCGGCCGTACCGGGACGCCGGCGCGGCGGCGGCCGAAGTGGCGGCCGGCAGGCGGGTGTTCCTGGCGGCGGTACGGGCCGACGTGGCGCCGGAGCGGGCGTCGGGCACCTCGTACCGGTTGTTCCCGGGGCCCGCGGACGCCGCCGCGGACCTCACCCGGGTCACCGGCGGGGACCTGGTGGCCGAGCTCGGGTGAGGCCGGGCGGGCAGCGGGCTGTGCCGAGCGGGCAGCGGGGTGTCGGTGCGGGCCCGTATCCTCTGTGACCATGCTCGACGACCGTAGGACCGCAGAGACGACGTGGCCGACCGCGTACCCCCAGGGGTACGCGGTCGTCGACGTGGAGACCACCGGACTCGCTCGCGACGACCGGATAGTCTCCGCCGCCGTCTACCGGCTCGACGCGCAGGGCAATGTGGAGGACCACTGGTACACGCTGGTCAACCCGCTGCGCGACCCGGGTCCGGTCTGGATCCACGGCCTGACGAGCGAGGTGCTGGCGGACGCGCCGCTCTTCAAGGACATCGCCGACGAGTTCGCCGACCGACTCGCGGACCGCGTGCTCGTCGCGCACAACGCCATCTTCGACTGGCAGATGATCGCCCGCGAGTACGCCCGGGCCGAGAGCGCGGCGCCGGTCCGTCAGCGGCTGTGCACCATCGCCCTGTCGAAGGAGCTCGGTCTTCCGCTGCCCAACCACAAGCTGGAGTCGCTGGCCGCGCACTTCGGCGTCGTACAGCAGCGCGCCCACCACGCGCTCGACGACGCCCGGGTGCTGGCGGAGGCGTTCCGCCCGTCGCTGCACGCCGCCGCGCGGGACGGCGTACGGCTTCCGCTGCTGGAGTGCCGGCCGCTGACCGAGTGGTCGGACTCGGCGGCGACCCCGCGGATCGGGTACCAGGCCTCCTACCGGTCCAGCAGCTGGCGCCCGTCGCGCAAGCGGCCGCCGTGCCCCTATCCGAACCCGGGCCGCTTCGAGGACGGCCGGCCGCTCAAGCAGGGCATGCGGGTCGCCTTCTCGGGTGACACGTCGGTGGAGCGCGAGCTGCTGGAGGACCGGGCGATCGAGGCGGGCCTGCACGTGGCCACGAGTGTGTCGCGGCTCACCAGCCTGCTGGTGACCAACGACCCGGACTCGGCGACGTCGAAGACGGCCAAGGCCAAGGCGCACGGCACCCCGATCGTCGACGAGGCGGCCTTCACCCAGCTGCTGCGGGACGTGGCCCCGGCGGACTGACCCGCCCCGGCGGTCCGTGTGCCGCCCGTGTGCCGTCTGCGTGCGGCCCGTATGCCGTCCGTATGCGGTCCGCTTTCGTTGCGCCGGGCGGGTGCATGGCGGGCGACTCACCCCGGTGGACCTTGCCCCGGTCGGCGCGGCTCCGGAGCATGCGGCGCATGGCTCGTTGCGAGGTCTGCGGAAACGATTACGGCATGTCCTTCGAGGTGCACGCGCAGGGCGCGGTGCACGTCTTCGACTGCTTCTCCTGCGCCATTCACCGCATGGCGCCCATCTGTGAGCACTGCCGGGTCCAGATCATCGGGCAGGGCGTCGAGGCCGACGGCAAGTGGTACTGCGGGGCGCACTGCGCCCGCTCGGAGGGGAAGGTGGGGATCGTCGACCGCGTCTGACATCCGTCCCTCCGGGCCCCGGCGGGCCGCCCTCCCCACAGCCCGTCGGGCGGCGGAGGTGCCCCCACCGCCGGGGCCCCCGGCGCGCCGGGGTACCGTCGAGGCGTGTACCGCTTCGTCCTGACCCGGCAGTGGGTGTGCCTCACCCTCGTCGCCCTCGTCCTCATCCCCGTGATGGTCAAGCTGGGGTTCTGGCAGTTCCACCGCCATGAGCGCCGGGTCGCACAGAACGAGCTGATCGCGGCGAACCTGGACGCCGCGCCCGTGCCGGTGACCGACGTCACCTCCCCCGGCCACGAGGTCCCGAGGGCCGACTTCTGGCGTACGGTCACCGCGACCGGCACCTTCGACGCGGCCCACGAGGTCGTGGTGCGGATGCGGACCAACGCCGACGACCGGGTCGGCTTCCATGTCCTGACCCCCCTGGTGCTGGCCGACGGCCGGGTGGTCCTGGTCAACCGCGGCTGGGTGCCGGGCGGCGGCGCCCCCGGCGACCACCCGCAGGTGCCGGCCCCGCCCGCCGGCGAGGTGACCGTCACCGGGCGGCTGAAGGCCGACGAGACCAGCGCCGGCAGTGGCATCAAGGACCGCGCCGGTCTGCCGGACCGTCAGGTGATGCTGATCAACAGCGAGCAGCAGGCCCGGGCCCTGGGCCGGCCGGTGCTCGGCGGCTACCTGGAGCTGGCCGCTCCGGAGCCCGCGGACGGCAGCCCGGAGCCCATCGGCGAGCCCGACCACGACTCCATCGGGGCGCACATGGCGTACGCGGTCCAGTGGTGGCTGTTCGCCGCCGGTGTGCCGGTCGGCTGGGTGGTCCTCGTACGGCGGGAGAAGCGCGACCGCGAGCAGGCGGCGGCCGCTGCCCCGGCCGCCGGGGAGAACGAGCCCGCGACCGCGTAGCGTGGGCCCATGGATCTTGGACTGAAGGACCGTGTCTACGTCGTCACCGGGGCCAGCCGCGGGCTGGGCCTGGCCACCGCGCGCGAGCTGACCGCCGACGGCGCGAAGGTCGTCCTCACCGGGCGGGACGCCGGGCGGATCGCCGACGCGGCGGCCGGGCTGGGCCCGGGGGCCGTGGGGGTGGCCGCCGACAATGCCGACCCGGAGGCCGCCGGGCGGCTGATCGCCGCCGCCCGCGAGCACTTCGGGCGCTTCGACGGCATCCTCGTCAGCGTGGGCGGCCCGGCGCCCGGCTTCGCCGCGGACAACACGGACGAGCAGTGGCAGGCGGCGTTCGAGTCGGTGTTCCTGGGCGCGGTGCGCCTGGCCCGCGCGGCGGCCGCCGAGCTCGGCGAGGGCGGGGTCATCGGCTTCGTACTGTCCGGCTCGGTGCACGAGCCCATCCCGGGCCTGACCATCTCCAACGGCCTGCGGCCGGGCCTGGCCGGCTTCGCGAAGTCCCTGTCCGACGAGCTGGGCCCGCGCGGGATCCGGGTGGTCGGCCTGCTGCCGGCCCGGATCGACACCGACCGGGTGCGCGAGCTGGACGCCCTCTCGGGCGACGCGGAGGCCGCCCGCGCGGCCAACGAGGCCCGCATCCCGCTGCGCCGCTACGGGACGCCGGAGGAGTTCGGCCGCACCGCGGCATTCCTCCTCTCACCGGCCGCCTCGTACCTGACGGGCGTCATGCTCCCGGTGGACGGCGGCGCCCGACACGGCTTCTGAACCGAGGCCGGGCCCGTACGACGTCGAGGGGCTGCCGCGGGGCCGACGGACCGGCCGCCCGGCCGCCGCAGCCGTCCACGGTGTCGGTGCAGCAAGGCTCGGGAGGCCGGTCCGGCGCTGCGGACGCGCTCGCTGTCACCTGGCGGGGCCGACGCGTCGTGTCGGTGCGGTCGTCCGGATTTCGTGCACGATCACAGCTTGATCACATGCCCTGCACAGTGAGTTCACACGGACGAGCATGGCTTGATGCGCACACATCACGCCATCACCACGGTCCTCGCCACCGCCGCCCTGCTCACCCTCACCGGCTGCACCGACACCGACGTCAAGACCAAGCCTGACGCGGCCCCGGCCCCGGCGCAGAGCAGCAACTCCGCGCCCGCGACGCCCGCCGCCTCCGCCGCGCCGCAGAAGAAGGCCGCCGTCGGCGACACCCTCACCCTCGCCGGCAACAACGACGGCGAGAAGATCGCCGTCACCGTCAAGAAGTGGGTCGATCCGGCCACGTCCAAGGAGGAGTACGTACAGCCGAAGGACGGCAACCGGTTCGTCGCCGCCCAGCTGGAACTGGTCAACACCGGCACCGCCCCCTACGACGACAGCCCCTCGAACGGAGCCAAGGTCGCCGACGCCGAGGGCCAGCAGTTCACCTCCACCCTGACCATGGGCATCACCGCCGGCCCCGAGTTCCCCGGCAGCGTGACCATCGCGCCCGGCGGGAAGGCGTTGGGCTACATCGTGTTCGAGATCCCCAAGGACTCGAAGGTCAACCTGCTCCACTTCAGCCTGAACAGCGGCTTCGCATCGCAGATAGGGCAGTGGGACATCAAGTAGCGGCGCCGACCGAGCGCCGGACCACGACGCCGCCCGGTCACGGACGGGCGCGCGGGCTACGTCACGCGGGGGGCGTGGTGGGGGGTGAGGAGGAGGCGGGCTTCCGTGGGGAGTTCGGGGAGGCCCGCCGAGGTGCGGGCGTGGTCGAGGACGGGGCCGGCGAGGCCGGCCAGTACGTCGGCCGGTACGGCGTACGGCTCCAGCCGCAGGGTGATGCGCAGGGCGGGGGCGTCGCGCCGGCCGTGCAGGGCGACCCGGCAGTGCGCCACGCCGTCCAGGGCCTCGCACTCGGCGGCCACCGCCTCCTCCAGCGCCCGCCCGCGCAGCACCGCGTAGGCGCCGTCCCCGGTGTCCACCAGGACGTCCGGCAGCCGGGAGCGGCGCAGTTGGGCGGACAGCCACCACAGCGCGAGCAGCACGCACGCGGCGAGGGCCGCGGCCTCGGCCCACCACACCCAGCCCTCGGCGTGCAGGTCCCGCTGCCGGGCCCGGCTCAGCAGCGGCTCGTCCCGCCCGGCGAAGGGCCAGGACGCGGCGAGCACCGCGGCGCCGGCCGCCGCCGCGAGCAGGCCGGCCAGCGCGAGCAGGACCCGGTTCGCCGTTCCGAGCACGCCCCTCACCCCTTCCCGGTCGGGCGGGTGACCCGTACCCGCGGCGGCAGGTCGTGGGCCAGGCCCAGTTCCGTCAGGCCCACCGCGAGCACCGCCTCCAGGTCCGCGCGTACGTCGTCCAGCTCGCGGAAGTGCGAGGCCGCCCGCACCGCGACGAACCGGTGGTGGACCGTGACCCGGACCGACTGCACCCCGGGGACCTCCATGGCCCGGTCGCGCAGCAGCAGGGCCGCGCTCTTGCGGCCGATCCCGGCGCGTACGTCGGCGGCCCCGCCGGCCATCATCAGCATGCCGCGTCGGCCGGGAGCCAAGGCGAGCAGCAGGAGGGCGGCGCCGGCCAGGACCAGGGCCGCCGCGCCGGTGAGCACGGCGGCTTCGGCGAGGGTGTGCCGGTCCAGCTGGCGGGCGAGTTCGCGGCGCCAGCGCATGCCGGGGCGGCCGGCGCGGACGGCCGCGAGGTCGTAGAGGAAGAGGGCGGCCGCGGCGAGGACCACGAGGGCGACGAACGCGGCCGGCACCCGCCGGGCGGACCGCAAC
>NZ_WTFF01000169.1 GCF_019400985.1 Streptomyces bambusae
GCGGCCGGGGCGGCGGCCGGGACCGGGCCGGCGGGGGAGGCGTAGGCGGTGGTCGCCGGCGCCGCACCGGCGACCACGGCGAGCAGGGCGGCGGCGGTGACGGTCAGTCGGCGGTCGAAGGACAGGGCCACGTGACTCCTCGGCTCAGGGCACAGGACGGGGGTGGTGTGCGGCCGCCGGCCGGGCGCGGTGGTCAACCGGCCCTGCCTTGCGGCACCTTGATCCTATGTACGGCCGGGGACCGGATCGTCCGGACCCGGCGCACCGCCGCCCGGTTCACCCCTTCGGGGAACCGGGCCGCCCCGCGTGTCGGGCGGGGTCCGCGCCGGCCCGCCCGGCATGGTGGTGCCGTGGTGACCACGGAGCAGGGGCGGTGCGGGGCATGAAGGCCATCGAGGTAGTGGCCGACGGGTTCGGACGGATCCAGGAGGCGGTCCACGAGACCGTCGAGGGCCTGTCCCCCGAGGAGCTGCACGCACGGATCGATCGCGGGGCGAACTCGATCGCCTGGCTGGTCTGGCACCTGTACCGGATCCAGGACGACCACATGGCCGACGCCGGGGGGCTGGAACAGGTCTGGCACGCGGGCGGCTGGGCCGACCGGTTCGGCCTGCCGTTCGCCGCGGACGACACCGGGTACGGGCACACCGCGCGCGAGGTCGCGGCCGTCCGGGTCGAGTCCGGCGACCTGCTGCTCGGCTACGCCGACGCGGTGCACGAGCAGACCCTGGCCTTCGTCCGGTCACTGGCCGCCACCGATCTGGAGCGCATCGTGGACGAGCGCTGGGACCCGCCGGTCAGCCTGGGGGTCCGGCTGGTCAGCGTGCTGGCCGACGACCTCCAGCACGCCGGCCAGGCGGCCTTCGTCAGGGGCGTCCTGCACCGGCGACGCGCGGGCTGAGCGCCGCCGCCCAGCCCACCGGGGCGAACCCCTCGCCCTCCCGCCGGACCCCGACCGATCCGGCACCGGCGAAGTGCGCGGGCACGACCAGTTCCCGCTCCGCGGCCGCCCGGCCGAGGACGCGCAGCCGGCTGGCCGCCGCCCCGGCCGGGTCGAGGCAGAAGCAGCTGTTGCAGGCCGGGTGGAGGATCTGCACCGGATGGTGCAGGAGATCGCCCACGAACACCGCCCGCTCCCCGCCCGACGCGAGCCGCAGCACGGACGAGCCGGGCGTGTGGCCCGGCGCCGACTCCAGCGTGAGGTGCTCGTCGATGCGGTGGAAGCCGTCCCACAGCACCGCCTGGCCGGCCCGGTGGACGGGGGCCACGCTGTCCTCGTAGATCAGCCGGTCGTCCTCGCGCACGCCGCCCGCGTAGCCGCCGTCCGGGCCGAAGTGGGCGTCGTCGGCGGCCGGGAGGAGGTACTGGGCGCGGGGGAACGTCGGCTCCCAAGCACCGGATCCGTCCTCGCCGCCGCGGGTGTTCCAGCCCACGTGGTCGGCGTGCAGGTGGGTGTTGACGACCACGTCGACGTCCTGCGGCCGGATGCCCGCCGCGGCCAGCAGGCCGGGCAGGTCGTCCTGCCGGCGGTGGAAGGCCGGTGAGCCCGGCCGTTCCCGGCCCGCGCCCACCCCCGGGTCGACCACCACGGTCCGCCCCCCGCTGCGCAGCACCCAGGTCTGCACGGCGAGCACGGCCAGATCGCCGGCCGCCTCCCAGTGGTCGGGGGACAGCCACTCCCCGTTGTCGCGCCACGCCTCGTACGGGGCGTCCGGGACCAGCCCGCGGGCCGCGACGAACGGGCCCTGGAACTCCACGAAGCGCAGGACCTCGACGTCCCCCAGCACGATGCGCTGCACGTTGCCCTGCATGGTGCCCTGCATGGTGCCCTGCGCGTCGCTCTGTGCGTCGCTCTGTTCAATGCTCCGGGCGTTGCTCTGTACGTTCTCCTCGGTCATGCATCGACCCTACGAACGGGCCGCTGAGCCGCTCAATGCCCGCTGCGCTCACGGTGATACGCGTCCGTCTCACCCCTGATCCGACTTCCGGCTACCCTGGGGCCGTGGACGTTGTGAGTGACGCGATCTCCGCCGTGCGCATCGGGCGCCCCTCCTCCAACCGGATCCGGGTCGGCGGGAGTTGGTGCACGCGCTTCGCCCCGTACGAGGGCGCCGGATTCCACGTCGTCCTGGAGGGCAGCTGCTGGCTGCTGGCCGACGGCGGCGCCCCCGTCACGCTCGGCCCCGGCGACGCGGTCCTGCTCCCGCACGGCACGGGACACGTGATCGCCGACACGGCCGTGGACGCGGCGGCGGTGGCGGGCGCGGTGCCGTTCGAGCGGTGGCGCGACAGCCTGGACGCGGGCGCGGCCGGCGGGGTGTCCGACGTGGGGACCGGTCGCGAGGTGGCCGTGCTGTGCGGGAAGTACCGGCTCGACCGCAGCCGCGTGCACCCGCTCATGGCCGAGCTGCCGAACGTCGTCCACCTGCCCCACCGGGTCGGCGGCCACCCCGAACTCCGCTCCGCCATCGACCTGCTGGGCCGTGAACTCGACGCCGCCCGCCCCGGCTCCCTGCTGGCCGTCCCCAGCCTGCTCGACCTGCTGCTCGTCTACATGGTCCGGTCCTGGATGGCCGAGGGCACGGCCGGCGTCTGGCCCGCCGTCCTGGGCGACCCGGTGGCGGCCGCCGCGCTGCGCGCCCTGCACGCGGACCCGGCCGCGCCCTGGACCACCGAACGCCTCGCGGCCGCCGCGGGCGTCTCCCGGCCCACCCTGGCCCGCCGGTTCACCGCCCTGGTCGGCCGGCCCCCGATGGCCTACCTCACCTGGTGGCGGCTGACCTCCGCCGCCGCCCTGCTCCGGGACACCGCCGACCCGCTGTCCGCCGTCGCCCGCCGCGTCGGCTACGGCACCGCGTACGCCCTCTCCCACGCCTTCGCCCGGGAGTTCGGCACCACCCCGGGCCGCTACCGCGCCGAACTCCGCCCGGACCGCGCGTAGCCTGCGTGGCTCGCTTTCGGCTGTCACCCGCCGCCCGGCCGCAGGAAGCGCTTCAGCCGGGTCAGCGGCCACGCGTTGATGACGTCGTCCTTCGTCAGCCAGCCGCGCTGCGCCGTGCCCACCCCGTACCGCAGGTAGGGCAGGTGCGTGACGGAGTGCGCGTCGGAGTCCACCGCGAACTTCACCCCGTACCGCTTCGCCCGCAGGATGTCCTCGTCGCACAGGTCGAGCCGCTCCGGGTGCGAGTTGACCTCCAGCGCCGTGCCCGTCCGCGCGCACGCCTCGAAGACCGCGTCGAGGTCGGCGTCCAGGGGCGGGCGCTTGCCGATCAACCGGGTGGTCGGGTGGCCGATGACGGCGACGTACGGGTTCTCGCAGGCCCGGATCAGCCGACGGGTGAGTTCCCGCCGGCTCTGGTTGAAGTGGGAGTGGACCGAGGCCACGCACAGGTCGAAGCCGGCCAGGAACTCGTCGGGCCAGTCCAGGTCCCCCTCGGGGCCGATGTTCAGCTCCGTGCCGTGCAGCAGCCGCATGCCGTGGTGGCTGCGGTCCAGCTCCCGCACCCGCTCCCGCTGCGCGAGGATCTTCTCCTCCGTCATGCGCTGCATGTACAGGTTCGGGGCGTGGTCGGTCACCGCGTAGTAGGCGTAGCCGCGGTCCGCGGCGGCCGCGACCATGTCGTCGAGGGAGGACAGCCCGTCGGTGAGGTCGGTGTGGGTGTGCAGGTCGCCGCGGACGTCCTTCTCGGACACCAGCTCCGGCAGCTCCCCGCGCAGTCCCGCCGCGACCTCGCCCCGGTCCTCCCGCAGCGTCGGCGGTATCCAGGGCAGGCCGAGCCGGGCGTAGATCTCCTCCTCCGTGGCGGAGGCGATCAGCTCGTCGCTCTCGGCGTCGAACAGCCCGTACTCGGAGAGCTTCAGCCCGTGGCGCACGGCGAGCTCGCGCACCCGGATGTTGTGCGCCTTGGAACCGGTGAAGTACTGCTGCCCGGCACCCCACGAGGCCGGCGGCAGGACCCGTAGGTCCACCTGGAGTCCGGTGGTGGTGCGCACGGAGGTCTTCTTGCGGCCCTGCCCGATGACCTCGGCCGTGTACGGCGCCGCCGCCAGCGCCTCCATGAACGGCTCCGAGCGTTCCGCCGCCACCAGGACGTCGATGTCCCCGATCGTCTCCCGCATCCGCCGCAGCGAGCCCGCGTACGCGCAGCGCTTGCAGCCCGGCAGCCCGGACAGGTCGGAGACGATCTGTTCCGCGACGTCCGTCGCCGAGCTGATCAGGATGCGGCCCTCGCCCGCCTTCTGCATCAGCGAGATGCCGTGCAGGATGTTCTCCTCGGTGCGCTCGCCGAAGCCCTTCAGGTCGCGCAGCCGCTCCTCGTGGATGGCGTCCAGCAGCTGGTCCACCGAGGAGATCCCCAGCTCCTGGTGGAGCACCATGGCCTTGCGGGGGCCGAGGCCCGGGATGGTGATCAACTCGCGCACGCCCGCCGGGACGGCCGCGCGGGCCTCGTCCACGGCCGGCACGTGCCCCGTGCGCAGGAACTCGACGATCTTGTCGGCCAGGGACTTCCCGACGTTCGGGATCTCGCGCAGGCCCTTCTCGTCGAGCGTGGAGATGTCGGTGGGGAAGCCGCCCACGGACCGCGCCGCCTTCTCGTAGGCCCGGACCTTGAACGCGTCCCCGCCCCGGATCGCGATGAGGTCGGCGTACTCCTGCAGCAGGGCCTCGACCCGGTCGTTGGCTCGTGCCATACCTCCAGGGTGCCCCCGGCCCGCGCCCCGGGCACGCCCGCCGCCCTCCCCCGGCGCTCCCGGCCCGAGAAGCCCTACGCTTGGCACGTGGGCGGTGACCTGGTCAAGCTGTTCCTCTCCGGCGACGTGATGCTCGGCCGCGGGGTGGACCAGATCCTGCCCCACCCCGGCGACCCCGCACTCGCGGAGGCGTACTTGAAGGACGCCCGCTCGTACGTGCGGCTCGCGGAGGAGGCCAGTGGTCCGGTGCCCCGCGGCGCCGCCTGGACCTGGCCCTGGGGCGACGCACTGCGGATCCTGGACGCCGCCGCCCCCGACGTGCGGATCGTGAACCTGGAGACGTCCGTGACCGAGCAGGGCGAGAGCGTCCCCGGCAAGGCGGTCCACTACCGGATGCACCCGCAGAACCTGCCCTGCCTGGCCGTCGCCCGCCCCGACGTCTGCTCCCTGGCCAACAACCACGTGATGGACTACGGCCGCCGCGGTCTGACCGACACCCTCGACTCCCTTGCCGACGCCGGATTCACCGCCGCCGGCGCGGGCCGGGACCTGGACGCCGCCCGGCGCCCGGCGGCCGTCCCGCTCCCCGGGGGCGGGCGGGTACTGGTCTTCTGCCTGGGGACGGAGTCCAGCGGCATCCCGCCCGGCTGGGCCGCCACGCCCGACCGCAGCGGTGTGCACCTCGTGCCCGAGACGCCGGAGGGCGCCGCCGAGGTGACCTCCCGGATCCGGGAGGCGAAGCGGCCGGGCGACCTCGCCGTCGTCTCGGTCCACTTCGGTTCGAACTGGGGCTACGGCGTCCCAGCCGACCGGGTCCGCTTCGCGCACGCCCTCGTCGACGGCGGCGCCGACCTGGTGCACGGCCATTCCTCGCACCACCCGCGCCCGCTGGAGGTGTACCGGGGCAGGCTCGTCACGTACGGGTGCGGCGACCTGATCGACGACTACGAGGGCATCGGCGGCTACGAGGGCTACCGCGACGACCTGCGCCCGCTGTACTTCCCCGTGCTGGACCGGCGTACGGGAGCCCTGCGCGAGGCCCGCGTCGTGGTGCTGCGGGCCCACCGCATGCGGCTGCGGCCCGCCGGGGCCGACGACTGCGCCTGGCTGGGCGAGGTGCTCGAGCGGGTCAGCTCCCCGTACGGCGCGCACGTCGGCCTGCTGACCGACGGAGCCCTGTCGGTGACGGCGGCCGCCTGAGACCTCGGGCCACCCGGGGCGGGTGCAAAGCCGTTGCCGCGCCGGGTGTTCAGCCCTCGACGGGCGCCGCGGCGGCGGGTACCTCGTCCAGCTCCCACGCGTGGCGCTTGAACTCCCGCTGGAAGTCGGCGTGGTCCTCCCACTGCCGGGCGATGCCGCGCAGCACGTCCCAGTGGTGCTCCACCGACTGGTCGATGACGCGCCGCATCGCCGCGTCGGCGGTGTCGCGCTTCGCGATCAGGCCCTTGACCGCGGAGGCCTCCAGCACCGCGTTGCGCAGGGCGCGCAGCGCACGCGAGGTGTCGTCCATGTCCCAGCCGTGCCGGTTCCCGCTCGCCTCGTCGAACAGCGGGGTGAGCCGCGCCTCGATGAACGCGGTGATCCGCTCGAAGTGCTGCACGTCCATCGTCAGGCTCCTTCTTCCGCCGTGCCGACGCGGCCGGCAAGTCCGTTGATTCACCTCTTCCCAGGTCACAGCGGCCCGGGAAGTGCTCGCGCAGGATATCGGTACGGGTTCGGCCGGCCCGGTCGGGTCCGGTGCGCGCCGGCGGGTCCAACGCGCTGCGGGGGCGTGTTTCGGCCAGGAATCAGGCCGTTCACGAACAAGCGGCTGACCCGTGCATGACAATTCACGGCTGCTGTGGGACGCTCCGTGGCGCTCGACTGCTCTCTCCCCGCCCGCGCCGGCGACCGCCGGCGCGGCCGGACGCACTCCCGCGAGGCCCACCGCCTCGCATCACCCCCACCCCCCCACAAGGACGTGGCAAGGAGGAGCGACATGAGGAACATCGCGCGAACGGCCGCGGCGGCCTTACTCGTTGCGGCCGCCGTCGGCACCACCACCGCGGCGAACGCGGCGGGCCCCGCGGCCGACCAGAAGGCCGACGGGGTCATCGTGGTCGCCGGCAACACCTGTACCTGGACCAACGCGTCCACCAGTGCCGTCCCGCCCGGCACCCTCGCCGTCGACCGCAACACGATCAACCGGCCCGGCGGCAACCTGACATGCGGCGGCGGCATCACCGCGGTGCTCAACAACAACCCGGTCTTCACCTTCGACGACGCCGCCGGCGTGGCGAGGACCGACTTCATCGACATCACCGGCAAGCAGAGCTTCATCTCCTGCCGCTACAAGGCCACGAACATCGTGTGGAACCGTGACGGCTCGACCCGCAAGTACGTCAACCGGGCCTTCACCGCCACCAAGACCTCCGGCAGCTTCCTGTGCCCGGGCTCGGTCACCACGGACGCCGGCGGCGCGTCGATGCTCTTCCACTGATCGCCCGGCCTCCTGGCCCCTGTGGCCTCCGCGGCCTCCGTGGTCCTCGGCGCCGGCCCGCCCGGAGCCGGGGGCCCGGTGACCCGGGTGCCCGGGGGCCCGGCGGTCCGGTGGTCCGCGGTCACGGTGCGTGTTCGCGCCCTGCCGCCCCCGCCGCCACGTATCCCGTCTCGCGCCCCCTTGTGCCCGTCCGTGAGGATGGGCACATTTTTGTCGTTTTTACTCCGTATTGCGGAATCATGAACCTCCTGACCGCGCCCCCGGGAGAGACGAGAGACATGCGACGCGTACACGGCCGGACGCTCACCTGGCGGACCGTTCTTCCCGTCGCGGGCGGAGCGGCCGTGCTCGGCCTCGGCGGCCTGTACGTCACCGGCCTGGTCGTGGCCGGCGACGAGATCGCCACGGGCACCCGGGTGCACGGCGTCGACATCGGCGGCATGAGCCGCGCCGAGGCCGGCCGCGTGCTGGACCGGGACTTCACGCCCCTCGCGACCGCCCCGATCCCGCTGCGCATAGGCGACCGCACCGAGCAGGCCGTGCCCGCCGCGTTCGGCCTGTCCGTCGACACCGCCGCCACCGCCGAACGCGCGGCGCAGGCCGGGTCCGACCCCTTCACCGTCATCGGCCGCCTCTTCTCCCGGCCCGACCGGGACGTCGAGCCTGTGGTCCGCGAGGACGGCCCGGTGAACCGGGCCGAGCTCGACCGGCTCGCCGCCGCCGGGCCCCGGGTCCGCGACGGCGCCATCACCTTCGACGACGGCTCCGCCAAGGTCACGCAACCGGTCACCGGCGTCACCCTCCGTACCGAACAGGCGGTGGACACCGTCCGCGCCGCCTATCTGCGCCCCCGGACCGGCCCGGTCGCACTCCCCGTCCAGCAGACCCCGCCCCGGGTGGGCCCGGAGGAGACCGCCCGCGCCCTGCGGGAATTCGCCGAGCCCGCCATGTCCGGCCCGGTCACCCTGACCGTCTCCGACCAGCGCATATCCATCGCCCCCGAGGTGATCGGCAGATACCTGTCGGTCGAGGCCGACTCCCGGGGACGGCTCGTCCCGGCCCTCGACGCCAAGGGGCTGCTGGCCGACCCCGCCGTCTCCCGGCAGCTGGCCGCGGCCACCCCCGGGGCCCGCGAGGCCGTCTTCCGCGTCGACGCCCAGGGCCGGGCCACGGTCGCCGAGGACGGCCGCCCCGGCTTCCGGGTCACCGAGGAGGCCCTCCGCGCGGCCGTCCTGCCCCTGCTGACCCGCACGGGGGACGCCGCCCGCACCGGGGAGCTCGCCGCCACCCCCGTCCAGCCCCGCATGACGGTCGACCAGGCCCAGCGCCTCGGGATCAAGGAGAAGGTCTCGTCCTTCAGCGTGGCCTTCCCGCCCGCGCCCTACCGCACCAAGAACATCGCCCGCGCCGTGGAACTGATCAACGGCTCGGTCGTCATGCCCGGCGAGACCTGGAGCTTCAACAAGACCGTCGGCGAGCGGACCGAGGAGAACGGCTTCGTCGACGGCATCATGATCAACGACGGCCGGTACGTGAAGTCCCCGGGCGGCGGCGTCTCCGCTGTGGCGACCACGATGTTCAACGCCGCCTTCTTCGCCGGCGTCAAGCCCGTGGAGCACGGAGCCCACTCCTTCTACATCGAGCGGTACCCCGAAGGCCGCGAGGCCACCGTCGCCTGGGGCAGCCTCGACCTGCGCTGGCAGAACGACTCCGGCCACGCGCTGTACGTCCAGGCCACCTCCACCGACAGCTCGGTGACCGTCACCCTGCTCGGCACCAAGGCGTACGACGAGGTCCGCGCCGAGAAGGGCCCCCGCACGAACGTCACCGAGCCCGTGAAGCGCGAGCTGTCCGGCCCCGGCTGCGAGGTGCAGACCCCGTACGAAGGCTTCGACGTCACCGTCGACCGGGTCCTCGTCCGGTCCGGCCAGGAGGTCGGCCGGCAGACCTTCCGCACGCACTACACTCCCCGCGACGAGATCACCTGCACCCCGTCGGCCCCCACGGCCTCCGCCGCGCCCACAGCTGCGGCACCGGGCGGCGGCGCGGCCTGAGCCGCCCCGGCCTTCGCCCGCGCGTGGGCCGTCTGGCCCGCCGCCCGGTCGAAGTGGGCCGCCGCCGTCGAGCAGCGCCCCGCGAGCTCGGTGACCCGCCGCCGGAAGGCGTCCGCCTCGGGCCCCTGCCAGACCAGGGCGTCACCCGCCGCGAGCAGTCGCCGCGCGTGCTCGCGCAGCGCGTCGGCATGGGCGTGCAGCCCGGCGGAGGACGTCACAGGCTCCTCCAGGGCGCGAAGGCGTTGGCGACCCCGTCCAGGGCCGGCCGCAGCTCGGGGTGGTGCCGCAGGAGCACCGTCACCATGGTGTTGCGGTCCACCCACTCCAGGCCCTCGGCCGTGTAGATCTCCGGGCGGTAGTCGGTGGTGAAGAAGCGGTCGCTCTTCAGCCGCCGGCTGGCCATCAGGATGAAGATCCGGAAGAGCGAGTCGCTGAAGCCGAAGCCGGCCGGCCGCGGCTCCGCGAGGTTGCCGACCAGCGTGTCCACCCGGTCCAGGCGGCCCTCGTACAGCTCCCGCAGCAGCGGCGTGTCCCCCGGGTGCCCGCCCGTGAGCTCCTCGAAGGAGGTCACGGGCCGCTTGCGGAGCATCTGCCGGTACGCGTTGTAGCGCGGGATGCCGCGCTCGCGGTCGCGCAGGATGTCGACCGTCCCGAGGTCGATGCGCTCGCCGGTCAGCCGGGCCAGCTCACGCAGCGCGTCCGGGTGGTTGTGCAGCACCAGGGCGCCCGGGTGGGCGGTGCCGAGCGAGTAGAAGAGGTCGCTCATCCCGTACTCGTCCACCGACGACCGCGTGGTGGCGCCCTGCATGTCGGCGAAGCCGATCGTCGTGCGGGTGCCGCCGCCGCGGTGGTCGCGCACGATCAGCTCGTCGGGGATCAGCGGGTGCAGCCGGTACGCGGAGACGAACTCCTCGGTCATCGAGAACGGCGCCGCGTGGTGGTGGGTCGGGGAGCCGAGGATGCCGCTGAGCATCTCCCCGCTGCCGACCCGCCCGTACCGCTTCGACACCCAACGCGGCAGCACGCCGTACCAGTTGGCGTCCATCGCCCGCCGCAGCACCGGGGTGTCGAGGATGCCCGGGGTCCACTCCACCGTATGGATCTTCGCCATCAGTGCGGTGTTGACCAGCCGGGCCGTGTGGAAGAGCCGCTCGTCGTCCCACGTCGGGTGGTGCGCCCGCAGGTGGTCGCAGATCGCGTTGTGCTCCTTCGCGAACAGCGTGTGGAGCAGCGAAAGCCCCGCCCAGTAGTCGCTGTTCATGCCGGTCAGGTCCAGGCAGCCCCGGCCCGGGCGCGGGTCCGCGGGCAGCCGGCCGTCCTCGGTGATCAGTTTCCCGTGCTCGCCCGTCCGCAGCGTTCGGCACCGGGCCTCGTCCGAGCCGTAGATCTGCGAGCCGTCCCACCAGTGGGTGACCGTGTTCTCGTACGTCGGCGGGGTGCCCGGCGCCGTGTGGGCCACCGGGTCGGGGCGGGTCCGGTTGACGCGCATCGGGCACTGTCCGGCCCAGTCGTCGTCCTCGGCGAGCGGGACGGTGAACGGTTCGGCCTCCTCGTTGTCGCCGTGGTTGGCCCAGCCGTGGTTCTCGAACTGGATCCACGCGGCGGCGAGCAGGTTCAGCGTGGGCGCGGGCGTGAAGCCGCGGCGGGCCAGCAGCTGCCGGCTGACCTCCCGCGGGTTCGGGCTCATCAGGTCGTCCTCGGACTCCGGGAAGACCATGTGCAGCGGCGCGTTGCGGTCCAGCCGGGTGCCGACCCGCCCCATGTCCTCGTCGTACGGGTCGTAGCCCGAGCCGTCGTACGAGCGGTACGGCGGCAGCTCGGCCGGGGCGCGGCGGGGCCGCTCACCGCCCGCGCCGAAGGTGTCGTACAGGTTGTGGCGGCGCAGGTCGTCGCGCAGCACGCGGAGGTTCAACAGGGCGAGGGGCCCGGGTAGTTCGTGCCATTCGCGGGTGCGGTTGACCCGGGCGAAGGCGGCGGAGCCCAGGCGCTCCAGCAGGCCCGGCGGGCCGTAGCCGGACGCGCCCGGCGCGGACCCGGCCGGGGCGGCGCCGCCCTGAGCGGGGACGCGTGCCCCGCCGGGACCCGGCGCGGCCGGGCCGGACGGGGGAGTGGAGGGGGAAGTGGAGGGGGTCTTCGGTTCGGTGGTCTCGGTCATCAGAAACGGTGTTCCCTCAGCGGTCGTACAGCTGGAAGAGGCGGGTTGCGGTGACCCGGCCCCGGAAGGGCGCGAGTTCCGCGTCGACGTGCGCGGCGGTGTCCGGCACGTCGAACCGGAGGTTGTGCGCGTACCGGTCGGCGGCATGGCACAGCGGAAAGGCGTGGGTGTCGTCGGCCCACGTGAACTCGGTGAACCCCTCCGGAAGGGCGTACGGGGAGACCGCCGAGCGCCCTTCCAGACTCGGTACCACATCGTGCTCGTTGACCAGCGAACAGACCCGGGTGGCCGGGTCGGCGGGCCGCTTGCCGTCGACGGGCGAGCCGACCGCGACGACCCGGAGCACCCGGTAGAGCGCGCAGAAGTCCGGGTCCGCGGCGAGGTTCATGGCGGTGATGCCGCCCAGGGAGTGCCCGATCAGGGCGATCTCGGCCCCGGACGGCACGGCCGTGCGCACCGCCTTCGTCACGGCCCGGGAGTACGGCGTGCTGGGCCGGGCCACGGCGTGGATCGCGCCGAGCACGTCCTGCGGGGTGTCGTGCCGCAGCTTGCCGGCGGCCATCCCGGCGAGCTGGACGACGTACCGGGCGACGTCGTCGGGGCCGGTGACGCGCTGGACCAGCAGGGTGCCGCCGGTGCCGATGGCGTCGATGTTGCGGACGTACCCGGTGATGGTGCCCGAGTCGTCCAGCCGCGCCAGCAGTTCCGGGTCCGGGGCGGCCGGCACGGCGCGCCCGGGACCGCGGTCCAGGAAGGCCCAGACGGCGCCCGAGACGCCCATCAGGGGCTCGGCGGTGGTCAGGGTGCGGCCGGTGGCGATCTCCCAGCCGGCCGCGTCGTTGAGCGGGTTCTCGTCGGTCAGCGCGTTCCAGGCCAGGATGTCGGCGAACGCCGGGGCGAGCAGGGCGAAGGCACGCTCGGACCCCTGGCCGCCGATGACGGACCGGAACGCCCGCACCGCCTCGGCCTGCCGGTCGGCCTCGATGAGGTCCAGCACCCGGGCCGTGTCGGGATCGCCGAGCAGCTCCGGGTGTGCGACGGCCGCGGCCCGGATCCGGGCCTTGAGGCCGGTGACGGCGAGGCTGACCGCGAGGCTCTCCCGGCTGGTCAGGACCCCGGCGAGCCAGGCCGCCCGGGTCAGCGGGCCGCCGCCGCGCCAGCCCCAGCCGAACCCGGCCGGATCGGTCAGCGCCCGGCGCAGGGTGCGCCGGGCGGGACCGGGCAGCCGGGAGCCGAGGCCGAGCGCACCGGCGTGCGCGGCGGCGTCCGCCACGGCGTCGGCGGCCTCGGCCAGTTCACGGCACAGGTGGTGCAGGGAAGCCACGTCCGGTTCGTCGGCGGAGGTGACGGTGGACGGCATGGGGGCGATCTCCTCGACTGCGGCGTCGGCGGCGGGGCCGGCGGCGGTGCTGGAATCGGTGCTGGAATCGGTGTGGGAATCGGCGCCGACATCAGTGCCGGCATCGGGCCGGCATCGGTGCTGGGAGCACGGTGCGGAGGGCGGCGGCGACAGCGGCGGCGACGGCGGTACGGGGGCCGGCGCGGGGGCGCAGCGCGGGGGGCAGGGTGGGGGCGCAGCGCCGGGTCAGCGCGGGGTCAGGGTGAGCCGGATCCCCGCCGTGTCCACGGCGCCCGGCAGGCAGGTGTGCGGATCGATCACGGGCCGGGCCGCGCCCACCCGGTGCCCCCGCAGCACCTCCGCGCACACCGCGGCGCTCAGCAGCAGCCCGAGCCGGTCGCCGGGACAGCGCCCGCCACCGTGGCCGAACGGCGCCATCCGCGGGTCCCGGTCGGCGCCCGCGGAGAGCCAGCGGCCCGGCACGAACAGCTGCGCCGCCCCGACGTGCGCCCCGTCGCGCTGGTGGAAGCCGATCGGCACCAGCACCTGTGTGCCCGCCGGGTACGTCACACCGCCCCAGGTGGTCTCGGCGCGGGTGACCCGCACCAGGTCGGGTACCAGCGGCCACAGCCTCAGCGACTCCTGGACACAGGCCCGCAGCCGGGAGTCCGAGCCGCCCCGCAAGGACACCCGGGCCGCGTCCTGCTCCGCCGGGTGCGCGGCCAGCAGCAGCAGGGTGCGGGCGACCACCGGCGCGCAGCCGTCGACGGCGAGCAGCCAGTGGTGGGCCTGCCCCACCGGGTCCACGCCGTCGGCGGCCGGCTCGGCCAGTGCCCGCCCGACGAGGGTGTGGGCCGGGGCGCCGGCGGCGTAGTGCTCCAGCTGGGCGGCGGCGGCCGCGTACAGCCGCTCGTTCGCGGCGGCCCGGCTCCTGCGCATCCCCAGCCAGTTGGCCTCCGCGCGCAGGGCCCGCAGCCGGCGGTGCAGCTCCTCGTCGTCCGCGGCGCGGTCACCGAGGACGATCCGCCGCCCGATGCGTTCCAGCACCCGGACCAGCCGCTCGAACTCCAGCTGCGGGCGGGCCGTGAGGGGGGCGCACTCGGCCGCCACGACGGCCCGGAACTCCGCGCACGACGGGTGGTCGGCCCGGTCGGGCGCCAGCGCCCGGTCGTTGACCGCGCGCCGGGCCTCCCGGAGCTCGCCGTGCGAGCAGATCACGCCGGTCGGCTCCAGCCCTCCGAGCAGCCGCACCTTGTCCGCGGCGTCCAGGGCGAGCCGCTCGACCGGCTCCTCGAAGAACTGCCGGACGTCGGCGGGGTCCAGCAGCACCAGGATGTCGCCGGACAGGCCGCGGACCAGGACGGGAGCGCCCCCGTGCCGGGCCCGCAGCGCGCGCAGCGTGGCCGCCGACCAGTCGGACTGGCGCAGCCGCCCCAGCGCCGCGGCGACCCGCGGGCGGGCGGTGGCCAGGCCCCTGGCGAAGGCGGGCAGGGTGTGGGTGAGGGCGAACCGCGCGGTCTGCGCGCGCCCCGCCCTCGCCCCGCGTCCCGGCACGGCGGCGCCGCGGGGGCGGGGCACGGCTGCCGTGCCGGCAGCGGGATCGGTGTCCGGCCCGGTGGTCATGCCTGCACCACCTTCCCCGGGTTGAGCAGGTTCTTCGGGTCGAAGAGCCGCTTGAGGCCGCGCTGGAGCTCCAGGGCGGCCGGGTCCAGTTCCCGGGTCAGCCAGTCCCGCTTGAGGGTGCCGATGCCGTGTTCGCCGGTCGTGGTCCCGCCGAGCGCGAGACCGGCGGCCATGATGTCGTCGTACGCGGTCCGCGCGCGGTCGAACTCCCGCGCGTCGGCCTCGTCGAAGACCACCGTCGGGTGCAGGTTGCCGTCACCGGCGTGGCCGAGGGTGAAGATGCGGACCCGGTGGCGGGCGGCGATCTCCTCGATCGTCGCGACGAACTTGGGCAGTTCGGAGCGCGGCACGGCCACGTCCTCGATGAAGGCGGTGGGCCGCCCGCCCAGCGTCGCGGCGAAGGCCCCCAGGGCCGGGCTGACGAGTCGGCGCGCCTCGATGACCTGCCGCGACTCCTCGGGTGTTGCGGCGGTCACCACGTTGTCGGCGCCCGCCGACTTGCACAGCAGCTCGATCGCGCGCAGCTCGCGCAGCGGTTCGGGGGAGTCGCACTCGACGATGAGGGTGGCCGC
The DNA here is from genome assembly GCF_019400985.1 of Streptomyces bambusae. Classification (GTDB taxonomy): domain Bacteria; phylum Actinomycetota; class Actinomycetes; order Streptomycetales; family Streptomycetaceae; genus Streptomyces; species Streptomyces bambusae_A. Next base: position 14,915 of record NZ_WTFF01000169.1, read on the forward strand.
GCTGCCGGACCGCAGCAGCGGGTGCCCGAAGTCCGCGACGGCCTGCGACGTGGCCCGGTCCAGGAGTTCCAGCGCGGACGGCAGGTGACCGGCGGCGGTGACGGCCGCGACCGCGTCCCCGGCCGCCGTCAGCGCGGGGAACTGGGCGAGCAGCGCGAGCGCCGGCGGGCGGGCCGGCCGCAGCGCGAGGGTGGCGCCGACGACGACCGCGAGGGTGCCCTCGGAGCCGACGACGAGCCGGGTCAGGTCGTAGCCGGCGACGCCCTTGGCGGTGTCCCGGCCGGTACGCATCCGGCGCCCGTCGGGGAGCACGAGGTCCAGGCCGAGCACGTAGTCGGCGGTGACCCCGTACTTCACGCAGCAGATGCCGCCGGCCCCGGTGGCGATGTTCCCGCCGATGGTGCAGCGCTCCCAGGAGGCCGGGTCCGGCGGGTAGGTCAGACCGTGTGCGGCGACGGCCTCGGCCAACTGCTTGGTGATCACGCCGGGTTCGCAGCGCACGAGCCGGTTGGCCGGGTCCACGGCGAGGACGCGGTCCATCCGTACGGTGGACAGCACCAGGCAGCCGTCGACGGCGTCGGCGGCGCCGGCCAGCCCGGTCCGGGCGCCCTGCGGCACGACCGGCACCTCGTGCTCGTAGGCGGCGCGCATGACCTCCTGCACCTGCTCGGCGGTGCGCGGCAGGGCGACCGCCGCGGGGGTGCCGGGCTCGGAGAAGGGCGCCGCGTCGCGGGAGTGGGCGGCCAGCGAGGCCGGGTCCGTGAGCAGGGCGTCCGCCGGCAGTACGGCGCGCAGCCGGCCGAGGAACAGGTCGAGCGGGGACGGCGAGGAGGAAGGGGAAGAGGAGGGGGAGGGGGAAGAGGGAGGAGGGGAAGGAGAGGAAGGCGCCGATGAACTTGGCGCCGCCCCGGGCGCGGGGGAAGGGCAGGAAGGCGATGATCAGGGCGGGGACGAAGCCGAGCGGGAGGCAGCCGGCGGGGGCACCGGCGGCCAGCCACACGGTGGTGCCG
>NZ_WTFF01000017.1 GCF_019400985.1 Streptomyces bambusae
CTAGCTTGACGAGATATGCGCTGCTTATCTTCCTTCCTATTTCGATGTGTGCTGTAATGTTTTTGGCCACATCACCGCCAACCCACAAACACTCTACCGCGTAGAGGAGCGGGAGGCGTGGAAAGTAGAAAAGAGACAGGCCCAACGCCACCGCCGGCTCGGCCGGTCCCGGCCGGGCGGCGCCGGTCGAGGCGCCGGTGGTCTCCGTCGAGGCGGGCAGCGCCGAGCCGGTCGCCGCCACCGTGCAGCAGATCGCCGCGGCCGCCGCCACCGGCAAGCTGCCGGAGCCGGGGCCGGGCCAGTACGTCTACGTCAAGAGCACGGTCTCGTACCTGGAGCTGTCGCACGACGTCGACAGGAACGAGTCGAAGACCTGGGTGCAGCCGCTGCACACCCGTGAGGTGTGGAAGTCCCCCGACGGCCGGAAGGGCTGGCTGGACGAGCCGGGGCAGCAGCCGGACGGCGGCATCACCCTGGACAAGGACGGCCCGCTGGCCAAGCCGAAGAACGGCCAGGACATACCGGGCGAGGCGCCGAACTTCTCGTACGACTGGCTGAAGGCGCAGAAGGCCGACCCCGACGCCCTGCTGAAGGCGGCCCGTGAGGCGGCGGGCGGCGGGGCGGGCGACCGCGACCAGGAGGCGTTCGAGGAGATCGGCTCGATGCTGCACGAGCAGATCGTCCCGCCGGGCGTCGCCGCGGCCCTGTACCAGGCCGCGGCCAGGATCCCGGGCGTGGTCGTCGTCCAGCACTCGCAGGACGCGGCCGGCCGCGACGGCATCGCCCTGGCCCGCGTCGACGAACGCCACGGCTCCCGCACCGAGTGGGTCTTCGACCGCTCGTCGTACGCGTACCTGGGCAGCCGGGGCGTCCAGGTGAGGGAGCAGGACGGGATCAAGGCGGGGACGGTCGTCGAGCGCACGGCGGTGCTGGAGCGCGCCGTGGTGGCGGGCCAGAAGGAGCGCCCGGGCGACCGGCGCGCCGCCTAGGCGCGGGTGGCCCGGTACCCCGGGCTCGGCGGTCCGAGACCGCCGGGCCCGGGGTGGGTGGGTCGGTCGCAGGCGTCAGAAGCCGGCGGTGAACAGCAGCTTGTTGGGGCTGCCGTTGCCGAGGTTCGTCAGGTCGTCCTTGGTGCTCTTCGAGTCGAGCCAGTCGGCGACCTCCGCCGGGGTGGCCGCCGGGTACGCCCCCTTGTACAGGGTGGCCAGGCCGGCGACGTGCGGGGCGGCCATGGAGGTGCCGTTGAGGGCGACGCTCCCGCCGCCGAGCTTGGCGGAGACGATGTCCTGGCCGGGGGCGTAGAGGTCGAGGCAGGTGCCGTAGTTGGAGAAGCTCGTCTCCTCGTCCCACCTGTTGGTGGCCCCGACCGTCAGCACGCGGGCCGCGGACGCGGGCGAGACCCGGCACGCGTCGATCGCTGAGTTGCCGGCCGCGATGACCGGCAGGACGCCCGCGTCGGCGACGGCGTTCGCGGCGTTGTTGACCGCGTCCGACCGGTCACCGCCCAGGGAGCCGTTGAGGACGGCGGGCCCCTTGGCGTTCCTCGCCACCCAGTCCATCCCGGCGATGATCCCCGACCACGAACCCGTGCCGTCGCAGCCGAGGACACGGACGCTGATCAGGTTGGCCTTGCGCGCGACCCCGTACGTCGAGCCTCCCACGGTGCCGGCGACGTGCGTGCCGTGGCCGTTGCAGTCCTGGCCGCCCCGGCCGTCGCCCATGGCGTCGAAGCCGAGGGCCGCCCGGCCGCGGAACTCGGTGTGCCCGTAGTCGATGCCGGTGTCGAGGATGTAGGCGTTCACGCCGGAGCCGTTGCCGGCGGTGGTGAAGTCGTTGTCGAGCGGCAGGTGCCGCTGGTCGATCCGGTCCAGGCCCCACGACGCGGACGGCGCTCTGGAACCCGGGGCCGACGGCAGCGGTGTGGCCTGGACGCGGGCGTCCTCCTCGACCGCCTTCACGCCCGGGCTGACCCGGACGAGGTCCAGCTGCGACTTGGTCAGCGGGCCGGCGAATCCCCTGATCGCGGAGTTGTAGACGAACGTCGGCTTGAGCCCCAGCTTCGCGGCGGTCTTCGCCGCGTCCACGCCCTTGTCGAGGGTCACGATGTACTGGCCGGGGACCGCGTTCGCGGAGGTGTGCAGGGGGACGGGGGTGGGCTCGGGTCCGGCGGCCGAGGCGGTCCCGGCCGCCAGCGGGGCCGTCGCGAGGAGGGTGGCGGTCGCCAGTCGGGCGAGCAGGCGCATGGGGGGACTCCCAGGAGGGGTGGAGGGCGTCATGGCGATGGCCGCTCCCCTCACCGACGGACAGCCGGCGGTACAGCTGGCTGTCGGGGTGCGGCCTCCCTCTCCATCGGTGCGCCCTCCGGCGCGGCTTGAGCGGCCCGCCCCCGCTCGGCGCAGCGGGGGCGGGCGGGGGTGGGGCGGGTGCGGGCGGGTGCGGGCGGCGTGTCGTGCCGGCCTGCAGAAAGGATTGATCCCGTCCGCCGTGCGGGGCGCGTTCCCCGGACGGCGGTCCGGGACCGCAGCCCTTCTGGGACGCCCGTCAAGTTCACCCGTACGGCCCGTATCCGCCGTTCGTGGCGCCCGTATCCGCCGCCCGTGGCGCCCGTATCCGCCGTTCGTGCTGCCCGTGCAGCCGGTGCGGCCGGTATCCGCGGCCCGTGCGGCCCGTACCGCCGCCCGTGCGGCCCGTACGGCCGTTCGAGCGGCGGCCGTGCTGCGCCGCCTTCGCCTGCCGCCCTCCGGGGTCAGAAGTCGTCCACGACCTTCCAGCCGCTCCAGTTGCCGTTGTGGTCCCGGTAGTTCTCGCGGGCGTAGCCGTCGGCCGCGTAGTAGAGCACCGCGAACGTCCACGGATCGGTGTCCGGGCGGACGCCGTCATGGATGGAGACCTTGCTGGTGGACTTGCCGCCCATGGACAGCCACTTGCTCCAGGTGCCGCTGGTGTTGGTCCAGCGCGTCCACACCGCGGTGTCCGCGCCGATCACGAACTGCTGCTTCGTGCCGTCCGGGAACGAGTAGCTCGTGATGCCGTACTCGCAGATGTAGACACCGCCCCCGCCGGCGTTGCAGTAGCTGAGGGCCTGGGCCGGGGTGGCGGTCACGGCGAGGCCCGCGACGGCGGCGGCCGCGAGCAGCGCGGCCTTGATCTTGGTGTTGATGGTTCGTGCCATGGGCCTCATGGTGCGGACGGCGGCCAACGTCCGGCCAACGTCCGCCCAACGCCGCCGTCGGCGGGCCGGTTCGGCGGCGTACGACGTACGACACTCGATGCTCACCCCGCTGACCTGCGCATACCGCCGGGTCCGGGATCGCCGCACGTCCGCGCGCACGCACACGCCCACTCGCGCGCGTACCCGCCCAGTCGTCCTGACCGTACGTCACGTTCGCTGTACTCCTTGTGGACCGGTCACGCAGTGCGATAGAAACACGCCACTTCGTTGATGTTGACGTGTTCACGCTGGGGAGCGCTCGTGTCTGCACGCCGGGAAAGTCTGAAGAACCGTTCCGCCCTGTGCCTGGTCGTCATCGGTGTCGCGGCCGGGGTGTTCTTCCTCGTCGGCAGCGCCTCCCAGCAGCCGGCCGGCTGGGGCGCGGCCTATGCCTTCGGTTCCCCGGCCACCCTCCAGCTGCCGGGCCGCTGCGGCACCGAGACGATCGTCCGCGGCGGCGACGCGGGCCGCAGCACGGTCGTGTGCGAGCGCACCACGTGGACCGTCGACGGCGAGACCCGCCAGGGCGCCCTGTACGCGTACGCCGACCAGATCGAGCGCTCCTCCGGCGCCCTGACCCTCAAGGGCGAAGCCCGGGTCCTGGGCGAACGCGCCTACGGCGAACCGGAGACCTGGCTGACCTTCGTCCACCTGGGCGCCCTGACCCTGGCCGCCGCGGGCCTCCTGGGCCTCCTGGGCTCCGTGCTCGTCTCGCTCCTCCCGGGCCGCCGCCGCTGACCGTCGCCCCGCCCTCACCGCCGGTACAGGCCCTCGATCTCCCGCTCGTAGTCGCGCGCGATCGCCGCCCTCCGCAGCTTCAGCGACGGGGTGAGGTGGCCGCGGGCCTCCGTGAAGTCGGTCGGCAGTACGGCGAAGCGGCGGATCGATTCTGCGCGCGAGACCAGCTGGTTCGCCTCGTCCACCGCCCGCTGGAGGTCGGCCAGGAGCTCCTCGTCGCGCACCAGCTCCCGCAGCGGCACCTGCTCCCTCTTGCGCATCCGCCGCCAGTGCGCGAGCCCCTCCGGCTCCAGCGTGATCAGCGCGGTGATGTACGGGCGGTTGTCGCCGACGACCATGCACTGGCCGACGAGCGGATGGGCGCGCAGCCAGTCCTCCAGGGGCGCGGGGGCGACGTTCTTGCCCCCGGAGGTGATGATCAGATCCTTCTTGCGGCCGGTGATGGTGAGGTAGCCGTCGGCGTCCAGCTCCCCGATGTCGCCGGTGGCCAGCCACAGCCCGGGCTCGCCGGCGTACGAGACGTACGGGCCGTGCGCCGGGTCGGAGTTCCAGTAGCCGGCGAACACGTGCCGGCCGCGCAGCAGCACCTCCCCGTCGTCGGCGATCCGTACGGCCGTGCCCGGCAGCGGCCAGCCCACGGTGCCCAGGCGCGGCGCCTGTGGCGGCGTGACGGTACTGGCCCCGGTCGTCTCGGTGAGCCCGTAGCCCTCGAAGACCTCGATGCCGGCGCCGGTGTAGAAGGTGGCGAGGCGGCGCCCGAGCGGGGAGCCGCCGCTGATCACGTACTTGACGTGGCCGCCCAGCGCCGTGCGGATCCGCCGGTAGACCAGCGGGTCGTACAGGGCGCGGGCGGCCCGCAGCCCGAGGCCGGGGGCCCTGCCCTCGACGGCCTCCCCGAGGGTCCGGGCGATCCGCGCGGCCCGGTCGAAGGAGGAGCCGCGCCCCATCTTCTCGGCGGTGGCGCGGGCGGTGTTGTAGACCTTCTCCAGGACGTACGGGATGGCCAGCAGGAAGGTCGGCCGGAAGCCGGCGAGGTCCGCGAGGAGGTCCTCGGTCGCGATGCTCGGGGCGTGGCCCAGCCGGACCCGGGCGCGCAGGCAGCCGATGGCGACCATCCGCCCGAAGACGTGCGCCAGGGGCAGGAAGAGCAGGGTGGAGGCGGGCTCCTTGCTGACGGCCCGGAAGACCGGGTGCAGCAGCTCGACGGCGTTGTCCACCTCGGCGAGGAAGTTGCCGTGGGTCAGGACACAGCCCTTGGGCTGCCCGGTGGTGCCCGAGGTGTAGACGAGGGTGGCGACGGTGTCGGGCGAGCACAGCGCGCGCCGCTCGTGCACGAGCGCGTCGGGGATGTGCTCGCCGGCCTTGACCAGGCGGGCGAGCGCCCCGGTGTCGAACTCCCACAGGTGGACCAGGCCGGGCAGCGCGGCCCGTTCCCCGCTGATCAGGCGGGCCTGCGCGGTGTCCTCGACGGCGCAGGCGACGGCGCCGGAGTCGTGGATGATCCAGCGCGCCTGGTGGGCGGAGGCGGTGGGGTAGACGGGTACGGTCACCAGCCCGGCGGCCCAGCCCGCGAAGTCGAGCAGGGTCCATTCGTACGTCGTACGGGCCATGATCGCGAGCCGGTCGCCGGGCCGCAGCCCCTCGGCGATGAGCCCCTTGGCGACGGCGAGCACCTCGGCCGCGAACCGGGCGGCGGTGACGTCCTCCCAGCTGCCGTCCGGCTGCTTGCGGGCCAGGACCACCGCTTCCGGCGCCTCGCGGGCGTTGTCGAAGGGGATGTCGCCGAGGGCTCCGCGGACCGACGGCGCGACGAGCGGTGGCACCTCCACCTGCCGCACGACTCCGTCGACCACGGTCTTCACCGGCCGGACCAACTGCGGTGCGGCTCCCATGTCTTGTGCGGCTTCCACGGCGATCTCCTCGGCTCTGCGGGCTGACTCGTCACACGTGTGCGGGGTGTGCGGGGTTCTGCGGGGGCGTGCGGGGTTGGGCGGGGCGTGCGGGCGTTTCCAAGGGGTACGAAGGGTTCGGGGGGACGGGTACGAGGGGTGCGGGAGGACGGTGCGAGGGGTCCGGCTGCGGTCCGGCTGCGGCCAGGGAACCGTGCATTACCGGCCACGCACCGCGAGTTACCGCTGGTAATTTACGAGCGGGTAGCCACCCCTGAACACCCCTCTGCACAGCCCCTGCACCGAACTCCCCGGAACCGCACACTCCTGACCTGCGTGAACACCCTTGTCGGCCAATGCAGTCAGCAGGCCGGCAGCACACGCAGCACCGGCAGCACACGCACCCACGGGGAACCAGGAACACGGAACTCATGTCGTTCGACGCGGAATGGGCCACCTACCGGGCAGCCGCCCATGCCCGGCTCCAGCAGGACGAGCCGGGCATGCGCCTGAACTCGGCCGATGCCGGGCCCGGCGGCAGCGGTGGCGGTGGCGGCCAGGGCCCCGGCGGCACACTCGTCGCCCACGCCTCCTCCATCAACGGGAACGCCAATCTCCTCATCGAGATCGCCGCCCTCCTCCACGAGGGCCGCCCCGACGGCGACGCGGCCACCATGGCCCGGGCGCCGCGGGCGCACGCCGAGGTGGCGGCGAAGACCCAGGCCTTCGCCCGGTTCGCGGGCGACCAGTACCAGGACACCGTCGCCCTCTTCGCGGCCCTGGCCACGAAGCTGAAGGCGGCCGGCACCGACTTCGCGCGCGTGGACGACGACAACGCCCGTACGTTCCTGGACGAGTTGTTGGAATCCGGGAGTTATGTGAAGCCGGAGGACAAATGAGCAGCGGACTGAGCTACCGCAAGGACGTCGAGTTCCTCGCCGAGTGCAACCCCGCCCTCGTCGAGCGCAACGCCCTGGAGTTCAAGCGGCTGCGCGACCTCCTCACCGAGATCGGCACCCCGGCGCGCCGGGCCGAGACGGGCACCGAGTGGCACAGCGAGAACAGCGGCGCGTACACCGCCCGCCTCTCCGAGGCCCGCAAGCTGGCCGAGCAGATGGCCGAGGGCTTCGGCAAGGCGGCGAGCGCCCTGCACGCGTACTCCCAGGCGCTGACCACCGCCCGGTCCCACTACTCGGCGGGCAAGCGCACCGAGCAGCAGCTCGCCGACCTCATCCACACCAAGGGCACCGCCATCACCCGTACCGCGCAGGAGGCCGAGCCGATGCGCCAGTGGGAGGACATGCGGGCGACGACCGGCTTCCTCGACGGGCTCGCGGAGCTCACCATGGACGTGGACGACATCCGCGACCGCGCCAACAGCCTGCACGACAGCTGCGGCGGCAGCTTCCACCAGGCCAAGTCCGCCGAGTCCGAGGCCCGCGCCACGTGTCTGCACGCGCTGAACCAGGCGTACGACCTGCTGCCCGAGTTCCGGCTCAAGGGCGACTCCTCCAAGGTGGACCTCTACGCGGCCATGGCGGACATGCGCCGTGAGGGCGAGGAGGCCCGGCAGAACCCGCTGACGCACCTGCCGGGCAGCGGCCCGAAGCGCGACCTGGCGGATGGGCCGCTGGGCAAGGAGCCGGTCTCGCCGGCGCTGCGCGAGATCCAGATGAAGGTGGCGGGGCTGCCGGGGGATGCGGCGAACGGCTACTGGAACCCGCCGGACGGCGACGACGAGAAGGCGGCGTGGCTCTCGAAGAACAAGGAGGTCCTCAAGGCCGCGGCCGCGCACGCGGGGCTGCCCGTCGAGGTGGTCGCGGGCATCGCCTGGCAGGAGATCTCCGGTCAGCCCCAGGCCTTCGACGACATCACCGACACGCTCCGCCAGCAGGCCGACGCCCCCTGGGGCCTGAGCCCGATCACGGCCGAGAACCTGCCCTGGCGGCTCGGCGGGAAGGCCGACGAGACCTCGTTCGGCCCGATCGCCATCCAGGTCCGGCGCGGCGCGGAGGTGCTCGGCTACGACCCGGCGAACCTCACCGACGGCCAGCGCAACCTGATCGAGGACGCCCTCCAGGACCCGAAGCAGAACGCCTTCATCGCCGCCGGCTACCTGGCCCAGCTGAAGGCCGAGAGCGGCTTCGCGAACGTACCCCCGGAGCAGATGACCGACGCGCAGATGCGGGAGCTCGCCGCCCGCTACAACGGCGGCCCGTACTACGAGACGACCAAGGCGCAGCAGTACGGTGAGCGGTTCGGAGACAGCATCGGCAAGGTGAAGGAAGCGCTGCGTTGACGTACCCCCACGAGAGCATCGACCTGCCCGAGGACCGGGGCTGCCTGCGGTGGGTGCTGGGCGTGCCGCTGACCCTGATCCACCTGCTGAACGCCTTCTTCGTGTACTCCGCCGTCGCCTTCTCGCCCCAGGGCGACTGGGACGACCAGGGCTACGCCGGGCTCGGCGCCGTCTGCCTCGCCTCGGTCGCGCTGAGCGTCCTGGGGGTGCTGATCACGCTGATCCCGTCCGTGCGCCGGGCCATGGGCCTGTGGTGGTTCGCCCCGCCCGTGGTGCTGGCCGTGATCGCGATCATCCGTGTGAAGACGGCCTGAGACGCCACAGGCCGCAGCCCCCGTCCGGATGGCGGGGGCTGCGGCGGTTGCGGAGTTGCGGGCCGGCGGGGGTCAGACCGCTGCGACCGGGACGGCGGCCTTCTGCTCGGCCTCGTGGGCCGACGGGCCGTCGATCGGGGAGGCCGACGCGGAGGCGTAGGCCTCCTTGTCCAGGATTCCCTCGCGGGCGGCGACCACGACCGGGACCAGGGACTGGCCGGCCACGTTCGTGGCGGTCCTCATCATGTCGAGGATCGGGTCGATCGCCAGCAGCAGGCCAACGCCCTCCAGCGGCAGGCCCAGCGTGGACAGGGTCAGCGTCAGCATGACCGTGGCGCCGGTCAGACCGGCCGTGGCGGCCGAGCCGACCACCGAGACGAAGGCGATGATCAGGTAGTCCTTGATGCCCAGCTGCACGCCGAAGATCTGCGCGATGAAGATCGCGGCGAGCGCCGGGTAGATCGCGGCGCAGCCGTCCATCTTGGTGGTCGCGCCGAACGGCACGGCGAAGGAGGCGTACTCCTTCGGGACGCCGAGGCGCTCGGTGACCTTCTGGGTGACCGGCATGGTGCCGACCGAGGAGCGGGAGACGAAGGCCAGCTGGATGGCCGGCCAGGCGCCCTTGAAGAACTGCAGCGGGCTGACCTTGGCGACGGTGGCGAGCAGCAGCGGGTAGACGCCGAACAGCACGAGCGCGCAGCCGATGTAGACGTCGGCGGTGAAGGTGGCGTACTTGCCGATCAGGTCCCAGCCGTACGTGCCGATCGCGGTGCCGATGAGGCCGACGGTGCCGAGGGGGGCGAGGCGGATGACCCACCACAGGGCCTTCTGCAGCAGCTCCAGCACGGACTCGGCGAAGGTGAGGACGGGCTGGGCCTTCTCGCCGAGCTGGAGGGCGGCGATACCGGCGACGGCGGCCATGAAGACGATCTGGAGCACGTTCAGCTCGGTGAACGGCGTGATGACGTCCGTCGGCACGATGCCGGTCAGGAAGTCGATCCAGGAGCCGGTGCGCTTGGGCAGCTTGCCGTCGGCGGGGGTGAGGCCGGTGCCGGCGCCCGGGTCGGTCAGCAGGCCGATGGTGAGGCCGATGGCGACCGCGATCAGCGACGTGATCATGAACCAGAGCAGCGTGCGCGAGGCGAGCCGGGCGGCGTTGTTCACCTTCCGCAGGTTGGTGATCGACACCAGGATGGCGAAGAAGACCAGCGGCGCGACGGCCAGCTTCAGCAGCTGGACGAAGATGTCGCCGACCTTCTCCAGCGTGGTGTGGAGCCAGCTGATGTCCTGGCTGCGGGCGAGCCAGCCGAGCAGGACGCCGAGCACCAGACCGGTGACGATCTGGGCCCAGAAGGGGAATTTGAACGAGGCCTTGGGGGCCGCGGTGGTTGCGGACACGGACACACTCCGGGGTGGGCGCACGGGAGGCAGGGACGTTTCTGCAAGGTGTTGCGGTGCGGCAGCCAGGAAGATGCCCGGCCGGGACCGCTGCTGAACTCGTAAAGGTGTTACGGACAGCAACAGGCCGCGGACACGCGGCGGCAGAGGTCGACGTGCAGGCGCGCCACGAGCAGGGTGCTCATGGCAGTCAGGGGCGCGGCAGCGGTCAACATGTTGAAGAAGCTAACACTTCTGCTTTGAGAAACCCAAAGCATTACTTTGGGCCGGGTGTGAGTGCGGGAGCGCGCCGGGAGCGGCGCAGGAACGCCAACGCCCCGCCACCGGACGGGAAGTCCGGCGGCGGGGCGGTCGCAGGGTATGAGGAAGGTGTGACGAAGCTTACGAAGCCTGCGGTCAGGCGGACGGCGTGGCGGCTCGCGCGGCGTCGTCCGCGGCGTCCTCCTGGCTGCGGTTCTCGGCGAGCCGGCTCTTGGCCCGCTCGACCCGGCCGGCGATCTGCTCGGACATCTCCTCGCGCTGCTTGCGCAGCAGGACGAAGGAGAGCGGCGCGGAGAGCACGAGGGCGAGCAGCACGACCCAGGCGAGGTTCGCGTCACCGAGACCGGCGGGCACCCAGCGCAGCCGGACGAGGGCGAACACCACGAGGAAGCACGCGACGAAGATGCCCAACCGCATGGCGGTGTAGCGGATCGTGGCGTTCGGCTTCTGGGACACGGTGACCCCTTGTCTGTGTCGGTACGTCCGGTGATGCCCGTCCAGTGAAGCACGCCGGGACCCCCGCCCGGCGCGGCGGGGTCGGCGCGGAGGGGTCGGCGCGGAGGGGTCGGCGCAGCGGTCAGCGCAACGGCCGGCCGCCGAGCGGTCGGCCCACCGATCAGCGCAGCGGAAGCAGCATGATGATGTCGTCGCGGTCGTCGCCGGGGGCGACGCGGATGGCGTCGGGGATGCGGCCGACCTCCTTGTACCCGCAGGACGCGTAGAAGTGCTCCAGACCGAGGCCGCCGCGGCAGCACAGCCGGATCGCCTCGACGCCGTCGAAGGACGTACGGACGGCGTCCGCGGCGGCCGCCATGAGGTCGCGGCCGTAGCCCTTGCCCTGGTGGCGGGGGTGGACCATCACCGTGTAGGCCCACAGCCAGTGGGTCATCAGGTGGTGGGTGTTGAAGGTCAGAAAGACCGTCGCCGCCACCCCACCCTCGGCGTCCCGCCCGACCAGCAGCCGCGATCCCCCGTCGGCCACCTGCGCAAGCTGCTTGATCAGCTGCGGCCGCACGTCGTCCCGCCCGACGGGCGGCACGAAGCCGACGGCACCGCCCGCATTGGACACGTCCGTCCACAGATCGAGGATGCCCGCGTGCAGAACGGGGTCGATCACCGGATCCAGCGTGAAGGTAAGGGTCATACGGCGAGAGTATCCATTACCCCGGGGGGAGGCAACGACATAACGCCGAGGCCCCGCCGCGGACGTACGCGTGCGGCCGTCAGAGACTGCGCACCATCACCGCGTACAGCGGGGAGTCGCCGGAGGGCTTGGCCTCGGCCCGCTTCTCGTACCCCCACTTCTCGTACAGGGCCTGCACCTTGGGGTGCGCCGAGTCGACGAGGAGCGTCACATGGTCCACATCGACCGCGTCGACGAGTGCGTCATGGATCTGCCGGGCCCGGCCGGTGCCCTGCCACCGGGGCACCACCATCAGCTCGGACAGCGCGAGGATCCGACCACGCACCCCGTCGGGCCGGTCCGTCCCCTTCCACCACCCACCCGGCTTGAACTTCGAGCCGTACGCGTACCCGACCGGGCCGCCGTTCTCCCAGCCCGAGACGCACAGCCAGTCCTCGCGCCCCGACCACAGGTCGACGAAGTACGAGAACCGCTCCCGCGAGTGGAACGGATCCGGATCGCCCGCGTACACCTCGTCGTGGATGTCCAGGAGCAAGGAGCGGACGTCCGGCGCGTCGGCATGGGTGTACCGCTTCAGGTCCATTGGCGTGACTCCTCGACCCAGCTCACGACCTCGGGCGCCTTCGTGCCCGTGGCCTCGATGACCTGGCGCGTCCTGGCCAGGGTGTTCGTCGTACGCCGCGACCCGGACGCCGGCAGCAGCATTCCGTACGCCTGCCGGCCGGTCGCGCACGCGAGTTCCAGCTCTCCCTGTCTCGCCTGGCACAGCGACAGGTGCGACAGGTACAGCCCCCGGTTACGGATCATGCCGTCCGGGATGGCGGCGAGCGTGCAGTGAAGGCACGATTCGGCCCGCTCGTGTTCCCCGAGCGCGGTCCAGACGTAGGACGACAGGGCGTCGAACTCGGCCCGGCTGTAGAACGAGATCCACGCCGACCGCCGCCCGCACCCGGCCTTGCCGAAAGCCTTCTCCGCGAGGTCCAGGGCCCGCAGCGACTCGGCGGGCCGGTGCAGCCGGGCCAGAGCGTTGGCGTGCCGCACGTGGCCCAGCGACGCGAACAACGGGTCACGCCGGGCCACCGCCGAGCGCTTCATCACCTCCGCGCCGGCCGCCGCCTCGACGTGGTTCTCCCGCTGGCTGAAGGTGAGCATCAGGTGGTCCCAGACCCGGTACATGCTCTCGCCGTCGCGGGCGAGGCCGGCGAGGGCGAGCGCCTTGTCCAGGTGGGCGCGTGCGCGCTGCGGAGCGCTGGCGTCGATGGCGCCGAAGGCTGCCAGGCACGTGACGTCAGAAGCGAGCCGGTACATGTGTCGCTGGACGCGGTCCGAGGCACCGCCGATGGCGAGCGAGGACCGGATGCGCGCCCCCAGCTCGACAGCCGTGTTCTCGATCCGCCGCGCTCCGCCGATCCTCGCATCATCGCGCAGCAGGGCGGCGTACTCACGGTGGAACCGCTCGGCGTCGGACTGTCCCAGCCGCGACCGCCGCGCCGGGACGGCTGCAGCGGCGGCGGTTCCGGTCGCTGCGAGAAGGAGAGTACGGCGGTGCACTGGGTCCTCCGCTGGTGCGGCGGTACGTGGTGGCTCGAACCCTAAGTCCGAGACCGGGCGGCCGAATACCGCTTCCAGCGCAATGCAGCTCCGGCCGATCGGGCGCCGGGTCCTGCCGTTGAGGAGGTTGCGCACCGTGCGTGCGGACACATCGCCCGGCCTGCCGGTGAGGCTTTGGAGCGCCGCGTTCATCTGACGTGCCAATTCGTCCTGCGTCAGGCCGAGTTCGTCCGCGTGAGCCGTGAAGACGGCGTTCACCCCCATGCGACCGAACGTAGCCGGACGCGTACTGATCGCACCAGGCGCCGGGTAATGCGGACGCAAAGTTTTCCGGCGGGCCGGGAGCAACTCGGCGCCAACCTTTCCTGTACCCCAGGACCCTGCGGCCGTTGACTGGTCATCGCACCTCGGAGCAACCCACCCGCTCCGGGATGTGCCCCAGCAGCGGGCCGCAGGCCCGTCCTCGCGCCGTCCTGCGGCCCGCTGCGTCCCCCGTCGGAGAGGAGCAGGCCATGAGTACACCCCTGCCGCGCCGGAATCCCGGCCGTGAGCGCCAGCGCCAGGCCGTGCCCGGCTGGGTCGCCGAGGGCACCGCCATCAGCGACCCGATCGAAGGCCGCAACGGCATCGTCCGCTGAGCTCCCGCCAAACGGCCGAGGCCGCTCGCAGAGTGGGTGCGGGCGGCCTCGGGCGGACGGTGGTGCAGGCCGGGCGCGGCAGGGCGCGTCCGGCGCGGCAGGTGGGTCAGACGCGCATTGGCTGGGGGGACTCGCGGAGGGTCGCGTCCGGGCCCGGGTATTCGCGGATGACCTCGTAGCGCGTGTTGCGCTCGACCGGGCGGAAGCCGGCGTCCCTGATCAGTTCCAGGAGGTCGTCCCGGCTGAGCTTGTTGGGGGTGCCGTAGTTGTCGGCGTCGTGCGTGATCTTGTACTCCACGACCGAGCCGTCCATGTCGTCCGCGCCGTGCTGGAGCGCCAGCTGGGCGGTCTGCACGCCGTGCATCACCCAGAAGACCTTGACGTGCGGGACGTTGTCGAAGAGGAGGCGGGAGACCGCGAAGGTCTTCAGGGCCTCCGCGCCGGTCGCCATCGTGGTCCGCGCCTGGAGCGTGTTGCGGACCTTGCCGTCCTTCATGTCCACGAAGTCGTGCTGGTAGCGCAGCGGGATGAAGACCTGGAAGCCGCCGGTCTCGTCCTGGAGCTCGCGCAGCCGCAGCACGTGGTCCACGCGGTGGCGCGGCTCCTCGATGTGCCCGTAGAGCATCGTGCACGGGGTCTTGAGCCCCTTCTCGTGCGCGAGGCGGTGGATGCGCGACCAGTCCTCCCAGTGGGTGCGGTGGTCGACGATGTGCTGGCGGACCTCCCAGTCGAAGATCTCCGCGCCGCCGCCGGTCAGCGACTCCAGGCCCGCCTCGATCAGCTCGTCCAGGATCTCGGAGGCCGACAGGCCCGAGATGGTCTCGAAGTGGTGGATCTCGGTCGCCGTGAAAGCCTTGAGGGAGACGTTCGGCAGCGCCTTCTTCAGCTCGCTCAGCGACCGCGGGTAGTAGCGCCACGGCAGGTTGGGGTGCAGGCCGTTGACGATGTGCAGCTCGGTGAGGTTGTCGTTCTCCATGGCCTTGGCCAGGCGGACGGCCTCCTCGATGCGCATCGTGTACGCGTCCTTCTCGCCCGGCTTGCGCTGGAAGGAGCAGTACGCGCACGACGCGGTGCACACGTTGGTCATGTTGAGGTGGCGGTTGACGTTGAAGTGCACGACGTCGCCGTTCTTGCGGGTGCGCACCTCGTGGGCGAGGCCGCCCAGCCAGGCCAGATCGTCGGACTCGTAGAGGGCGATGCCGTCCTCACGGGTCAGCCGCTCGCCGGAGCGGACCTTCTCCTCCAGCTCACGCTTGAGCCCAGCGTCCATCTACCGGTCGCCTCCTCTATACGTCCTGATGTCCTGACTGTCCTGCAACCCTCGCAACCGTACTCTCAGCGCTCTTCGGGCAGCTCCCCGACCCGGTTCTCCCACTTCGTCGACAGCACGATGGTCGTACGGGTGCGGGAGACGCCCTTGGTCCCGGACAGCTTGCGGATGATCTTCTCCAGGCCGTCCACGTCGCTGGCGCGCACCTTGAGCATGTAGGAGTCGTCGCCGGCGATGAACCAGCAGTCCTCGATCTCGGCGAGGTCGCGCAGCCGCCGGGCCACGTCCTCGTGGTCGGCGGCGTCGGAGAGCGAGATGCCGATCAGGGCGGTCACGCCGAGGCCGAGGGAGGCCGAGTCGACGGTCGCCCGGTAGCCGGTGATCACACCGGCGCTCTCCAGCCGGTTGATCCGGTCCGTGACGCTGGGCCCGGAGAGGCCCACGAGCCGGCCGAGCTCCGCGTAGGAGGCACGTCCGTTCTCCCTCAGTGCCTGGATGAGCTGCCTATCCACCGCGTCCATCTACCTGACCCCTTCTATTGTTCGGCGATCCTGCAAGTTTAGGTATAGAATCGAAGGTACACAGGGGTCAACGCCCTGTGAATCTTTCAACAGATCAATGACGATCTTCAGGAGTGGTTCACCGTGTACACGATCGAGATGGCCTACGCCCACATGCGACAGCTGCAGGAGCTGGCCAACCGATCCCGTGCCCACCAGCCCGCCGCCGCCCACCGTCTCGACAAGGCCCGCAAGCCTCTGAGCGGCGTCCGCAGCAAGAAGCGCTAACTCCCGGGAGCGTGTGAGGTCCCCCTCGCTCCACCGGGGGCGCCTCCACCGGGGGCGCCTCCACCCAGCTCACCCTCCCAACGGCGGTACAGCCGGTGCGGCACCCCTGCCGCGTCCAGCACCCGCCCGGCGACGAAGTCCACGAGATCCTGGATGTGCGTCGCACCCGCGTAGAACGCCGGAGAGGCGGGCAGCACGACCGCGCCCGCCTCGTCCAGCGCCACCAGGTGCTTGAGCGTCTGCCCGTTCAGCGGGGTCTCCCGCACCGCCACCACCAGCGGCCGCCGCTCCTTGAGCGTGACGCTCGCCGTCCGCTGGAGCAGGTCCTTCGACAGCCCGAGCGCGACACCGGCCACGCACGCCGTCGACGCCGGTACGATCAGCATCCCCTTGACGGGGTACGAACCGCTGCTGGGACCTGCGGCCAGGTCGCCGGCGGCCCAGTACCGTACGTCGCCCAGATCCGGCACGGTGAACGTCCCCGGCTTGGAATCGGCCCCCCGGGCCAGCCACTCGCCCAGGTCCTCCCGCCAGTGCGCGTCCCGGAAGGCGATGCCTGTCTCGTCCAGCAGGGTGAGCCGCGATGCCCGGCTGACCACCAGGTCGACGCTCTCCCCCGCCGCGAGCAGCCCACGGAGCACCGAAGCCGCGTAGGGCGTCCCGGACGCCCCGGACACCCCGACCACCCACGGGGTGCGCTTGCCGTCAGTCATGCCTCCGAGCCTATCCGGCCAGACCGTACGGGCACTCGCCACGGTGCGCCGGACGTTCCCGGGAGGACGGGTGAACACGACGAGGGGGCGGACGAAGATGAACGGGGCGGACGGGATGAACGGAACGAACACGCCGGGGCGGGCTGGGAGGGCGGGGATGCCGGGGATGCCGGCCACGGCGGGCGGGCTCGGCCGGGCCAAGGCGGCGGCCGTCCTGATGCTGGGCTGGGTGGCCCTCCTGTGGGTCCTCGAAGCCGTCGACCTCGCCACGGGGCACGCGCTGGACGAGTACGGGATCGAGGCCCGCGAGCCGGCCGGCCTGCCGGGCGTGCTCACCGCGCCCTTCCTCCACGTCGGCTTCGACCACGTCGCCTCCAACAGCGTCCCGCTGCTGGTCCTGGGCTTCATGACGGCCCTGTCGGTGGGGATCCGGCACTTCCTCGCGGTGTGCGCCCTGATCCTGCTGGCGGACGGCCTGGGCACCTGGCTGATCTCGCCGCCGGACACCGAGACGCTGGGCGCGTCCGGCATGGTCTTCGGCCTCTTCGGCTACCTGCTGGTCCGGGGCTTCGTGGAACGCAAGCCGCTCGGCATCGCCGTGTCCCTGGGCATCGCCGCGTTCTACGGCAGCGGGATCGTGGCCGGCGTCCTCCCGACCGACTCGGACGTCAGCTGGCAGGGCCACCTGGCCGGCCTGGCGGCCGGCATCGCCACGGCCCTGTTCTACCGGCGCCCGGCGCGGCTCAGCTGACCACGGACGGATCGACCGGCAGGCCGGAGGTGTCGATCGTGAACTTGCCGATCCCGGTCTCGACGACGACCGTGTCGCCGTACGCGATGGTGTCGCGGCCCCGGTAGCCGTCGGGGCCCGGGTTCCACAGGGTCATGCAGTGCGCCTTGTACGGGTCGAAGATCAGGTAGTTCGGAATGCCGCGGCGGGCGTAGGCCCGGTCCTTGACCTCGTAGTCGTTGTGGACGCTGCTCGGTGAGACCACCTCGATGGCCAGCTCGACCAGGTCGGGCGGGTAGGAGCTGAGGTTCTTCCGCCGCTCGGCGTCGGGGATCAGCGCAAGGTCCGGGCAGAATTCGTTGTCGCCGTTGAAGGGGATCGCAACGTCGGAGATGAATGCCCACCCCCTTGGCAGCTGCCCCTTGAGGCTGTCCCGCACATCCCAGACCGTATCGTTGTGGTACGGCCTCAGCGGACTCATCACGATGGCGCCCTCGACAAGTTCCGTCCGGTACCCGGGGAACATGTCCTCGAGCCGGCTCAGCTTTGAGTGCAGGCGCTCGATCTGCGAGACGGTCACGTCGGCCTCCCTGTCCATGCACTCGATGGTAGGCCGCACGCTGGCTAGAGGGTCAGGCCTCGAACCGCCAGATCGAGCAGGGCGCACACGAAAAGCGCAATTCCGATGAAGCCGTTGACGGTGAAGAACGCCCTGTTCAGCCGGGACAGGTCGTGCGGGCGGACGATCGTGTGCTCGTAGACGAAGGCCACCGCCACGATCGCCAGGCCCGCCCAGAAGAACGCCCCCGCGTCCGTGGCCAGGGCGTACCAGACCAGCAGGGCCATGGTGACGACGTGGCAGGCGCGGGAGCCCCACAGGGCGGCCGGGACGCCGAAGCGGGCCGGGACGGACTTCACGCCCTCGGCGCGGTCGGCCGCCACGTCCTGGCAGGCGAAGATCAGGTCGAAGCCGCCGATCCAGACGCCCACGGCCAGGCCCAGGACCACCGCGTCCCAGGACCAGGTGCCGGTCACCGCGAGCCACGCGCCCACCGGGCCCATCGCCTGGGCCAGGCCCAGGATGGCGTGCGGGTAGTTCGTGAAGCGCTTGCCGTACGGGTAGACCACCATCGGGACGACGGCCACCGGGGCCAACGCCAGGCAGAGCGGGTTCAGCAGCGCGGCGGAGCCGAGGAACACCGCGACCGCGACCCCGGCGCCGGTCCAGGCGGTCCGCACCGAGACCGCGCCGGTGACCAGCTCGCGGCCGGCGGTGCGCGGGTTGCGGGCGTCGATCTCGCGGTCGATGATCCGGTTCGCGGCCATGGCGAAGGTCCGCAGGCCCACCATGCACACGGTGACCAGCGCCAGGGTCCACCAGTGGACGCTCCGGTCCGCCAAGTACATCGCCGTCAGCGCGGCGATGTACGCGAAGGGCAGCGCGAACACCGAGTGCTCGATCATGACCAGGCGCAGGAAGGCCTTGACCTTGCCGGGGGCCTGCGGCGCGGGACCGGGGCCGACCACCCCTTCGGCGGTCGTCATCATGCGAGCTCGCTCCGGAACTCTTCGATTGCGGCCAGCAGGGCCGCGCGGGGCACCGGGCCGGTCTCCAGGGACACCGTGGGTGCTCCCTCGGGCTCGGGTGGGGTGGCATGCACCGTAAACACGTAGCTCTCGCCCGTCCGCGCATGAACGATCGGGCGGCCTTCGAGCCGCAACACTGCGCCGGCTTCCACGGTGAACGTCTCGCCGGTGCCGACCGCGGCCTGCAGCCGCTCCGCGAAGTCGTCGACCTCGGCGTCGCGTACGCCCGGCAGCTCGAAGCCGCCGTCGGATTCGTAGTCGTCGTCCAGCATCAGGGCCCACACGTCGCCCGGGCCGGCGAACTCCTCGGCCGAGACGCCCGCCTGCTCGGCGGCTTCCCGGACAGCCGGGTCCGCGGGGTCGAGCCTCGGGCGCACGAGCAACATGAACGTGGTGTCCTCGCCGATGAACAGCGCCGGTCCACCCAGATCGGAACTCACAGCCCGTACTCCTTCCAGCGGCGGTCGACAAGGGCGGCCGTCGCCTGGTCGGACTCGACCATGTCCGGCCAGCCGCCGTCGCGGGTGTAGCCCTCCTCGGGCAGCTTCTTCGTCGCGTCGATGCCCGCCTTGCCGCCCCAGAACTGCTGGTACGAGGCGTGGTCCAGGTGGTCCACCGGGCCCTCGACCACCGTGAGGTCGCGGGAGTAGTCGGTGTTGCCGAGGGCCCGCCAGGAAACCTCGTGCAGGTCGTGGACGTCGCAGTCCTTGTCCACCACGATGATCAGCTTGGTCAGGGACATCATGTGCGCGCCCCAGATGGCGTGCATGACCTTCTGTGCGTGCTTCGGGTACTTCTTGTCGATCGAGACGATCGCGCAGTTGTGGAACCCGCCCGACTCGGGCAGGTGGTAGTCCACGATGTCCGGGACGATGATCTTCAGCAGCGGCAGGAAGAAGCGTTCCGTCGCGCGGCCCAGCGGGCCGTCCTCCGTCGGCGGGCGGCCGACCACGATCGACTGGAGCAGCGGGCGCCGCCGCATCGTGATGCAGTCGATCTTCAGCGCCGGGAACGGTTCCTGCGGCGTGTAGAAGCCGGTGTGGTCGCCGAACGGCCCCTCCGGCAGCATCTCGCCCGGCTCCAGCCAGCCCTCGATCACGACCTCGGCGTGCGCCGGGACCTGGAGCGGAACGGTCTTGCAGTCGACCATCTCGATCCGCTTGCCGGCGACGAAGCCCGCGAAGAGGTACTCGTCGATGTCGCCCGGCAGCGGGGCGGTGGACGCGTACGTGACGGCCGGCGGGCAGCCGAAGGCGATGGCGACCGGCAGCCGCTCGCCGCGCTCGGCGGCCACCGCGTAGTGGTTGCGGCTGTCCTTGTGGATCTGCCAGTGCATGCCGATGGTGCGCTTGTCGTGGCGCTGGAGGCGGTAGAGGCCCAGGTTGCGCACGCCCGTCTCCGGGTGCTTGGTGTGCGTCAGACCCAGGTTGAAGAAGGAGCCGCCGTCCTTGGGCCAGGTGAAGAGGGCCGGCAGCCGGTCCAGGTCGACGTCGTCGCCGGTGAGGACGACCTCCTGGACGGGGGCGGCGTCGGACCTCACCTTCTTCGGCGGCACGTGCACCATCGAGCCCAGCTTGCCGAAGGCCTCGCGGACGCCGACGAAGCCGTGCGGCAGCTCCGGCTTGAGCAGCCCGCCGATCTTCTCGCTGATCTCGCCGTACGACTTCAGGCCGAGCGCCTTGAGCAGCCGGCGGTCGGTGCCGAAGACGTTCATCGCCAGGGGCATGTCGGAACCCTTGACGTTCTCGAAGAGGAGCGCCGGCCCCCCGGCCTTGTTCACTCTGTCGACGATCTCCCCGACCTCCAGGTACGGGTCGACTTCGGCCTTGATGCGCTTGAGGTCGCCTTCGCGCTCCAGAGCCCGGAGCAGCGAGCGGAGATCGTCGTAAGCCATAGGGGCAAGTATCCGTCACCGGATACGCTGGACCTGTCACCGGGGCCGTCGATTCGAACCCCGCCATTGCTTACAGGGGGCTGCTCCACATGATCCGGGCGCTGATGTACATCCTGCCGCTGGCGCTGACGATCTATGCGTTCATCGACTGCCTCAACACCCCCGAGGACGAGGCCAAGCACCTCCCCAAGGTCGTCTGGGTCATCATCATCCTGCTCTTCTGGATCGTCGGCCCGATCGTCTGGTTCGCCGCGGGCAAGATGCGCCGTCCCCCGGTGGGCGGCCGTACGCCCTCCGAGTGGCACCGCAACCACCGGCACGAGTGGGTCGCCCCCGACGACAACCCGGCCTTCCTCAACTCCCTCCGCGAGGAGAACAAGAAGGACGAGGCCCTCCTCAAGGACTGGGAGGCGGACCTGCGGCGCCGCGAGGAAGAGCTGAAGCGGCGCGAGCAGGGCGAGGGCAAGGGCGAGGACAAGGGCCAGCCCTAGCGGGGACGAGGGCCGGTCCTGGCGGGCCTCCCGCGCCCTCGGCCTCCGTCGTCTCGGCCTCGGTCGTCTCAGTGGGGCGGGGGAGATGAGTGCCCCGCGCCCGGGGCCGTGGCCGTCAGTGCGGCTTCCAGCCGCTCGAAGCGGTCCTGCCAGACGGCCAGGCAGTGTGCGCAGTCGCTGTCGGAGCCGTGCCGGTCGTCGGTGAAGCGGACCAGCGTGGAGTCCGTGCCCAGCGGCTCCAGGTGGAAGCGGATCCGGTCGTTCTCGTCCACCGTGTACTCCGCGACCCGTTCGACGTCCCAGGCCGTGACCCGGCCCGAGACCGTCTCGTCCTCGTCGAGCCAGTGCAGGGTCACGGCCCCGCCCAGGTGCCGTTCCAGCACGTCCGCGTCCGCGAGCCAGCTGCTCAGCCCCTCCGGCGTGGTCAGGGCCGGCCAGACCGTCTCGTAGGCGCACGGCAGGTGCGGCTCGAAGTGCAGCAGGTAGCGGTCGCCGCTCCGGCGCTCGCTGGTGCCTTGCGGTGTCGGCATGGCACCAGCGTCGCTCCGTACGCGCGGCCGCGCACCTCGGGCCCGGGCCCAGGGTGCGCGGCCGCGCGTGTACGGAGGGCGGGGGCTCAGACGCCGCCGTAGCTGTGCTTGCCGTTGAGCAGGATGTTCACGCCGTAGTAGTTCCAGATCCAGCAGGCGAAGGCGAAGAGCGCCAGGTAGGCGGCCTTGCGGCCCTTCCAGCCGGCGGTGGCCCGGGCGTGCAGGTAGCAGGCGTACGCCACCCAGGTCACGAAGGACCAGACCTCCTTGGGGTCCCAGTCCCAGTAGCGGCCCCAGGCGTCGCCCGCCCAGATCGCGCCCGCGATGATCGTGAACGTCCACAGCGGGAAGACGGCCGCGTTGATCCGGTACGAGAACTTGTCCAGCGAGGCCGCCGACGGCAGCCGCTCCAGCACGGACGAGGCGAGCGTGCCGGGCTTGCCGCCGCCGGCGAGCTTGGCCTCGTAGGAGTCGCGGAAGAGGTACAGGGCGGTGCCGGCGGCGCCCAGGTAGAAGGTGGCGCCGCAGAAGATGGCGGTGGAGACGTGGATCCACAGCCAGTACGAGTCCAGCGCCGGGACCAGCTGGTCGCTGTCGGTGTAGAGCCACTTCGTGGCGATGCCGAGGTCCAGCAGGACGGTGGTGACCAGGATCAGGCCGAGCCAGCGGACGTTCTTCCCCACCGCGAGGAGGGCCAGGTACACGCCGACCGCCATCGTGGAGAAGGTGATCGAGAACTCGTACATGTTGCCCCAGGGCGCCCGCTCGACCGAGAGCGCGCGGGCGACGACGCCGCCCGCCTCGATCAGGAAGCCGAGCGCGGTCAGCGAGACCGCGATCCGCCCGTACAGGTCGCCCTTCTCGGTGCCGCCGGCCGCGCCGGGGCCGTCGGGTACGTCCCGGCTGCCGGCCGCGGACCGGCTGACGACCTCCGGCTTGTCGAGGACGGCCGTGCCGCCGCCCTGGGTACGCACCTGCACCGCGGGCGTCCCGGCCGCCGGCTTGCCGGCGGCGCCGGCGCGGGCGGCGGTCAGCGCGGCGGCCGTACGGCCGACCTTGCTGCGGCTGCCGAAGACCCATTCGGCGATGTGGGCGAAGAAGGCGAGCGTGTAGACCGCCATCGACGAATAGATCAGGTAGTTGCTGATCTCAGCCAGGTTCTCGTTGGCTGCGGCAGCGAGCGGGGTCATCCGCGCTCTCCTTCTCGGGACTCTTCGGCTGGGGGCTCTTCGGCTTGTGCGTCGTCGGGCTCGGGGGCGGGCTCGGGCTCGGGGGCGGGCGCGGTCGGCGCCTGCTCGTTCAGGGCGGCGGCGAGGCCGGCCAGCTCCTCGGGGAGTCTGGCGGACTCGCTGCGGCCGAGGCCCGCCAGCTCGACGACGGTCACGCCGTCCGGGCCGGCGACCGCCCGGACCCAGATCCGGCGGCGGTGGATGAACAGGGAGCCGGCCAGGCCCACGATGGCGCCCACGGCGCCGACGAGCGCGAGGCCGTTGCCCGGCTGCTCGGAGATCTGGAACGTCGCCCAGCGCTCGATGCCCTCGAACTTCACGGTGCCCGCGCCGTTCGGCAGCACCATCTCCTCGCCGACGGCCAGCCGCGCCTTGAACTGCTGGCCGCTGTCGTCCTTGAACTGCTGCATCTTGGACGTGTCGAGCCGGTAGACGTTCTGCGGCAGGCCGGAGTCGACGCCGAGGCTGCCGTGCCAGGCGTTCAGCGCCAGCCGCGGATTGGCCAGGTCGGGGAACTGGGAGAACATCGTGCCCGAGCCCTCGCCCGCGAAGGTCGGCACGAACCACGCGCTGAAGCCGAGCTGCTCCTTGACCCCGTTCGGGTCGACGTAGCCGTCGGTCACCTTCACCGCGCCGGAGGAGGTCAGGTTCGCGTCCTGCGGCAGCATCGGCACGGCGTCCTTGAAGATCACCTTGCCGGTGGGGTCGGTCACCGAGATCACCGGGGCGTAGCCGTGGCCGAGCAGGAAGACCTTGGAGCCGTCGACCTCCAGCGGCTCGTTGACCTCGATCTCGGCCGGGGTGGGCGTGCCGTCGGCGCCCTTGCTGTAGGTGACGTACGCCTTGAAGGTGCGCGGGGTGCCGCGCTGCGGCCCGTGCGTCTCGAACGAGGCGTCGAACCGGTCCAGGGTGAAGCTGAACGGCGGCAGGTCGTCGGAGTCGAAGAGCGAGCCCGGCTTGAAGTCGTCGTACTGGGTGAGGGTG
This sequence comes from Streptomyces bambusae, assembly GCF_019400985.1. Classification (GTDB taxonomy): domain Bacteria; phylum Actinomycetota; class Actinomycetes; order Streptomycetales; family Streptomycetaceae; genus Streptomyces; species Streptomyces bambusae_A. The sequence continues at coordinate 23,660 of NZ_WTFF01000017.1, forward strand.
TTCGAGAAGCCCTTGCCGCGCAGGACGAGCTTGCCGCCCTCGTACTTGTAGAGCTTGCCCACGGCGAAGGCGACGAGGATCGCGATCAGGGCGACGTGGAAGACCAGGTTCCCGGCCTCGCGCAGGTAGCCCTTCTCCGCCGCGACGGAGGTCCCGCCGGGCGCGGCCTCCGTGCGGAAGCGGCGCCGGCCGAGCAGGCCGCGGGCGTGCGCGAGCACCTCGTCGGGGGCGGCGCTCGTGCGCCAGGTGGCGTAGACGGGCATCCGGTCGAGCCGCTTGGGCGCCCCCGGCGGGCGGCCGGTCAGCTGGCCGACGAACTGCCAGGTGCGGGGCACGATGCAGCCGATGAGCGAGACGAACAGCAGGATGTAGATCGCGGAGAACCACACCGAGCCGTAGACCTCGAACAGCTGGAGCTTCTCGGCGAGCGGCACCCAGAACTCGTGGGTCTTCTTCCACTGCTCGACCTTCATCGGGTCGATGTGGGTCTGCGGCACGAGCGAGCCCGGGATGGCCCCGAGCGTCAGCAGGAACAGCAGGATCAGCGCGACCCGCATGGAGGTGAGCTGCCGCCAGAACCAGCGCAGCCAGCCGATGACGCCGATGCCCACGGGGGCGGCGGCGCCGTCCTCGGCGGGCGCGGTCGACAGCTGCGCGGCGGCAGCGGTGTCGGCGGTGTCCGCCGTGGCGTCCGTGGCGTCCGTGGCGTTCGCGGGGGCGGCCTTGTCCGTCGTACTCATGTCCTCGTCCTCAGATCCCCACCGTGAAGCCCTGGGTCCAGCCCTGCATCTCCTGGACGATGCTGTCCCACATTCCTGTGACGAGCAGCAGTCCGGTCACGATGAGCATGCCGCCGCCGATCCGCATCACCCACGCGTAGTGCTTCTTGACCCACCCGAACGCGCCCAGCGCCTTGCGGAACGCCAGCGCCGCCGCGATGAACGGCAGGCCCAGCCCCAGGCAGTACACGGTGGTCAGCAGCGCGCCGCGGCCCGCGCTCGCCTCGTTGAGCGAGAGCGTGGAGACGGCGGCGAGCGTGGGCCCCATGCAGGGGGTCCAGCCCACGCCGAACAGCACGCCCAGCACGGGCGCGCCGACCAGCCCGGCCGTGGGCTTGCGGTGGAAGCGGAACTCGCGCATCGTCAGGCCCGGGATCAGGCCCATGAAGAACAGCCCGAGCACGATCACCAGGACGCCGAGCACCTGGGAGATGATCCGCCGGTTCTCCTGGAGGGTCTCGCCGAAGTAGCCGAAGAGCGCCCCGCCGGAGACGAACACGGCCGTGAAGCCGAGGACGAACAGGCCGGCCCCGGCCAGCATCCGCCCGCGCCGGGCCTCGGCCAGGTCGGCACCGCTGACCCCGGTGACGTAGGAGAGGTAGCCGGGTACGAGCGGCAGCACGCAGGGCGAGAAGAAGGAGACGAGTCCGGCCAGCAGGGCGATGGGCAGCGCCAGCAGGAGGGCCCCGCCCAGCACGGTCTCGTTCACGCCGGTCGTTCCGGCGGCGAGGAGGAGCGGCACGTGGCTCACTGCTCCGCGAGGACCGGGTCGATCATCTTGCGCAGCTGTTCCTCGCTGACGGCGACGAGGGTGCGGGCGGCGATCCGGCCCTCCTTGTCGACGATGATCGTGGAGGGGATCGACTGCGCGTTGAGCGTGCCCTTGGGGAAGCGGAGCATCAGCTTGCCGTCCGGGTCGTACAGGCTCGGGTAGGTGATCCCGAAGTTCTGCTCGAAGGCGATCGCGGCCTGCTTGCTGTTGTCGCGGGTGTTGATCCCGACGAAGGCCACGTCCTTGCCGGCGTCGGCCAGCTCCTTGGAGACCTTGGCGAAGTTCGGGGCCTCGGCCCGGCAGGGCGGGCACCAGGAGCCCCAGACGTTGAGGACGACGACCTTGCCCTTGAGGGTGCTGGTGTCGAGCGTCTTGCCGTCGACGGTCTCGCCGTCGAGCTTCGGCGCCTCGGTCCGCTCGCCGCGGGCGACGGTGGAGACACCGCTCGCGCCCGTCACGTAGCCGCCGCCCGAACTCTTGGCGGCCTTGCTGCCGCCGGAATCGCCGCAGGAGGTCAGGGTCAGGGCGCCGGCGGCGGTCACCGCGGTCAGCAGGATCGCGCGGCCGCGGGTCGAGCGGCGGCGGCGGGGGGCGCGGCTAGGGCTCATGTGAAAAGTTTCGCATGGGCGTTTTAGGGATCTTCCGCACCCCCCGACGCGGCACCGGGCCCGGGCGGGGGCCGTCCGGTGGCCGGCCGGGGGCCGCCGGGCCGGCTCAGGCGCCGAAGGCCTTCGACTTCCCCTTCACCGGCTTCGCCCCCGCCAGCAGGTGCGCCGGTACGAGGTCCCGCGCCGGCTCGCTGTAGCCCACCGACACGAGCCGGTCGCCCTGGTAGGTGAACGAGGTCAGCGAGGCGAGCGTGCACTGCCGGCGCCGCGGGTCGTGCCACAGCCGCCGCTTCTCCGCGAAGCTGCGCACGATCCAGATCGGCAGCTGGTGGCTGACCGCCACCGCCTCGTGGCCGCGCGCCGCGTCGCGCGCCGCCTCCAGGGCGCTCATCATCCGCACGACCTGCTCGACGTACGGCTCGCCCCAGGACGGCTTGAAGGGGTTGGTCAGGTGCTTCCAGTTCGAGGGCTTGCGCAGCGCGCCGTCGCCGACGCCGAAGGTCTTGCCCTCGAAGACGTTCTCCGCCTCCAGCAGCCGCGAGTCCGTGGCCAGCGCCAGGCCGTGGCTCTTGGCGATCGGGGCGGCCGTCTCCTGGGCCCGCTCCAGCGGGGAGGACACGACGTACGCGATGTCCCGGCCCTCCAGGTGCTCGGCGACCCGGTCGGCCATCTGCCGGCCGAGGGCGGAGAGGTGGTAGCCGGGCCGGCGGCCGTAGAGGACGCCGTCCGGGTTCTCCACCTCGCCGTGCCGCACGAGGTGGACGACGGTGATCTCGTTCCCGCTCATGCCGTGGCCTCCGTGGCCTCGGTGGCCTCCGCGGCGGCGCGGGCGGCGGCCGGCAGCGCGGCGGCGATCCGCTCGACGGCGCGCTCGTCGTGGGCGGTGGAGACGAACCACGACTCGAACGCCGACGGCGGCAGGTACACGCCGCCGGCCAGCATGGCGTGGAAGAAGGCGGTGAAGCGGAAGGACTCCTGCTGCTTGGCGTCCTCGTAGTTGCGCACCTCGTCGGCGGTGAAGAACACCGAGAACATGTTGGAGGCGGTCTGCAGCCGGTGCGCGACGCCCTCCTTGGCCAGCGCGCCCGTGACGAGCCGCTGGATCTCGGCGGAGACCGCGTCCACCTTCTCGTACGCCGCGTCGTCGAGCAGCCGCAGCTGGGCGAGGCCCGCGGCGGTGGCGACCGGGTTACCGGAGAGCGTGCCCGCCTGGTAGACCGGGCCGGCCGGGGCCAGGTACGCCATGACGTCCGCGCGGCCGCCGAACGCCGCCGCCGGGAAACCGCCGCCCATGACCTTGCCGAAGGTCATCAGGTCGGGCTTGACGCCGTCCACGCCGTACCAGCCGGCGCGGCTGGTACGGAAGCCGGTCATGACCTCGTCGGAGATGTAGAGCGCGCCCTCGGAGCGGCAGATGTCGGCCAGGCCCTGGTTGAAGCCGGGGGCGGGGGTGACGACGCCCATGTTGCCGGGGGCGGCCTCGGTGATCACGCAGGCGATCTGGCCGGGGTGCGCGGCGAAGGCCGCCCGTACGGCGTCGAGGTCGTTGTACGGCAGCACGATCGTGTCGCCGGCCTGCGCGCCGGTGACGCCGGGGGTGTCGGGCAGCGCGAAGGTCGCGAGCCCGGAACCGGCGGCGGCCAGCAGCGCGTCGACATGGCCGTGGTAGCACCCGGCGAACTTGACGACCTTGGCGCGGCCGGTGAAGCCGCGGGCGAGCCGGATCGCCGACATGGTCGCCTCGGTGCCGGAGGAGACCAGGCGCACCTGCTCGACGGGCTCGACGCGGGCCACGATCTCCTCGGCGAGCGCGACCTCGCCCTCGCCGGGCGTACCGAAGGAGGTGCCGCGGGCGACGGCCTCCTGCACGGCGGCGATCACCTCGGGGTGGGCGTGGCCGAGGATCATCGGTCCCCAGGAGCACACGAGGTCGACGTACTCGCGTCCGTCGGCATCCGTCAGGTACGGACCGGTACCGGAGACCATGAACCGGGGCGTTCCGCCCACGGCACGGAAGGCGCGGACCGGAGAGTTCACGCCGCCGGGGGTCACGAGGGACGCGCGCTCGAAGAGCGTCTGCGAAACTGGGGCTTCATACGGGTACGGGTAGCTCACACGAGCCATGGTCTCACCAGGCCGCGACCGACTTGCGGACGGGCGTTTCACCGCGCCGCCGCGGGGGAGGTCACTGCCATGATGATCAGGCTGCGTGGCGGGGGCCACGGGGCCGGGGCAGGCAAGACCAGTCGGGTGGAGATATGCAACGCGGTGGTGGACCGGGCGAGGGTACGGACGGCCTCGACCCGCAGCGCGCCCGCGAGGCCCGCGAAGCCCGCCGCCGCGGCAAGCACCGCCGCCGCGCGTCGACGGAACCGACCGGGCTGCCCGAGGCCTCGCCGATGCCGGAGGCTGGGGCTGGACCTGGGGCGGAGCGCGGATCGGGACTCGGGCCGGGACTCGGGCCGGGACTCGGGTCGGAGCGCGTGGCGGACCCCGCCGCGGACCGCGACGAGGGCCGCACGCGGGACGGCTCCGCGGACCGCCGGACGGACGTGTCCCGGGGGCGCGGGGCGGACGGCGCTCAGGGGCGAGGCACCCAGGGGCACGGTGCCCAGGGGCACGGTGCCCAGGGGCACGGTGTCCAGGGGCTCGGGCAGGACGGCGCTCGGGACGGCGGGGCGGACCCCGACACGGACCCCGACAAGGATCGCGACACGGTCGGCTCCACGGGCCGCGACACGGACCCCGACCGCGGGATGGACGACTCCCGACGGCTCGGGGCGGGCGGCCCCCGGCGGCGCGGGCCGGGCGGCTCCCGGGACGGCGGGCGGGCGTCCGACACGGACGGGGACCGCGGGCGTCCGTCCGACACCGACGGGGACCGCGTCGGCTCGCCGATCGGGGGCCGCGGCATGGGGGTGACGTACAAGTACTTCGGCGCGCCGGACGGCGCGACGGCGGCCCGGGTCCCGATCTCGATGCGCCCGGAGGAGCTCGGCGGCGACGAGCTCGGCATGGGCGGCATGTTCACCAAGATCAAGCCGGAGACGGTGGCCGCGATGGTCCTGACCGGCATCGAGGGCATACCCCTGCACAAGGTCCCGCCGCTGGAGCTGGTCGTCCTCCACCCCGACTACGCGGTGGTCAAGCTCCCCATGACGGTGGTCGACCCGCTGCGCGACATCGGCGAGGAGTCGGTCGGCGCGGCGGCCTTCATCTGGTCCACGGTCCCGGACCGCGGCGGCCCGAGCGACGCCTTCAACGTCTACCAGCTCCTCCACGAATGGCAGGACTTCTCCCACCGCCTCCACGAGGCGGGCCACCAGCCGTACTGCCTGGTCTGGCCCTGACCGCAGGCGCACCATCGGCGTACCGCTGTCCGACCTCTTCAACCGGGGCGCGATTGAGCCACTCTGCGTGCCTCCTGACCGGATCACGCTTTCTGTACGCGGTTTCCGTTCCGTAAGTTGCCTGACGGGACATCAACAGGGAGGGATCCATGGCCTGGGATGAGTGGGAGCAGATCAAGGCGGATTCGGGAGCCCAGCAGTCCGTCTCGACCCGGTTGAACCAGCTCGCCCCGGCGGCGGGCGGCGGCGGTGTCGGCAAGCCGGACATGGCAGCCAGCCCGGCGGCCAAGAAGGCGGCGGCGAAAGCGATCAACGAGGACCTGGAGCCGGGTGTCACGAGGGACGGCAAGCACACGGCTGAGAGCATGGGTGCCGCGGTCAAGGAGTTCGGGCCGAAGGACGGTCACGGCTGGGACACCTCCAGCGCGCTGAAGAAGGCGCACGAGACCTGGGAGAGGCAGGTCACGATGCTGCTCGGCCGCCTGGCCTCGGAGAAGCAGGCCCTGAGCGCGACCGGCGTCAGCTTCCAGAGCAACGAACTCGACACCACCGCGCGGCTGGCCCTGGCCCGCCAGTCGCGGATCAACGGCATCTGACCGGCCGGCCGACCGGCCCCAGGGGGAGACATGCCGACCTATCACGAAGTCATGAGCACCGACCTGTCCACACTCACCGCTGCCGCCGGCAAGTGGGAGGAGACGGCAGGCAAGTTCAAAACACTTGAGGACCAGTACGCGAAGGACGTCCACGGCGTCTCGCTCGGCGAGTCCTGGATCGGCCTGAGCGCCCAAGCCGCCAACGAAAGGTTCACCGTCACCCTCAAGGAACTCCAAGGAGCGCAGAAGGAGGCGAAAGCAGTCGCCGGCATCCTGCGTAACGCGCACACACAACTCACCGACCTGCGGAACCGGGTCAGGGCGATCCGTGACGACGCGGTCAAGGCGGGCATGCGCGTGTCCGACCAGGGTGTCGTCGCGTACGACACGGAGCGGCTCACCCAGGGCGAGCGCACGGCATACCTCCACGACCCCGACTTCCAGCAAAGCGCCCGCACGCACGCCAGCGAGTGGTCCGAAAAGCTGGCCCAGGCCGTCAAGGCGGTCACCGACGCCGACGACGGCATCCGTCTCGCGCTCGCCGCCGCCGTCCTCGACTCCGACCTCATGGACGGCACGTTCAACGGCTTCAACCGGAACCCCAAGGCAAGCCCGTACCCCTCCCTGGAGGAGGCCGGCAAGGCCGCCAACATGCCCAAGGACCGCAAGGATGTCCCCGCCTGGTGGCGCAGCCTCGACCCTGCCACCCGAGGCATCCTGCTCCAGGAGAAGGGCGACGCACTACGGGCGGCAGGGATCATGGACCCGCAGTACCAGTGGACGTCTCCTGACCCTGGATCCGGGCCATTCGGTGTAGAGGACCCCACGCCACGGGATGTGAAGTTCCACGCCTGGGCCCTCGGCCTCGCCACGGCTGGCGACCTCACCGGAGAAACCGGGGCTTCTCGCAACATCTTGCATTACCTGCGCGCCACCGGCGAACCTCTCTCCCTCGACGTGAACCGCATGCTGCACGACGATGCCAAGTTCCGGTCCGACATCGAACGGGTCCATATCGCACAGAACCAGGAGCAGTGGCGCAGGGAAGCGCTCGCCGAATTCGAGAAGGCAGGAGGCGATAGAACGATCACCATTCCGGTCGAGAGCAAACAATACGGCGGTACGTTCACAAAGGACACAGACTGGTATCACGCCGTGGGGTCACACCAGCAGACCGTCTCGGGCATGGTCACTGTCAGACCTGGCGAGGCCGGCAAGCCTGATGTGTCGCTCGAGTATCAGGTCAATGTGTGGGACCGCTACAACTGGGACAAGGGGAAGTCCACAGACTTCCCCGGGGGAATCGTCATCCGGGACGAAGACATGGGCCACCTTCACACCGTCGGCATCGCCCAAGAGTTCGACATGCGCGGTAGCAGCCCGACGTTCACGCGCGATTTGAACGGCGACGCGAGCCCTGCAGTGAACCCTGCCGACCCTGGCCGATCGGGCGGCCGTGGAGACGTCTCGCGGGGCGACGAGGAGAACCGGTGAGCATGCGAAACCGAAACCGGGCGTGCGGAGCAATGTGCGCGGCGCTTGTCTCCGCGCTGCTTCTCACGTCCTGCTCGACCGGAGCACCGGGCAGCGCCACACGCGAGAGCACCTATCCGCGCTGGGAGGAGGGCGCCGGCGCCACCGAGGCGGCGGCGTTCATGAAAGTTCAGATCCCCGAGGGGGCCACGGACGTAAAGGGCGCCGTGCAGGTCAACCCCCGGGAGGACGAGTACATCCTCTCCTTCCGCACCGACAGGGCCACCGCAACCCGAGTTGCAGAGGACCTGCACTCCGAAGAGCCGCTCAAGCCATGGCGTATCAGCTCGACGTCGGAACCCGAACTCTTCGGACACCTCGGCCTCACGGAGCCGCAAACACTCAAGGGCGCACTCTGGGCAGGTGTCTGCCCTCCTTGCGTCAAGGACTACCGACGTCGCAGTGTCGCGTGGCTGGAGATCCACATCGAGAACCTGGAAGCCGACCAAGCCCGGGTATACCTGCGCGCGTTCTGACCGCACGACCGGCCGCACGGGCCGACGCCTTCGCATGGGTCCCCCGTGTTCCGCTGGCGGTTGGTGGTGGCAACTGGGTGGGGTGTTCCGTGCGGGGGGCTGAATAACAAAGAATCTGTTTTGTTTTCGGGCGGTGGTGCCGCCGCCCGGGCGGCCCCGTACCCCACGTCCCCGGAAGCCGACGCAGAGCAGGTGTCATGACGACCAGCGAGAAGGTCCACCAGCTGCCGCAGACCAACCAGTTGCGCGCGCTGCACACGATCATCCGGGACCGTGACGTCCCGCGCGCGGACTTCGTGCACTACGCGCGCCGCGTCATCCGGCTCCTCCTGGAGTCCGCCCTGGACCTGCTGCCCTTCGACAAGCAGGACGTCACCACCCCGGTCGGCGAGACCTACCCCGGGCTGCGGTTCACCGGCAAGCTGTGCGCCGTACCCGTGATCCGGGCCGGCGACTCCATGGTGGAGGAGCTGCGCCTGCTCATACCGGGCATCCGGGTCGGCAAGATCCTCATCCAGCGCGACAAGACCACCAAGCTGCCCCACCTGCAGTACTGGAACCTCCCCGACGACATCGCCGACCGCCACGTCCTGCTGCTGGAGCCGATGCTCGCCACCGGCGGCAGCGCCAACGCCGCGATCGAGGTGCTGCTCGGCGCGGGGGTCAGGGAGGAGCGGATCGTGCTCGTCAACTTCCTCTCCGCGCCGGAAGGGATCGACGCCGTCCGCCGCGCACACCCCGAGGTCACGCTGATCACGTCCTCCATCGAGGAGCGGCTGAACCCGAACGCGTTCATGATCCCCGGCATCGGGGACTTCGGGGACCGGTTCTTCGGCACCACCGACTCGGCCCTGGCCGCCCGGCGGTGAGCGGGGTGAGCGGGCACCGGCTCGCGGCGGATTCGCTCGTCACCGCGCTCGCGCCCGCCGTGTGGGGCTCGACGTACCTGGTCACCACCGAGTTCCTGCCCCCGGACCGGCCGCTGCTGGCCGCCACCGCCCGGGCGCTGCCCGCCGGGCTGATCCTGGTGGCGCTCGGCCGGGCACTGCCCCGCGGCACGTGGTGGTGGCGGGCGCTGGCCCTCGGGGTGCTCAACATCGGTGCGTTCTTCTACTTCCTGTTCCTCGCCGCCTACAACCTGCCCGGCGGGGTCGCGGCGCTGGTCGGCTCGGTGCAGCCGATGTTCGTGCTGGTGCTGTCCGTGCTGCTGCTGAAGGACCGGATCAGAGCGGTCCACGTGGCGGCGTGCGCGCTCGGCGCGGCCGGGGTCGGCCTGCTGGTGCTCCAGCCGAACGCCGGCCTCAACGCCCTGGGCGTCGCCGGCGGCCTGCTCGCCGCCGCCAGCATGGCCTCCGGCATCGTGCTCACCAAGCGGTGGGGCCGCCCCGAGGGCGTCGGGCTGCTCACCTTCACCGGCTGGCAACTGGCCGTCGGCGGACTGGTCCTGACGCCGGTCACCCTGCTCGGCGAGGGCCTGCCGGACGCCGTCACCGGCCGGAACCTCGCCGGGTTCGTGTACCTGGGCGGGGTTGGCGCGCTGCTCGCGTACGCCGTGTGGTTCCGCGGCGTGGAACGGCTGCCCGCGCTCGCCGTGTCGTTCCTCGGGTTCATCTCGCCGCTCGCGGCCACCGCGCTCGGCTACCTCGTCCTGGACCAGACCCTCACCCCTCTCCAGATCGTCGGCGCGGCCGCGGTCCTGGCCGCCGTCTTCGTGGCCCAGCCGCGCCCGCCGCGCCCGCCGCGCCGTCCGCCCACCTCGTCCACCGACGCTTCCGCCGCCACGGACACCGACGCTTCCGCCTCCGCCGCCTCCACCGCCCCGGAAAGAGCCGAGTCGAGACCATGAAGACCCACGCCATAGACGCGAACGCAGACGTGAACCCGGACGCGAACGTCGCGACGGGCCCGCGCGGATCCGGGGACCTGTCCTCCCCTCCCCGGCCGTCCTCCCCGGCCGAACCGTCCTCCCCCGCCCACCTGACCGACCTGCTCGCCCGGCAGGCGGCGGTGCGGCCCGATGCGGTGGCCGTCGTCGACACCGCGGGCCGCCACCTGACGTACGCCGGCCTGGAGGCCGCGTCCCGGCGCCTGGGCGCGCGCCTGCGCCGCCTCGGCGCCCGCCCGGGCAGCCCGGTCGGCCTCTACGCCGAGCCCTCCCTCGACCTGATGACCGGGGTCTGGGGCATCCTCGCCTCCGGCGGCGCCTACCTGCCCCTGTCACCGGACTACCCGCAGGACCGGCTGCGCTACATGGCCGGCAACGCGGCCCTGGACCTCGTGGTCACCCAGGCCCATCTGGCCGACCGGGTACGGGAGTTGCTGCCGGAGGGTGCCGCCGTCGTGGTCCTGGACGAGGACGGCCCCGAGGACGCCGACCGGGACGGCGACCGGGACAGCGACGGGGACCTTGGCAGGAGCAGCCGGACCGCCCCCCAAGGCGACGACCTCGCCTACGTCATCTACACCTCCGGCTCGACCGGCCGCCCCAAGGGCGTGATGATCGAGCACCGCAGCATCCTCGCCCAGCTCGACTGGCTGGCCTCCCGCGGCCACCTCGGCCCCGCGACCACCGTGCTGCAGAAGACCCCGATGAGCTTCGACGCCGCCCAGTGGGAGCTGCTCGCCCCCGCCACCGGCGGCCGGGTCGTCATGGCCGCGCCCGGCACCTACCGCGACCCCGAGGCCCTGGTGGACACCATGGCCGCGCACGGCGTGACCACGCTCCAGTGCGTGCCCACGCTCCTGCAGGCCCTCATCGACACCGAGCGCCTGTCCTCCTGCACCGCCCTGCGCCGGGTCTTCTCCGGTGGCGAGGCGCTGACCGTCAAGCTGGCCCGGGCGTTCGCCGCGCAGTTGCCCGGCGCCGCGCTGGTCAACCTCTACGGGCCCACCGAGTGCACGATCAACGCCACCGCCCACGAGGTCGACCTCGGCGCCCTCGCCGGTGACGAGGCCTCCGCCATCGTGTCCATCGGCGTACCCGTGGACGACACGCGCTGCTTCATCCTGGACGAGGACCTGCGCCCGGTGGGGATCGGCGAGAAGGGCGAGCTCTACATCGGCGGCGTCCAGCTGGCCCGCGGCTACCTGAACCTGCCCGAGCAGACGCAGGAGCGCTTCCTGGGCGCCCCCTTCCTGCCCGACGAGCGGCTCTACCGCACCGGCGACCTGGCCGCCTGGAACAGCGACGGGACGATACGTTTCTGTGGTCGCGCCGACACCCAGGTCAAGCTGCGCGGCTACCGCGTGGAGCTGGAGGAGGTCGCCTCCGCCATCGAGGAGCACGACTGGGTCCGCCGGGCCGCCGCCGTCGTCACCGACGACCCCCGCACCGGCTTCCAGCAACTGTGCGCGCTGGTCGAGCTCAACCCCAAGGAAGCCGCGCTGATGGACCAGGGCAACCACGGCGCCGGCGCCCACCATCGCTCCAAGGACGACAAGCTCCAGGTCAAGGCCCAGCTCTCCAACCCGGGCCTGCGCGGCGCCGACGAGCTCGCCGGCCGCCCCGTCCTCTCCCTGCCCGGCCGCACGCCCTCCGAGCGGCAGCGCCGCGAGACCTTCGCCCGCAAGACCTACCGCTTCTTCGAGGGCGGCAAGGTCACCCGCACCGACCTGACCGACCTGCTCGGCCACCTCGCGCCGCCCCCGGGCCCAGCCCCGGCCGTCCACCCCCGCCCGGTCACCGAGCTGACGTACGCCGAACTGGGCGAGGTCCTGCGCTGGCTGGGCCCCTTCCACAGCGCCGACCGGCTGCTGCCGAAGTACGCGTACGCCTCCCCCGGCGCCCTGTACGCCACCCAGCTCTACATCGAGGCCCGCGGCGGCGCCGCCGGACTGCCCGACGGCGGCGGCATCTACTACTTCCACCCCGTCGACCACAGCCTCGTCCGCATCGGGGACGCACCACCCGCGGACTCCTCCACCGATCCCGCCGACCCCGCGGATCCCGCCGACCCCGCCGACTCCCCCGCCCTGCGCCTGCACTTCCTCGGCAAGCGGTGCGCCATCGAACCGGTCTACGCGAACAACATCCGCGAGGTCCTGGAGTTCGAAACCGGCCACATGCTGGGCGTGTTCGAGGAGGTGCTGCCCGAGTACGGGCTGACCGTGCGCCCGTACGCGTACCGGGAGGAGTTCCGCGAGCGGCTCGACGTCGCCGCCGAGGACGACTACCTCGGCAGCTTCGAGATCGTCCCCGACGCGCCCGGGAACCGGCCGGACACCCCCGTCGACCTGTTCCTCCAGGCCCACCCCGGCCGCGTCCTCGACCTGCCCGGCGGGCTGTACCGGCACGACGCGGCCACCGGCGAACTCGACCGCGTCGCCTCCGGGATGGTCGAGAAGCGCCATGTCATCGCCATCAACCAGGGCGTGTACGAGGCGGCCTCCTTCGGCATCACCGCCGTCAACCGGACCGCGGAGCCCTGGCTGGAGTACGTCCACCTCGGCCGCACCCTGCACCGCCTCCAGCGCAACTCCCTGCGCCTGGGCCTGATGTCGTCCGGCTATTCCTCCAAGTCCGGGCACCCGCTGCCCAGTTCCCGCCGGATCGACGAGGTCCTGGCGGGCGCGGGGATCGCGTCCGGGCCGTCGTACTTCTTCCTCGGCGGCAAGGTCAGCGAGGAGCAGATCGGCTCCACCGGTATGCGCGAGGACTCCGTGCACATGCGCGGTCCGACCGAGATGATCCGCGACGACCTGGCCCGGCTGCTGCCCGACTACATGATCCCCAACCGGGTCGTCGTCCTGGACGAGCTGCCGCTCACCGCCAACGGGAAGATCGACTACCCGACGCTGGCGGCCCGCGAGGAGCTCACCGCCCCCGCCGCGCAGGCCTCCGCGACCGCCCGTGTCGCCCCCGCCAGCCCGCTCGAGGAGTGGCTGGCCAAGGCCTGGGGCAAGGCCCTGAAGTACGAGGGCGTGTCGATGGAGGACAGCTTCTTCGCGTGCGGCGGCAACTCGCTGATCGCGATGACCCTGACCCGCTGGATCAACCGCGAGTTCGGGATCTCCCTGCCCATGCAGACCCTCTTCGACCACCCGCGGCTGGCCGACCTCGCCGGCCACATCGCCGACGGCGGCGCCGAGGTGCCCACCTCGCGCCTGGTCCGGCTGCACGACGGCGGGCCCGGCAGCCCCGTCTTCTGCTGGCCGGGCCTGGGCGGCTACCCGATGAACCTGCGCGGGCTGGCGCGCGCGGCCGCGACCGGCGGCCCGTTCTACGGAGTCCAGGCCGCGGGCATCAACCCGGGCGAGACCCCGTACGCCACCATCCGCGACATGGCCGCCGCCGACGTGGCCGAGCTCCGCGCGATCCAGCCCGAGGGCCCGTACGCGCTGTGGGGCTACTCGTTCGGCGCCCGGGTGGCCTTCGAGAGCGCCTGGCAGCTGGAGCAGGCCGGGCAGGAGGTCGCCGAGCTGCTGCTGGTCTGCCCCGGCAACCCGATGCTGCGCGACCCGGACGGCCGCCCGTACCCGCGGCAGTCCTCGTACGCCAACCCCGGCTACGTCACGATCCTCTACTCCGTCTTCGCGGGCGCCCTGGCCGGCCCTGGCCTGCAGGAGTGCCTGGACGCGGCCCGCGACGAGGACGGTTTCGTGGACTTCGTCGCGAGCACCTTCCCCGAGCTGGACCGGGACATGATCCGGCGGATCACCCGGATCGTCGGGGAGACGTACGAGTTCGAGTACACCTTCCGCGAGCTGGCCGAGCGGCGGCTGCGGGCGCCGGTGACCATCGTCCGGGCCACCGGCGACGACTACTCCTTCATCGAGGGCAGTTCGGGCTACTCGGCCGCCCCGCCGCTGGTCATCGACCTGGCCGCCGACCACTACGAGGTGCTCAAGGAGGAGCACGGCATCGCCGAGCTCGTCGCCGCGGTACGCGACCGGGCCGCCGACCGGACCGCCGCCTACGCCGACAACCGGAACGACTGAACTGCCGAACGGCCGAACTGCCGAACCGCCGAACCGCCGAACCGCCGAACCGCCGAAGGGATCCAGCCATGCCGCACGTCCACGTCCAGCACTACCCGAAGGACAACCTGACCGCCGAGCGCCTCAAGGCCTTCGACGACGCCGTCACCGCCGCCGTCACCGAGACCTTCGGCGTCACCGAGGACAAGGTCTCCATCGCCCTGGAGACCGTGGCCCCGGAGGACTGGCACGAGCAGGTCGTCACCGCGTTCGCCGCCCGCCGGGAGCTGCTCATCAAGGCCCCGGGCTACTGGAAAGAGGCGTGAGCCCGGCGATGAGCTCCGTATCCGTACCGATCACGTACACCGAGGAGGTCCGTGAGGCCCTCCACGAGGGCCGGGCCGTGGTGGCCCTGGAGTCCAACGTGATCACGCACGGCCTGCCCTACCCGGACAACGCGGCCACGGCCCGCAAGGTCGAGGACGCCGTCCGGGCGGGCGGGGCCGTGCCCGCCACCATCTGCATCGACGGCGGGGCGATCCGCGTCGGCATGACCGAGGCCGACGTCGAACGCTTCGCCTCGCTGCCTGGCATCCCCAAGGTCTCCAGCCGGGACATGCCGGTGGTCCTCGCCCGCGGCGGCCCCGGAGCGACCACCGTGGCCTCCTCGGTCGTGGCGGCGGAACTGGCCGGAATCCGCTGGTTCTCCTCCGCCGGCATCGGCGGCGTGCACCGCGGCGCGCAGGAGACGTTCGACGTGTCCTCCGACCTCATCCAGTTCACCCGCTCCCGGCTCGCGGTGGTCTGCGCCGGCGCGAAGATGATCCTGGACCTGGGGCTGACGCTGGAGTACCTGGAGACGCACTGCGTGCCCGTCGTCGCCTACCGCTCGGACGACTTCCCCGCCTTCTACTGCCGTACGAGCGGCCACCGCGCCCCGCACCGCATCGACGACGAGACCGCCCTCGCCCGCGCCGTCGAGGCGCACCGGGCGCTGGGCAGCCCGACCTCCTTCCTGATCACCACCCCGGTGCGGGAGGAGGACGCCGTAGACTCCGCCGAGGTCGACGCCGCGATCCGCGAGGCGGTGACGGCTGCGGCCCGGGACGGGGTGTCCGGCCAGGGCCTGACCAAGTACCTGATGCGCGCGGTCGACGCGGCCACCGACGGACGCTCGGCGAAGGCCAACATGGCGGTCCTGGCCACCTGCGCCGAGGCCGCGGGCCGGCTGGCCGCGGCGCACAGCACGATCGGGGGAGCAGCGGCATGACCACGATGGACCCGACCACGGGACGGGCGGCGGCGGGACGTGCGCCGGGGGGACGGGCGGCGGCGGCCTCCGGTCGCTCTGCCGAGGGGGCCGGACTCGGCTCCGAGCTCACCGAGTTCGCGCCAGATCTCGCCGATTCGGACTTCGACCTCGCCGTGTTCGACCTCGACGGCACCCTCGTCGACACCCCGCGCGGCATCGTCGAGACCTTCCTCGCCGCGTACGGGGCGATGGGCGAGCCCGGCCCCGCCCCGGACCCCGCCGCCGTCCGCGCCACGATCGGCCTGCCCCTGGAACGCGCGTGGGCCACGCTGCTCGGCGTACCCGAGACCGACCCGCGCGTGGCCGAAGGCGTACGGCAGTACCTCAAGCTGTTCCGGGAACTCGTCCTGCCCCGTGCCCGCGAACTCCTCTTCCCCGGCGTACCGGAGGGCCTCGCCGCGCTGCGCGCCCGGGGCGTCACCCTCGCCGTCGCGACCAGCAAGTTCTACGCCAGTGCCGACGCCCTGCTGACCGCCGCCGGCCTGCGGGAGCTGTTCGCCGTCGTGGTCGGCGCCGACCAGGTCGCCCACCCCAAGCCGCACCCCGAGTCCGGCCTGCTCGTCCTCGAACGGCTCGGCACCCCGGCCGACCGCGCCGTGATGGTCGGGGACACCACCCACGACCTGCTGATGGCACGGGCGGCGGGCATGCGGTCGATCGCCGTGACGTACGGCATCCACTCCCGGGCCGAACTCGCCGGCGCGGAACCCACGTGGGTGGCCGACACGTTCGACGAGGTGATCGAGGCGGTCACCGGGGTCGCCTCGGCCGCGGTGAACACGGTGGACGCGGCGACCGCGGCGGCCGTGGTGAACGCGGCGAACGCGGCGACCGCGGCGGCACGGTGAAAGGGCAGGACGAACCGACCATGACGGACACCACGCGCATACGGCTGCGCCCAGCCGGCCCGGAGGACCTGGACGCCCTCTGGGCGATGTCCACGGACCCCGAGTCCGCCCACATGGCGGCGTTCCCGCCCGTACCCGGCCCCGCCGACCGGGCCGACTTCGACGACCGGTGGAAGGGCAGGTTCGCCGACCCGGACGTCGAGGTCCACAGCGTGCTTGCCGACGACGAGGTCGTGGGCAACATCGTGGTGTTCGGCCCGCCGCAGGAGCGCCTGATCGGCTACACCATCGCCCGCGCCCACTGGGGCCGGGGCATCGCCAGCGCCGCCGTGCGGCAGCTGCTGGAGCAGGTCACGCACCGGCCGCTGTACGCCTGGGCGGCCACGGACAACGCGGGCTCGCTGCGCGTCCTGGCCAAGTGCGGGTTCGTGGTGACGGGCCGGGAGACCAACTGGGCGCACGCACGCGGCGCCGACACGGAGGAATTCATGCTGAGTCTCGGAGAGGTCCGCCTGACCCCGTGGTCGGAGGCCGACTTCCCGCTGCTGGAGCGGGCCAACACCCCGGAGATGACCGAGTACCTGGGCGGCCCGGAGCACGCCGACCGGCTGGCGGACCGCCAGCGCCGCTACGTCGCCCTGAGCGAGGGCCCGGCGTCGAAGGGCCGGATGTTCCGGGTGTCGCTGACCGCCACCGGCGAGGACGTCGGCTCGGTCGGCTTCTGGGAGCGCGACTGGCGCGACGAGGAGGTCTACGAGACCGGCTGGGCCGTCTTCCCGGAGTTCCAGGGCCGGGGCCTGGCGGTGGCGGCGCTCGCCGAACTCGCCGCGTTCGTGGCGGAGCACGGCACCCGCCCGGTCCTGCACGCCTTCCCGGGGACCGACCACCCGGCGTCGAACGCGGTCTGCCGCCGCGCAGGCTTCACCCTGCTCGGGGAGACCCAGTTCGAGTACCCGCCGGGCATCTTCCACACGAGCAACGACTGGCAGCTGCGGGTGGACGAGGACAAGTAGTTCCGCCTGCTCGCCCGGCTCGCCCACCTCTTCTCCAACAGCGTGTCGAACAGCGGTAATTCATTCAAGATCACTAATATCTCGCCGTGTGTTCCGGCCCCGGCCCACGATGACCGTGATGTCCCGGAACCGACGGAAGGAAATCTGTGTTCAAGAGCATCACCCCGCGCCGCGGCGCGGCCACCGCTGTCGCCCTCGCCGGTGCGGTCCTGCTGTTCGGTGCGGGCCCTGCCGCTGCCGGCAGCAACGGTCAGCAGATCGGCTTCAAGGACAACTCCTACGCGGCCAACTCGATCCAGATCGAGGGGTACAACCAGAACGGGCAGCACACCAGTCAGTGCTTCCGTGTGTCGCCCGGCTCCTCGACCCAGATCCACGGCTGGTGGTGGAAGTGGACCGTCCGGGTCAAGTCCTTCAACAACAGCGGCTGCACGGGCACCAGCTTCCGCTGGGCCCAGGACAAGTACATCAACCCGCAGCAGTCCGGCGACTGGGTCTGGTACACCGGCTACTAGGATCCGGCTGAACGCTGCTGACAGACCGCCGCTCCGCAGGGGGCGGCGGTCTGCTGCGCTCATGGCGCCCTGGCCTTCCCGCCCCCGGTGGGGCGGGCGGCGGGCGTCGGGGTCAGCCGAAGCAGACCCGGTCGTCCTCGGCCGCGCCGCCGGGGATCAGGCAGAACCGGGCGCCGGCGGGCCCCTTCTCCGCCGCCGCCATCGGGGTCGCCACGTACTGGCCGAGGTCCCTGTCCGTGACCTGGAGGGCCTGGGCCAGCGGGCGGCCCGGTACGGACAGTTCGACGCGGTCCCCCGCCTTGAGGCCCGACGCCCGCACCCACACCGCCTGGCACAGCTCCCCGTGGCGCAACTCCAGTTGCCGCCCGTCCGCGGCCGAACCGGTCAGCACCGTGGCCACCATCCCCGCGCCCCCGCAGCCCATGCGCAACGGGTCCTTCCCCTCGCAGGCCGCCGCCGCACACCCCGGATTGCGCACGGGCCGCTCCGACCCCGGCGCCGCGGAGGCCGCCTCCGGCCGTGCCGGCTCCCGGAGCTGGGGCAGCAGCAGGAACGCCAGGCCGGCGGCGGTCGCCGTAGCGAGCACCACGGCACCCACGGCCCAGCCGGCCCTGGTCCCGGCCCTGGTCCCGGCCCTGGTCCCGGCCCTGGTCCCGGTTCCGGCCCCGGCCCCGGCTCCGGTCAGCTGCCGCCGGCCGGGAGCTGCCCCTGCGGCACCGGTCACGGACGGATCCGCGCCGGCCGACCCGCGACCGTCGCCGCCCGCCACGCCGTAGGCAGCGGCCGCCCCGCCGTCGTAGGGTGCCGCCCCGCCGTCGTAGGGTGCCGCCCCGCCGTCGTAGGGTGCCGCCCCGCCGTCGGCCGGGGCAGCCCCGTGCTCCGTACCGCCTTGGGTACGACCCGTCGAACCGTGATCGTCCGCTGCCCGCGCCGGCTGCCGGGCCCGGCCGCTCCACGCGGCGTCGGCGAGCTCCCACAACGCCAGCAGCCGGGCGGGCTGCTCCCCCGCGACGGCGCAGAGCGCCTCGACCGCCTGCCGGGGCGGGGGCTGCTTGCCGTTGAGGTACCGCTCCCAGGAGGACTTGCTGTACGGGGTGCGCCGGGCGAGGGCCGCGAGGCTCAGCCCCGTCCGCTCCCGCAGCCGCCTCAGCTCCGCCGCGAGCTGCCCGCACTCGGCGGCGGCGCTCACCCGCGCAGCTCCCCCCAGGTCTTCGGCCCGACGATCCCGTCCGCCACCAGTCCGCGCACCTGCTGGAAGCGTGTCACGGCCTCCTTCGTGGTCGGGCCGTACAGCCCGTCGGTGGCGCCCGGTTCGAACCCGTGCTGACGCAGCAGGCACTGCACCTCGACGACGTCGAAGCCGGTGCTGTTGGTGTCGAGCAGGATCTCGCGGCTGGTGCTGTGTCCCGCGCGCAGGTCGCCGCCGTGGCGCCGGACGTCGCAGGAGTACGCGACGCCCCGGCGGTAGCCGGTCTTGCCGGTACCGGCGGCCGCCTCACCGCTGCCGGCCGCCGTACCGCCGCCCGCGTCGCGGCCCGCCCACGCACCGCCGGCCAGCAGCCCCGCGACGAAGGCCAGGACCACGACGGCGAGGCCAGCGACGACACACCGCCGCAGGGAGACCGTCACGGTCCGAGCGGCCCGCGACGAGGTCCCGGCGGGGCCGGCAGCCTCAGCGGGCCCGGCGGACCCGGCGTCCTCGGTCGCCCCGGCGACGCCGGCGACGCCGGGGGCACGGTCCCGGCCGGGGGCGCCGTCCCGGCCGGGGGCGTCCGGTCCGGAGGCTCCGTCCCGCTCCCGCCCGCGAACACGCCCACCGTCCCGTCCGGGGGCTTCCTCCCGGTCAGGCCCCGGGTCCGAGTCGCGGTCCGGCTCCCGGTCAGGGCTGCCCTCCAGGGCGGCGCCGCCGTCCAGGGCAGGGCCCCCGGCCCCGTCCTCCCGCCCGACGGCACCCACAGCGCGCCCGGCTGCTCCCTCTCGCGCCGAGGCGTCCTCCCCGCCAGGAGCGCCCCCGCTCAGCACCTGCTGCGCGTGCTGCACCTGCTGTGCCGGCTGTGCCTGTTGCGCTGCTTGTTGCGCTGCCCGCTGCACCGCGCCGGCCTGCCGGGCCCGCTCCGTCACCTCGTGCAGCACCGTCAGGCGCGTCGGGTCCACCCCGCACACCCCGGCCAGTTCCTCGACGGCCTCACGGGGCACGGGCTGCTTCCCGTTGAGATACCGCTCCCACGACGAGCGGCTGTACCCGGTCTTGCCCGCGAGCGCAGCCAGGCTCAGGCCGCTGTGGTCCTTCAACCGCCGCAACTCCGCGACGAGCCGCCGCTCTCGGGCGTCGAGCGCGGCAGGCAGTTCCTTCCAACGCGCCACTAGCCTGTCCCCCCATGTCCTGTCCCCAGGATCGGGGCTCCCGGCGCCGGCCTTCCAGTCATGGCAGCGGGTTGGCGCGATACCGGCTCGCGGCCGGTCGCCGTCGTCGTCCCACGAGCGCATCCCGCGCCGGGACATCCCAGCAGGTCAGCGCGTGGGACGTCCCACGCTGACCCCGTTCGCCAACGGCACTGGACCGGGCGCAGGTTGGCGCAGGAGAGTCGCTACGTCAGCCGGGCCCGGCACGGCGTACGGGGAACAGCGCCGCGCCGGTCCCGGCACCACGGGGGACGACAGTGCCCCGGCCTCTCTACCAGGAGGCCGGGCCACTGCCCGCGGCCGGCGGGTCGAGGCCCAGAACTCCGCAGGCCCCGAACCCCGCAGACCCAGCACCCCACAGCCCCAGCACCCCACTGCCCGTCCCGCACGGACCGTCCACCCGGTGCTCCACCACGGGCCTGGCCCCGCTCGTCCCCACCAGCGGCCCCCATCCGCAGCTGCCACCCACACTCCCGCCCGCACACCCCGCCCACGTGCCCGCCCGCGGCGGCCCCGCTCAGGAGGACACCGTGAGGACGATCCGGCCGCGGACGCCGCTCTTCGTCAGCGTTGCGTGTGCCGCAGCCGCCTCCTCCAGGGGGTACGTCGGCCCGACCCGCAGGGTCAGGTCCCCCGCGTCCACCAGGGCCGACAGCCGCGCCAGGTGTTCGCCGTCCGCCGCGACCTCCTGTTCGGCCATCCGGATGCCCCGGACCGACGCCGGCGCGCTGCCGGGCCGCAGGCCCACGTAGGCCCCGCCGTCCCGCACGAAGCCCAGCGCCTCCTCCCCGAGGACCGCCGCGTCCAGCACCCCGTCCACCGGCGCGGCCGGCGCACCCCCGCGGGCGACGAACTCCGCCGCGCCCAGTTCCCGCACCAGCGCCTCGTCCTCGGCCCCGGCCAGCGCGGTCACCACCAGCCCGGCCGCGGCCGCCAACTGCACCGCGAACCCGCCGACCACGCCCGCCGCCCCGGTGACCAGCACCGACGCCCCGGCGGGCAGCTCCAGCAGGTCCAGGGCCCGCGCCGCCGTCAGCCCGCTCAGCGGCAGCACCGCGGCCTCCTCCGCGCCGGCCGAGGCCGGGGCGGGGGCCACCGCGGCCGCGTCGAGGACGACGTACTCGGCGTGCGTGCCCGTACCCACCGCCTTGAACGGCCCGTAGTGCAGCCCGACCACCCGCTGCCCGACCGTCCAGCCGGTCACGCCCTCGCCCACCGCGTCGACGTCGCCGGCCACGTCCCAGCCGAAGCCGAGCGGGGCGTCCCCGCCGAAGATCCCGGCCCGTACGGCGCCGTCGACCGGGTTCACGCCGGCCGCCCGCACCCGTATCCGCAGCTGGCCGGCGGCCGGCTCCGGCACGGCGACCTCCGTGACACGGAGCTCCTCCGGGCCGCCGAAGGCCTCGACCACGACCGCGCGCATCATCTTCTCGCCCATGCCCTCATCCCTCTCACTTCGTTTCGTTTCGTTCGTCCGTTTCGCTGCGAACTAACTTAGGGAGAGGTACTTTCCGTTCGTAAGGACGCACTTCAAGGTGCGTACCCGACCCGGAAGTGAGTGCCCATGGCCACCCGCACCGCCGCCGAACGCCGCGAGGAAGCCCGCCAGGCCTTCGACACCTTCCTCAAGGAGTGCCCCACCAGCCAGCTCCTGGCCCGCATCAGCGACAAGTGGGTCGGCCTCGTCATCGGCGCCCTCCGCGAGGCGAAGGACGACGGGCGGGAGTCCCTGCGCTACAGCGACCTCGGCCGCCAGATCCCCGGCGTGAGCCAGAAGATGCTCACGCAGACGCTGCGCTCCCTGGAACGCGACGGCCTGGTCAGCCGCACCGTGACCCCGTCCGTACCGGTCCGCGTCGACTACGCCCTCACCCGCCTCGGCTCCGACCTCGCCTGCCTGCTGTCCTCGGTGAAGCGCTGGGCCGAGAACCACTTCGCCGAGGTCCACGCCAACCGCGCAACGTACGACGCCACCCAGCCCGAACAGGCCGCGTGACGCACCACGCGGGGGCGCACAGCAAGCCCGGCCGCCCCGGCGCCGCAGAACCGGGGCACGGGCCCCGGAATCCCCAGGGGCGGCTGCCCGGCAGCCGGAAGGCGAAGCCCACGAGCCACGGGCCCGGCCCGAGGGGCGCGGGGGCCGGAGCCCGCAGGCGCGGCCACCCCAGAAGGCCCGCGCCGGAGCCCGCAGGCACGGCCGCAGCAAGCACGGCCGTCGGAAGTCCCGAGGCCGAAAGCCTGCTGGCGCGGCTGCCCGGAGACACCCGGGCCGACCCCCGAGGCACGACCACCGGGAGGCGCGGGCCGACGGCCGCAGGCACGGCCACCTGGTGCGCAAGGGCCGGAGCCCCGCAGGCACGGCCGCACGGAGGCCCGGGCCCCAGAGCCCGCAAGCACGGCCACCCCACGCGGCCCCGGGCGCCGAAGGCCCGCAGGCACGGCCACCGAGGGGCGCAGGGACCGGAGGCCCGCCCTCACCGCCGGTACAGGCCCTCGATCTCCCGCTCGTAGTCGCGCGCGATCGCCGCCCTCCGCAG
>NZ_WTFF01000170.1 GCF_019400985.1 Streptomyces bambusae
TTTACAAGAAGAGGAGGGCAGACGAGATCGCCCTCGGTCTGGGGGGCTGGGAGATGGGTATAAGAGACGGGGCCAGGGGGCGCGGCAGCGGCGGGGGGGGCGCGCAGAGCGGGGGGGGGCTGGCGGCGGCGGGGGGGGGCCGGGTCGACGTGCTGGACGGCGGCGGGGGGGAACCGGGCGCCGTCGCGCCGGGAGGCTTGGGGCCGCAGAGCGTGGGCCGGCTGCGGGCGGAGGCGGCGGAGGCACTGGTGCGGGCGGCGTCGCCGGGCCCGGGCCCACGGGCCCGTCCCGGGGACGGGGCACGGGGCCGGACCGGGGACGGGGCACGGGGCCGGACCGGGGACGGGGCACGGGACCGTCCCGGGGACGGGACACGAGGCAGGACCAGGGAGGGCACGGGCGCGGGTACAGGTACGGGTACGGGTGCGGGTGCGAGGGGGGCGGAGCCGGGGCTGGCGCTGGTCGTGGTCGCCCCGCGGGACGGACTGCACGCGTGGGCGCCGGATCCCGAGGCGGCCGCGGACTGGGTGGCCGGCGGAGCCCCGCACTTGTACGCCGGGGTGCTGGAGGGCACGGGCGTGGTGGGGCCGCTGGTGCTGCCGGGCGCCACGGGGTGCGCGGGGTGTCTGGAGCGCGAGCGGGTGGCCCGGGACCGGTCCTGGGCACGGATGCTGGTGCAGTGGCGGTCGGCGCACCGGCGCCGCGGGTCCCCCGCCTGCGACCTGGGTCTGGCCACGGCGGTGGCGGGGCTGGCGGCTGCTCATGCGCTGGCCTTCCTCGACGGGGAGCTGCCCGCCTCGACGGGCGCGCGGTGGGAGGCGGCGCTGCCCGGGCTGCACTGGCAGCGGGTGGTGGTGTCGGCTCACCCGGAGTGCGGTTGCGGGGCAGCGAGTTCCGGCCGGTAGGCCGGTTCGGGCGCCGGCGAGGGGGACTCCGCCACCGCCCTGGACCCACAGGACACAATGGCCGGGTAACGGCCGCTCACGGCACGGCAGTCTGGGATTTGGAGGGGCGCATGTCTGATCTTCCCCGGAAGGCGGTCACCCGTACCGTCAAACTGGCCGCGCTGCCGCTCGGCATCGCGGGCCGGGTCACCTGGGGGCTGGGCAAGCGGATCGGGGGCAAGTCGGCCGAGATCGTGGCGCGCGAGCTGCAACAGCGCACGGCTGAGCAGTTGTTCCGTACGCTCGGCGAACTCAAGGGCGGGGCGATGAAGCTCGGCCAGGCTCTGTCGGTCTTCGAGTCGGCGCTGCCCGAGGAGGTCGCCGGGCCGTACCGGGCGGCGCTGACCAAGCTCCAGGAGGCGGCTCCGCCGCTGCCGGCCGGGACGGTGCACCAGGTGCTGGCGGAGCGGCTGGGGCCGGACTGGCGGGAGTTGTTCACGTCGTTCGAGGACAAGCCGGCGGCGGCCGCGTCGATCGGCCAGGTGCACCGGGCGGTCTGGCACGACGGGCGGGAGGTCGCCGTCAAGGTGCAGTACCCCGGTGCGGGTGAGGCGCTGTTGTCGGACCTCAAGCAGCTGGGGCGGTTCGCCGGGCTGCTGGGGCCGCTCGTCCCCGGCATGGAAATCAAGCCGTTGATCACCGAGCTGCGGGAGCGGGTCGCGGAGGAGCTGGACTACGTGTTGGAGGCGGAGTCCCAGCGGATCCATGCGGAGGCCTTCGCGGGCGATCCGGACGTGGTCGTGCCGGGGGTGGTGCACCACAGCGACCAGGTGCTGGTCTCCGAGTGGATGGAGGGGATCCCGCTGTCGGAGGTCATATCCGACGGCACCACGGAGGAGCGCGACCGCGCGGGGCAGTTGCTGGCCCGCTTCCTCTTCTCCGGTCCGGCGCGCACGGGGCTGCTCCACGCCGACACCCACCCGGGCAACTTCCGCCTGGTCGAGGGGGTGGACGGACAGCTGCGCCTGGGCGTCCTGGACTTCGGCACGGTCGACCGCCTCCCCGGCGGCCTGCCCGGTCCCATAGGCCGCTCGCTGCGGATGACCCTGGAGGGGGACGCGGAGGGGGTCTACGGGCACCTGTGCGCGGAGGGCTTCGTGAAGGAGTCGGTCGAGCTGGACCCGGACGCGGTGCTGGACTGGCTGGGCCCGATGATCGAGCCCGCCGCGGTGGAGGAGTTCACCTTCACCCGGGACTGGATACGCGGCCAGGCGGCCCGGTTCGCCGATCCCCGCTCCCCCGCCTCCCAGTTGGGGCGCATGGTCAACCTGCCGCCGTCCTACCTGCTGATCCACCGGGTGACGCTGAGCACGATCGGTGTGCTGTGCCAGCTGGGCGCGACCGTGCGCCTGCGCGAGGAGTTGGAGGCCTGGCTGCCGGGGTTCACCCCCGAGGGCTGAGGCGCGCCGCCCGGCGCGCCGGGCCCTCGCGCGTGCGCCGCGGGCTCACCACCAGGAGGAGTCGAGGCGGCCTTCGATCGCACGGAGGTTGGCCCGGGCGCAGTCCACGCAGAAGTACTGCCGGATGCCGTTCTCGACCGAGCAGGTCCAGGTCGGCGGCGGGCCGTCGGGGACGGTCTTGCCGCAGCGCGCGCAGACGACGGCTCGGCGGTCGGGTTCGGGGGGCGCGGGGCGGGGGGTCGGCTGGTCCACCTCCAGACGATATCGCCACAAGGTGGGCGGCGGGCCGCAACGCACCGGAGGGACCGGTCCGTTCGGACCGGTCCCTCCGGGGACGGCTTCCTTCAGCTGTCGGTGGGCTGTCGGCCCTCGGGCCGTCAGTGCATGACGGCCATGGCCAGCGCACGGCGGGCGCGCAGCGAGACGCGCTCGGCTCGCCGCTGCATGCGGCGGGCGACGACCAGGCGCGCGGCGCGACGCTCGGCGTCGACCTCACGCATCCGGTCGGCCATATGGGCGCGGGCCAGGGCTTCTGGGATGAGTTGCATTTCGCGGGTCCTGTTCTGACGCGAGGTGATCGCGCCGGTGGTGATGAAGTCTTCGGTGGCGGAGCCGGACGGCTGCTCGCTCGTGGTTGCGGGGGTCATGCGGGCCTGCTTCAGGGGGTCGTGCGTCAGGGGGCGGTCGATGGTTCCGAATCCGGTGGCGTTCATGCCGTGACCGGGTTCTTGCGCGGGCGGCCACGCGGACGCTTGCGGGCCACGACCACACCCTGGACGAAGAGCTCCCCGCCCCAGACGCCCCAGGGCTCACGGCGCTCCAGCGCGCCGGCGAGGCAGGCCTCGACGAGCGGGCAGGTGCGGCAGAGGGACTTGGCGTACTCGACGTCGGCCGGGGACTCGGCGAAGAAGACCTCTGGGTCGTAGGTGCGGCACGGAACGGGCACGCCGAGGTTCTCGATGGCGTCGTCGAGCGCGGTGAGCGCGGTGAGCGGAGTCAAGGTGGAGTCCTCCGGGACTGCGGGCGGGGAGATCGTTCGGGGGTTCTGCGGTACGGACGGGGCGTGCGCTTCGAGTTGCACGGTGGTTTCTTCCTCGTCTTGTCTGGTCGTTCCGGCGGTCGGCCGGGTTGCTGGTACCTGGTTCTGCCAGTCCCGAGGCCCCTTCGCTCCGTCGTCCCCGTGCGGGGAAAACAGAAGGGCCGCGGATCCCGGGTGGGGTTCCGCGGCCCTGAAGGCGCCGGCCTGATCGTCGATCAGGCTGGATCACTCCAGGGTTCGAGCCCGCGGAAGGCCCACATCAGGTGGTGCTGCGTCTGCTTCGTCTGGATTCCGGCACCGGCCGCCGCAAAGCCATAGGCCTGAGCCTGGGCTTCCGTCCTTGCCACCGGTGCCTGGGTCGGTCGCTCGTTGCGCTCACGCACGGGGAGGGTCGCCAGGGTGGCGGGGCCGGCCGTGGAAATCACGGACAGACCGGTGCCCCGGACGGAACGCAGGGAGGAGCCGAGCAGGGTGGAGCCGAGCGTGCAGGAAGCGGCGACCGAGCGATCGGTCATTTTGGTGTTCATGAAGCTGGTCACGGGGTCTCGCCTCCTCTCGGCGCTCGGGGACCGGCTTGCGGGCCGGTCCCGGTATTCGGATAAGTACAGCACGAGGACAGGGCTTCGGTGAAGCTGCCTGTTCCCGTGGTTAAGAACCTATGGGGATTCGCAGGGCATGCGCAAACTATTTTTCCGACGAGTTTCTACGCGTCGTCAGCCGCGCCTCCCCCAGGCTCCTGACCTGCGCAGATGGCCAGCACATCGGCTCCGAACCGGTCCAGCTTGCGCCGGCCCACCCCGGAGATCATCGCAAGCTCGCCCTCCTCGGCGGGCGCGGCCTCGGCGATCGCGATGAGCGTCTTGTCCGTGAAGACGCAGTACGCGGGCTGCCCGAGCTCCTTCGCCTGGACCGAGCGCCACTCCCGCAGCCGCTCGTAGAGGCCCTCGTCCATGTCGGACGGGCAGTCGTCGCAGCGCATCAGCTTCAGCTCGCCGGCGTCCGTCAGCGTCTTGCCGCAGACCCGGCAGTGCACCGGGCCGCGACGGGCGTGCCGGCGGCCGCCGAGCTCGCCGGCGGCCACCCGGCCGGGCGCCGTGGAGCCCGGCCGCAGCCCGTTCAGGAAGCGGCTGGGCCGACGGGAGGCCCGGCCCCCCGGAGAGCGCGAGAGGGCCCAGGAGAGCGTCAGGTGGACCCGCGCCCGGGTGACGCCGACGTAGAGCAGGCGGCGCTCCTCCTCGACCTGCTCGTCGGTCTTGGCGTAGGTGATCGGCACCATGCCGTCCGTGAGGCCCACCAGGAACACCGCGTCCCACTCCAGGCCCTTGGCCGCGTGCAGGGAGGCGAGCGTGACGCCCTGCACGGTGGGGGCGTGCTGGGCGGCGGCCCGCTCCTCCAGCTCCGTGACGAAGTCGGCCAGGGTGGCGCCGGGGCGGCTGCGGGCGAGGTCCTCGGCGAGCCGGGCCACCGCGGCCAGCGACTCCCACCGGTCGCGCACCGCGCCGGAGCCGGCGGGCGGCTCGGCGCTCCAGCCGGTGCTGCTGAGCACGGCCCGCACCTGGGCGGCCAGCTCGACGACGTCGTCCAGCAGCGGGTCGTTGCCCGCGGAGCGGGCGGCGCCGCGCAGCGTCAGCATGGCGGCCCGCACCTCCTGCCGCTCGAAGAAGCGCTCCGCGCCGCGCAGCTGGTAGGGCACGCCGGCGTCGGCGAGGGCCTGCTCGTAGACCTCGGACTGGGCGTTGATCCGGAAGAGCACCGCGATCTCCCCGGCGGGGACGCCGGCGTCGATGAGATCGCGGATGCGGCGGGCGGTTCCCTCGGCCTCGGCGGGCTCGTCCGGGTACTCGGCGTAGACCGGGTCGGGGCCGGGCTCGCGCTGCGAGACCAGCTCCAGGCGGTGCTCGGCGGCCCGGCCGGCGGCCTGGCCGAGCAGCCCGTTGGCGAGGTGGACGACCTGCGGGGTGGAGCGGTAGTCCCGGACCAGCTTGACGACCGTGGCCTGCGGGTAGCGGTGGCGGAAGTCCAGCAGGTGGTCGGGGGTGGCGCCGGTGAAGGAGTAGATGGTCTGGCTGGCGTCGCCGACGACGCACAGGCTGTCGCGGTCACCGAGCCACAGCTCCAGCAGGCGCTGCTGGAGCGGGCTGACGTCCTGGTACTCGTCCACCACGAAGTGGCGGTACTGGCTGCGGACCGTCTCGGCGATGTCGTGGCGGTCCTGAAGGATGCCGACGGTCAGCAGCAGCACGTCCTCGAAGTCGATCATGCCGCGGTCGCGCTTGAGCTGCTCGTACATCCCGTAGACGTGGGCGATCTCGGCCATGTCCCGGGGGGCCTCGCGGCCCGCCTTGCGGGCGGCCGCCGGATAGTCGGCGGGCACGGTCTGGGTGACCTTGGCCCATTCGATCTCGCCGGTGACGTCCCGCAGCTCGTTGCGGTCGAGGCGGACG
The DNA here is from genome assembly GCF_019400985.1 of Streptomyces bambusae. Lineage (GTDB taxonomy): Bacteria > Actinomycetota > Actinomycetes > Streptomycetales > Streptomycetaceae > Streptomyces > Streptomyces bambusae_A. Next base: position 5,828 of record NZ_WTFF01000170.1, read on the forward strand.
CGGCAGCGGGCACCGGCCTCCGCGACCAGCTGCACCTTCCGCTCGACCAGCCGGGGCAGCTCGCCGCCGACCGCGCGCGGCCAGAAGTACTGGAGCTGGCGCAGGGCGGCGGAGTGGAACGTACGGGCCTGGACGCCCTCGGCGCCGAGCGTGCGCAGCCGGCCGCGCATCTCGCCCGCGGCGCGGTTGGTGAAGGTGACGGCCAGCACACTGGCCGGCATCATCCGGCCGGAGCGGACCCCGTAGGCGATCCGGTGGGTGATCGCCCGGGTCTTGCCCGTCCCGGCACCGGCCAGCACGCACACCGGCCCGTCCAGCGACGTCGCGACCTCGCGCTGCTCCGGGTCCAGGCCCAGGAGCACCGCGTCGGCCGAGTCGGCGACGGGAGGGAAGGGGGAGGAGTGCGTTGCTGGTGTCACTCCGCCATGCTGCCAGGTCCGGCGCCCCGGACGGGAACCCTTGTCCACAGCCCGACCGCATCCGTAGTACCGCAGCGGCCGGAAAGCGGGGCCAGGGCCCAGGGCCGGACGGCGGTGCCGGGGCCCAGGGCCCAGGGCCGGGAATGGTTCCGGCCCTCCCGCGCGTTCGACTACCCGGACGTATCGAACCCCCGCGAAGGAGAGGTCCCCGCTATGCAGGACAAGGGTTCCGTGACGATGTACAGCACGACCTGGTGCGGCTACTGCCGCCGGCTGAAGACCCAGCTGGACCGGGAAGGCATCGCGTACACCGAGATCAACATCGAGCAGGACCCCGAGTCCGCGGCCTTCGTCGAGAAGGCCAACGGCGGCAACCAGACCGTCCCCACGGTCCTCATCGTCTCCCCCGCGGGCACCGAGTCGGTCATGACCAACCCGAGCCTGGCCCAGGTCCAGCAGGCCCTGGCCGTCTGAGGCGCGCCGTACGCCCCCTGACCCCGCGGGTCAGGGGGCGTACGCGTGCCCGGGACCGGGTGGGGTCAGGCGGCCTTGGGGAGGGGTTCGCCGTACCAGAGTTCGACCAGGCGGGCCGCGATCGAGATGCCCGACGGGGGCAGGACCTCGCCGGTCTCGAAGGCGCGGCGCAGTTCGTCGCGGGAGAACCAGCGGGCCTCCTGGATCTCCTCGCCGTCCACGTTGATCTCCGAGGTGACCGCGCGGGCGGTGAAGCCCAGCATCAGGCTGTACGGGAAGGGCCACGGCTGGCTGGCCACGTACTCGACCTCGCCGACCCGCACGCCCGCCTCCTCCCACACCTCGCGGACCACCGACTGCTCGATGGACTCGCCCGGCTCGACGAAGCCGGCGAGGGTGGAGAAGCGGCCCTCGGGCCAGTGCACCTGGCGGCCGAGCAGCGCGCGGTCCTGGTCGTCCGTGACCAGCATGATCACGGCCGGGTCGGTGCGGGGGTAGTGCTCGGCGCCGCAGCCCGGGCAGCGGCGGATGTGGCCGGCGGCCGCCACCACTGTGCGCTCGCCGCAGCGGGAGCAGAAGCGGTGCATCCGCTGCCAGTTCTCCAGGGCCACCGCGTGCACCATCAGGCCCGCGTCGCGCGGGGAGAGCAGCAGTCCGGCCTCGCGCAGGCCGGCCGGGCGGGCGGACTGGTCCATGCGGCCGGGCAGCGTGTCCTTCTGGAGGGCGAAGTAGCTGACGCCGTCCTCGTCCGTGCCCAGGAAGTACCGGTGGGTCTCGGTCACCGGCGCCTCGAAGGCCGGCGTCATCACGATCTCCGTGTCCCCCTCGGGGGTGTCGTCGATCAGGACCTGGCCGCCGGAGACGACGAAGACGCGGGTCGTCGGGTGGCTCCAGGCCGCCGCGAGCCACGCCTCGTCGAGGCGGTGGTGGGCGGCGCGGTCGATCCCGCTGGGCGCGGTGAGCGAGACGGGTCGGGCGGCGTGCTCAAGCGAGGTGCTCACGGGTACTTCCAACTCCCCCTGGGGTGGGCGGCAAGGCGGCGAGGCTGCGAGACGGCGAGGCATCAAGGCGGTTTCAGGCGGGCGACCCGGGGGTCTCCCCGGACGGGGTCCGGGGAAGGGCGGCGGCGAGGTCGCTCCACAGGTAGGCGGTCGTCTCCACGCCCTTGAGCAGCAGGTCCAGTTCGACCTTCTCGTTCGGCGCGTGCCAGCCGTCGGACGGGACCGAGATCCCGAGGAAGAGGACGGGCGCGTCCAGCACGTCCTGGAGGTCGGCGGCGGGGCCGGAACCGCCCTCGCGGGTGAAGCGGATCTTCTGGCCGAAGGCGCGGCCCATCGCCCGTACGACGGACTGCAGGGCCGGGTGGTCGAGCGGGGTCAGGCAGGGCCGGGTCGGCGCGCCGAAGACGACGCGGTGGCGGATGCCCTCGGGGACGCGGGCGGCCACCCACTCCTTGACGGCGGCCTCGACCTCGTACGGGTCCTGGCCGGACACCAGGCGGAACGACAGCTTCAGGTGGGCGGAGGCGGGGACGATGGTCTTGCCGCCGGGGCCCTGGTAGCCGCCGCCGATGCCGTTGACCTCGGCGGTCGGCCGGGCCCAGACCCGCTCCAGGGTGGAGTATCCGGCCTCGCCGAAGGCGGCGTGCGACTTGGCCGTACGCAGCCACTCGGCCTCGTCGAAGGGCAGTTCCGCGATCAGCTCGCGCTCGGCGTCCGTCAGCTCGGCGATGTTGTCGTAGAAGCCGGGGATCGTGACCCGCTCGTCGGCGTCGTGCAGGGCCGCGACCAGGCGGGCGGCGACGGTGGCCGGGTTGGGCACGGCCCCGCCGAAGGCGCCGGAGTGGATGTCCTGGTCGGGTCCGTGCAGGTCGATCTCGCAGTCGGCAATGCCGCGCATGCCGGTGCAGACGGTGGGCGTGGTCCCGGACCACATGCCGGTGTCGGAGACGATCACGACGTCGGCGGCGAGGCGGTCGCGCTCCCGCTCGACGAGGTCGCGGAAGTGCGTGGAGCCGGACTCCTCCTCGCCCTCGATCAGCAGCTTGAGGTTGACGGCGGGGGCGCTGCGGCCGGTCGCCGCGAGGTGGGCGCGGACGCCGAGGGTGTGGAAGAACACCTGGCCCTTGTCGTCGGCGGCGCCCCGCGCGTACATCCGGCCGTCGCGGACGACCGGCTCGAACGGCTCGGTGTGCCAGCCGTCGGCAAGGGCGGCCGGCTGCACGTCGTGGTGGCCGTAGACGAGGACGGTCGGGGCGGCCGGGTCGCCGCTGGGCCACTCGGCGAAGACGGCCGGGGCGCCCGGCGTCTCCCACACGTCGGCCGTCGGGAAACCGGTCTCCTTGAGCTTGCCCGCCAGCCATTCGGCGCTGCGGCGTACGTCGTCCGCGTGCTCGGGCCGGCCCGAGACCGAGGGGATGCGCAGCCAGTCGGCGAGGTCGTCGAGGAAGGCGGCGCGATGCGTGTCGATGTACGTGCGGACGGCGCTGTCCGGGGTGTCGCTCATGGGGAGGAGCCTAGCTGTCCGACGGGTGGACACCGTCCGGGTCCGGGGTGGGGGCCGGGGCCTGTGCGGGGGCGGGGGCCTGCGCGGAGGCCGGCGTGGGGGCCTGCGCAGGGGTCTGCGCGGGGGTCTGCGCGGGGGTCTGCGCCGGCGCCTGGTGGTGTTCGCCACGCAGGACGGCCTCCAGCCGGGCCCGGCCGGGCAGCCGCCGGGGCCGGATCACGCGGCCGCTGCGGACGTGCAGGAACGCGGCGGTGACCTTGGCGAGGGGGGTGCCGGTGGTCTCCGCCCAGGCGAGGCGGTAGACGGCGAGCTGGAGGGGGTCGGCCTCGGCGGATCGGCCGGTCTTCCAGTCGACGATCTCGTAGCCCCCGTCCGGTGTCGTGTACACGGCGTCGATCCGGCCCCGGACGACCCGGCCCGCGAGGGTCACCTGGACGGGGACCTCCATGCGGTACGGGGTGCGGTCGGCGTACGGGCTGCGCTCGAAGGCGGCCTTGAGCGCGTCGAGGTCGCGGGCGTCGGCGACCTCCTGGTCGGAGCCGGGGAGCTCGGTGACGGGGTCGAGGACGTCGATGAAGGGCAGCGGCAGCTCGTCGAACCGGGACTCGACCCACGCGTGGAAGCGGGTGCCCTGGCGGGCGGCCGGCTGGGGCGGCTTGGGCATGGGCCGGGCGAGCTCGCGGGCGAAGCCCTGCTCGTCCGCGGCGAGCCGCAGCAGCTGGCTGGCCGAGAGGGCGGCGGGCAGCTCGACGTCCCGCACCCCGGCGCGGGCACGGCGGAGCTCACCCTCGAGGGCGTCGAGGTCGCGGTCCCAGGAGGCCACGGCGCGGGCTTCCTCGGGGGTCAACCGGTCCTCCGCGTCACGGGCGGCACCTGCGCCTGCGCCTGCGCCTGCGCGTTCGCCTTCGCCCTCCGTCGTCGTCCGGGTACGCCGACCACCGGCCCCGGGCCCGGCCGGGGTCCGGGCCCCTGGTACGGCGACGGGGAGAGGGGCGTGCGGGCCGGCGGGCGCTCCGGCGTCGGCCCAGGGGTCGTCGAACCAGGGGGCGTCGAACCAGGGGGCGTCGAACCAGGGGGCGTCGAACCAGGGGGCGTCCGCCTCCGGGACCGTGCCGCCGGGGGCCGGCGGCCGGGGCCCCGGGGCGGTGCCGGGGTGTTCCGCCCAGGGGTCGTCCTCGGCGGGGTCCCCGGGCCACGGGGCGTCCGGCCAGGCCGGGTCCCCGTAGGTCGGGTCCTCGTAGGCCAGGTCCCCGTGTGCCGAGTCCTCGTAGTGCGGCTCCTCGCAGTCCGGGGGCCAGACGTACGGGTCCTCGGTGGTGGTGGCGGCGGGGTGGGGCGTGGCGGAGTGCGGGGGCGGGGCCGACAGGTAGGACTCGACCAGGGAGGCCGCTCGGCGGCGGCGGACGAGGGAGGCCGGGTCCAGGGGGAGCGGCCAGGAACCGGCCGACGTGGTGTCGTCCGTCAGGGACGGGTTCTCCTCGCCCGGTTCCGGCGCGTCCGCCCAGACCTCGATCTCGCCGTGCCCGGCCACGCAGTGGTCGTGGAGCGCGGTCAGGAAGGCCGACGGCCCGCGCGGCTTCTTCTGCGTCGGCCCCCACCAGTGCGCCGAGGCCAGCAGCAGCGACCGGGGCCGGGTGAAGGTGACGTACCCGAGGCGCAGCTCCTCCGTCGCCTGGTGGGCCTTCAGCTCGGCCTTGAACGCCTTCAGGCCCGCCGAGGTCCACTCCGGGTCGGCCGGCAGCGTCTCCGCGTCCCCGCGCAGCCCGTGCGGCAGCACCTTCGCGTACGAGGTCCAGGCCTCGCGCGGCTGCTCGCTGGGGAACGCCCCCCGGTGGAGCCCGGGTACCGCCACCACGTCCCACTCCAGGCCCTTGGACTTGTGCGCGGTGAGCACCTTGACCGTGTTCTCGCCGCCCGGCAGCGCGTGGTCCAGGCCCTTCTCGTACTGCGCCGCCGTCCGCAGGAAGGCCAGGAACGCCAGCAGCGAGGCCTCGCCGTCGAGCGCGGCGAACCCCGCCGCCACGTCCAGGAAGCCGGACAGCGTCTCGCGGCGGCGGGCAGCCAGGGCGTTCGGGGAGGCGGACAGCTCCACGTCCAGGCCGGTCGTGGACAGGACCCGGTGCAGTACGTCCATCAGCGGGTCGGCGAGCGCGCGGCGCAGGTCGCGCAGCTCCTGCGCCAGGTACGCGAAACGGATCCGGGCGTCCGACGAGAAGGGCAGGTCGTCGCCCTCGTACGAGGAGCTGTCGAGGAACGTCTCCAGCGCGTCGGCCAGCGAGACCACCTCGGAGGGGTCGACGCCCTCCACAGCGGCCGCGAGCCGGTGGTCGTGGTCCTCGCCGCCCTGTTCCGGCGTACGGGAGACCAGCAGCCGGGCCCGGCGGCCGAGCAGGGCCAGGTCGCGGGCGCCGATCCGCCAGCGCGGGCCGACGAGCAGCCGGACCAGGGAGGCGTTGGCACCCGGGTCCTGGAGCACCTCGCACACGGCGACCAGGTCGGCGACCTCCGGCAGGTGCAGCAGCCCGGACAGGCCGACCACTTCCACGGGCACGTCGCGCGCCACCAGGGCGGCCTGGATCGCGGCGAAGTCGCCCGCCGAACGGCACAGGACGGCGATCTCGGCCGGTTCCTTGCCCGTGCGGACCAGGTGGGCGATGGAGTCCGCGAGCCAGTCCAGCTCCTCGGCGTGGGTGGGCAGCAGCGCGCAGCGGACCGAGCCGTCCCGCTCGGCGCCGGGCGCCGGGCGCAGCGCCTCGACGCCCTCGTGCAGGGCGCGCAGCGGCGCGGCCAGGGTGTTGGCGAGGTCGAGCAGGCGGCCGCCGCTGCGGCGGTTCTCGCTGAGGGACTGGCGGGTGGCGGGGGTGCCGTCGGGGTGGGCGAAGTGCTCGGGGAAGTCGTCGAGGTTGGCTACGGACGCGCCGCGCCAGCCGTAGATGGCCTGGCAGGGGTCGCCTACGGCGGTCACGGCGTGGCCGGTGCCGGTGGCCGTGCCGGCACCAGTGCCCGTGCTCGTGCCGGTGCCCGTGCCGGAGCCGAACAGGCCGGAGAGCAGGAGCCGCTGCGCGACGGAGGTGTCCTGGTACTCGTCGAGGAGGACGACCCGGAACTCCTCCCGCAGCAGCGCGCCGACCTCGGGGCGGGTGGTGGCCAGCTCCGCGCACAGGGCGATCTGGTCGCTGAAGTCCAGCAGGTCGCGGGAGCGTTTGGCGGCGCGGTAGCGGACGACGAGTTCGAGGAGCTCCAGGCGGCCGCGGACCGCCTCGGGGACCTTGCGCAGGTCGTCGTTGGTGAGCCGGACGTCCGCGAGGGTGTCGAGGAGGGCGGTGTCGTACGCGCGCAGCCGGTCCGGGGTGACGAGGTGCTCGGAGAGCTCGGCGTCGAGCGCGAGGACGTCGCTGACCAGGTCCGGCACGGACTTGGTCAGCGACGGGTACGGGCCGGGGGCCTCGCGCAGGACGCGGGCGGCGAGCTGGAAGCGGGTGGCGTCGGCGAGCAGGCGGGCGCTGGGCTCCAGGCCGATGCGCAGGCCGTGGTCCTTGAGGAGCTGGCCGGCGAAGGCGTGGTAGGTGGAGATCCGCGGCTCCCCGGCGGCGTCCTCGTCGGCCGGGGAAGGGTCCGGGTCGGTGATGCCGGCGCGGGCGAGGGCGGTACGGACGCGCTCGGCGAGCTCGCCGGCGGCCTTGTTGGTGAACGTGAGCCCCAGGACCTGGTCCGGCCGGACCTGCCCCGTCCCGACCAGCCAGACCACGCGTGCGGCCATGACGGTGGTCTTCCCGGAACCGGCCCCGGCGACGATGACCTGCGGGGCGGGCGGGGCCGTGATGCAGGCGGTCTGCTCGGGGGTGAACGGGATGCCGAGCAGCTCCTTGAGCTGGTCGGGGTCGGTGAGGACGGGGGGATGCACCATAAGAGGCTATCCGGCTGCGCCGACAATTCGGCTCGGCCTTGGGCAGGCCGGGCTCGGCCGTCGCGGGGCCCGGCTGGGCCATTGCGGGGCCCGGCTGGGCCGGAGCGGGGGCCCTGCCGGGCCGGAGCGGGGGCCGGCGGCGTGGTGCGGGTCGTGCGTGGCTGGTCGCGCAGTTCCCCGCGCCCCTGACGGGGCTGCCGGCCTTGCCGGACCGGTGACCGCCGTCGTGGGTTGCTCGCGCAGTTCCCCGCGCCCCTGACGGGGCTGCCGGCCTTGCCGGACCGGTGACCGCCGTCGTGGGTTGCTCGCGCAGTTCCCCGCGCCCCTCACGGGGCTGCCGACCTTGCCGGACCAGTGACCGCCGTCGTGGGTTGCTCGCGCAGTTCCCCGCGCCCCTCACGGGGCTGCCGACCTTGCCGGACCGGTGACCGCCGTCGTGGGTTGCTCGCGCAGTTCCCCGCGCCCCTCACGGGGCTGCCGACCTTGCCGGACCAGTGACCGCCGTCGTGGGTTGCTCGCGCAGTTCCCCGCGCCCCTGACAGGGCCCGCCGGTGGGGGTTGCTCGCGTAGTTCCTCGCGCCCCTGAGGGGGTGGGTGGTTACTCCACGATGTGGCGGCCCTCCGGGCGGGCGCTGCAGGAGGTGCGGAAGGTGCAGCGGGTGCAGTGGTCGCCCGTCGACGGGGTGAAGCGCTCGTCCAGGACACGGCCCGCCGCGTCGGCGAGGAGGTCGCCTACCCAGTTGCCGGCCGGGTCCGCGGACAGGGGCTGCTGGTGCTGGATCTTCGGCACGGTCTCGCCGCCGTCCTTCTTGGCGGCGCCCTGGCGGAGCTGGACGAGTTCGGCGCCGCCCGGTTCGGGGCGGCGGCCGTCGAAGGCCTCGTCCACCGCGCCCTCGCGCACCGCCAGCTGGTACACCGCGAGCTGCGGGTGCCGGGCGACCTGGTCCTTGGTCGGCGCGGCCTTGCCGGTCTTGAAGTCGACGACGTACGCCCGCCCCTGCGGGTCCGCCTCCACCCGGTCCATCGAGCCGCGGATGCGGACGGCGTACGGGCCCGCGTCCAGCGTGACGTCGAAGTCGTGCTCGGTGGCGACGGGGGTGCGGCCGGCCCGGTCGGAGTGGTGCCAGCGCAGGAAGCGTTCGAGGGCGGCGCGGGCGTTGTCCTTCTCCTGGCGGGACTTCCAGGGCGCGTCGAAGGCGAGCGCGTCCCAGACGGAGTCCAGGCGTTCCATGAGGACGGCCAGGTCGGCGGGGGTGTGCCCGGAGGCCACCTCGTCGGCGAGGACGTGGACGACGTTGCCGAAGCCCTGGGCCGCGGTGGCGGGGGTGTCCGCCTTGACCTCGCGGCCGAGGAACCACTGGAGCGAGCAGGTGTTGGCCAGCTGGTCCAGGGCACTGCCGGAGAGGGCGACGGGCCGGTTCCGGTCGCGCAGCGGGACGCTGCTGCGGGTGGGCTCGTAGAGGCCCCACCAGCGCTGCGGGTGCGCGGCGGGCACCAGGGGCCGGTCCTCGTCGTCGGTCAGCGCGGCGAGCCGGGCGAGGCGCCGCGCGGCGGCGTCGCGCAGCGCGGGCGAGGCCTCGGGGTCGACGGTGGTGGCGCGCAGCTCGGCGACGAGGGCCGGGACCGCGAGGGGGCGGCGGGGTCGGCCGGTGACGTCGCGCGGGGTGACACCGAGCTCGGTGAGGAAGCGGGAGGGCTGGTCGCCGTCCTCGGCCGGGGCCTTGACGGCGGTGACGACGAGGCGGTCGCGGGCGCGGGTGGCGGCGACGTAGAACAGCCGGCGTTCCTCGGCGAGGAGGGCGCCGGGGGTGAGCGGCTCGGCGAGGCCGTCGCGTCCGATGCGGTCCGCTTCGAGGAGGGAGCCGCGGCGGCGCAGGTCCGGCCAGAGGCCCTCCTGTACGCCGGCCACGACGACCAGGCCCCACTCCAGGCCCTTGGAGCGGTGGGCGGTCATCAGGCGGACGGCGTCGGAACGGACAGCGCGGGCGGTGAGGGTATCGGCGGCGATGTCCTCGGCGTCGAGCTGTTCGAGGAAGTTGAGGGCGCCGCGGCCGCCGGTGCGCTCCTCGGCGCGGGCGGCGGTGTCGAAGAGGGCGCAGACCGCGTCGAGGTCGCGGTCGGCGTTGCGGCCGGCCGCGCCGCCGCGGCGGGCGTTGCGTTCCAGGCGCTGGGGCCAGGGCGTGCCGTCCCAGAGGGTCCACAGGGCTTCCTCGGCGGTGCCGCCGCCCTGGAGGATCTCGCGGGCCTTGCGCAGGAGCAGGCCGAGGCGCTGTGCGCCGCGGGCGTAGGCGGGGTCGTGGGTGACGAGGCGCTCGGGCTCGGCGAGGGCGCGGGCGAGCAGGACGTCGGAGGGGGCCGGGGTGCGGACCCCGGCGGCCCGCTCCTCGTCCCGCAGGGCCCGGCCGAGCCGGCGCAGGTCGGCGGCGTCCATGCCGCCGAGCGGCGAGACGAGCAGCGCGAGCGCGTCCTCGACCCCGATCCACGCCGCCGCAGCGCCGCCAACGCCCTGCGGGCCGCCGTCGGTGGGATCTGCCTCGCCCTCGACCGGCCCCTCTGGTTCCGCCCCGGCGGACCCGCCCGGGCGATCGGCGGCAGCGACAGCGACAGCGGCCGGGACCTCACCGGCCCCGCCGACCCCGCCGACCTCACCGGCCTCGCCGACGGGCTCGACCGTGTCCGCCGCTGTCCCTTATACACATCCCCGG
>NZ_WTFF01000171.1 GCF_019400985.1 Streptomyces bambusae
GCCCAGAGCCGGCCGGCGGGGGCGGCCAGGCCTGCTCGGGACCGGGCCCCGTCAGGGGCGCGGGGAACTGCGCGACCGGCCACGACGGACGCGGGGGTCCGCCACGGCGGGCCTGGCCCCCGAACCGGGGTGGGTGCACCCCCGGAGGGGCGCCTCCCAGCGGTAGCTGGGTGAGGGGCCGGGGCGTAGCCCCAGGTGCCGGTCGGCGGGGGTCGGCCAGGCCCGCTCGGGGCCGGCCCCGTCAGGGGCGCGGGGAACTGCGCGACCAGCCACGACGGACGCGCGGGTCCGCCACGGCGGGCCCGGCCCCGAACCGGGGTGGGGGCACGCCCCGACGGAGTCCGGGTGAGGGCCCGGGGCGCAGCCCCAAGTGCCGCCCGGAGCGGCGCAGCCGGGGCCGCACGGGCCTGGCCCAGGGACCGGGGCGGAGCCCAGGGGGAGCAGGGGCAGAGCCCCGGCGGCCGGTCGGCGGCGTCAGCTGCCGGCCGGCTTGGCTCAGCCCCGCAGCGACCGCCCGAACCCCGAGGCCAGCGGCATCCGCAGACCCAGCGGCGGCGGAGCCGCCAGCGCGTCCGTGACCGGGCGGGAGTAGCGGCCCGAGAACAGCGAGCCGAGGACGAAGTCCACCGACAGCGCCACCACCTCCGCCTGGTGCTCGCGCATCCCGTGCCCGTCCGAATGGACCTCGAACCGGCACGTGGAACGATTCGCCTTCTTCGCCCGCACCGCCAGCCGGAACGACAACTCCGGGTCGCTGCGTGCATCGTCCGTGCCGTGCACGATCAACACCCGCCGCCCCGACAGCTGTTTCACCGGTTCCGGTGAGGAGCCCGCCCCCTCCTCCGGCAGGCAAGGCGCCAAGGACACCACGCAGTTGACCGCCCCGTGCCCCGCCGCCGCCAGCGCGGCCCGGCCGCCCGCGCCGTAGCCGGCCAGGCACAGCGGCACGTCCCCGTAGCGTCGTACCGCCTCGTTCGCCGCCCACCGGGCCGCCGCCGGGCGGTCCCCGCCCCTGGGCAGCAGCACGGTGTGGGTCGCCAGACCGTCTGGCCCGCCCTCCCGCGCCAGGGCCCTGACCAGGGGCCGCACCGGGCCGGTGGACCATCTGGACGCCCCGGGAAGCAGGAGCACCACACCGCTGACCGCCGAACCCGAACCGTCCGCGCCGGCCGCCCGCCCCAAGCGGGCCCCGCGCGCCTGTTCCGCATGCGCATGCGTAGCCATGGCGGAACAGTCTCAGACGCGCGGGTGTACGCCACCCGTCCGCACGGTCACTGTTACGTATCGACCGTCCGCGACGACGCGTGGCTCTACGCGCGTAGGAGTAGAGTGCCCGGATGACGAGCGAGACCCCCACCCTGCCCACCCCGGACCAGATCCGCCGCTCTCCGAAGGTGCTGCTCCACGACCACCTCGACGGCGGGCTGCGTCCCGGGACCATCATCGAGCTGGCCGCCGAGGCCGGTTACGACAACCTCCCCGAGACCGACGCCGACAAGCTCGGCATCTGGTTCCGCGAGGCGGCCGACTCCGGTTCCCTGCCGCGCTACCTGGAGACGTTCGCGCACACCTGCGCCGTCATGCAGACCAAGGACGCCCTCTTCCGGGTCGCCGCCGAGTGCGCCGAGGACCTGGCCGAGGACGGCGTCGTCTACGCCGAGATCCGCTACGCCCCCGAGCAGCACCTCGAGGCCGGTCTCACCCTCGAAGAGGTCGTCGAGGCCGTCAACGAGGGCTTCCGCGAGGGTGAGCGCCGGGCCAAGGCGAACGGCCACCGCATCCGGGTCGGCGCCCTGCTGACCGCCATGCGGCACGCCGCCCGCGCCCTGGAGATCGCCGAGCTCGCCAACCGCTACCGCGACAACGGCGTGGTCGGCTTCGACATCGCCGGCGCCGAGGCGGGCTTCCCTCCCACCCGCCACCTCGACGCGTTCGAGTACCTCAAGCGCGAGAACAACCACTTCACGATCCACGCGGGCGAGGCCTTCGGCCTGCCGTCGATCTGGCAGGCCCTGCAGTGGTGCGGCGCCGACCGGCTCGGCCACGGCGTGAAGATCATCGACGACATCGAGGTCGCCGCCGACGGCAGCGTGACGCTGGGCCGGCTCGCCTCGTACGTCCGGGACAAGCGCATCCCCCTGGAGATGTGCCCGACCTCCAACCTCCAGACCGGTGCGGCCGCCTCGTACGCCGAGCACCCCATCGGCCTGCTGCGCAAGCTGCACTTCCGCCTCACCGTCAACACGGACAACAGGCTGATGAGCGGCACCAGCATGTCGCGCGAGTTCGAGCACCTGGTCGACACCTTCGGCTACTCGCTCGACGACATGCAGTGGTTCACCGTCAATGCGATGAAGTCCGCGTTCATTCCTTTCGATGAACGACTGGCGATGATCAACGACGTGATCAAGCCGGGCTACGCCGAGCTGAAGTCCGAGTGGCTTTTCCGGCAGACCGCTTCGACCAGCGGTTCCGTCTCGGCGTAAGCCGTGACATGACAAGCTGAAAGCGCCCGGGAGTCCGTCCCCCCGGGCGCTTTCTCCTATCAAATGATGTTTGCGGGGCGGGGTTTGGGCTGGCTAGTTTGCGGAGCCGCTCAATTCCCCGTCACAAGGACTGAACCTTCATGAAGCAGTCAGCTGCCAAGTCCCTCGGTGTCGCCGTCGTCGGTGCCGCCCTCGCCGCGGCCGCCGCGGGTACCGCCTCCGCCACCGCCCTTCCCGCGCTCGGTGCCACCGACGCCCTGGGCATGGTCACGGGTGCAGCCCAGGGCCTCCCGCTGCAGGACGCCGCCAACTCGCTCACCGGTCAGCAGCAGGCCGCCGGCGAGCAGGGCCAGACCACCTCGGCGAGCGACCCGGGCCAGGCGCTCGGCACCGTCACCGGCCTGCTGGGCGGCCTGCCCGTCGGCGGCTGATCCCGGCCGGCATCCCCGCCGGATTCGTGCGGAACCCGTACGGAAGACGAACGGAATACGTACGGGCGCACGCAGGGCGCACACCCCTTCGAAGGGGTGTGCGCCGCTCTGCAGGGTGTGCCACGATCACCCAACTGCCCTCCGACGTACGGGTGCTGGAGGAGAGGTCTCGGGGTCATGCGGATGACGCGGATGAAGCGGATGAAGCGGAAGCGGATGCGGGCAGCACAGGGCCGGACGAGCGCCCGGGCAACGGCGCGTACGACCGGGTCGCGTACGACCGCGCGTACGGCCGCACTCGCGGCGGTCCCCGCCCTGCTGCTCGCCCTCACCGGCTGCAGCGGCGGCACGGCCGCCCCGAGCGGCCCCGGCGCGGCCAGCAGCGGCGACCCCAAGGGCTCCGCCGCCCCGGGTGCGCCCGGCGCCCCCGGTACCGTCCGCACCGGCAGCGCGCTGGAGAAGGCCGCCCTGGAGCAGGGCGATCTGGCCGGCTACCAGGTCTCCGCGCAGGGCAAGAACCCCAACGCCCCCGACGGGCAGCCGCAGGCCGACAAGAAGCCGTGCCAGCCGCTCGCCGACATCATGGGCGACGAGCCCGACCCGGCCGCGCGCGAGACCGTCAACCGCGGCATCGGCTCCCAGAAGCAGGTCGGCCTCGCCGTCTCCGCGTCCGTCAGCTCGTACGCCGAGGCCGACGCGAAGCAGCTGATCACCCGGCTGGAGAAGGCGGTCGCCGCCTGCGGCCAGGGCTTCTCGGCCACCGTCGACAAGCACGTGGGCAGCTACCGCGACGTACGGGCCGCCGGCTACGAGACCGGCGGCGACGAGTCGGTCAGCTGGACCACCACGGCCTCCGCCGAGGGCGTCTCGGCCCACGTCCACCTGGTCGTCGTACGCCAGGGCAGCACGGTGGTCCGGCTGATGGCGCTGAACGTGGCGTCGGCACAGCAGAAGGCCGAGGTCCCGCACGAGGTGACCGACAAGCAGCTGGAAAAGGTCCGCCGCTCCCTGGGCTGACCCGGCCGCCCTCCCGGCCGGGTACGCCGGCCCGCCCTACCAGGCGGTCTTGGCGTCCGTGGCCGGGCGGCCGTAGCCGGGGCGCTCGTTCGGCAGCAGCACCCACAGGGCGAGGTAGACCAGGAACTGCGGTCCGGGCAGCAGGCAGGACACCAGGAAAATGATGCGCATGGTCCGCGCGGACATTCCGAAGCGTCGGGCCAGTCCGGCGCACACGCCGCCGATCATCCGTCCGTCACGGGGGCGAACAATGGCGCTCATGGGATCTCCTTCGTCAGATCGCGGTGGCGTTCTTCTCTTCGCGTCTTCTTCTGCGCGATTCGCGATGACTCAATACTCCCGGTGAATCGCGGAAAGGACGTCGGTCCGCAGACCGAGTCCGACCCCGGGAATTCTCGGGGTCGTCCCCTGAGATGCCCTCTGAGACGCCCCCCGAGAACGCTGCGCCAGCGGGGCCAGGGGCGCCAGCGGCGCGAGTTCCCGCAGCGACGAGATGTCCCGCAGCGCAGTCCGCTGCGAATGGGTCTCCGTGAACTCCTTGGACTCCTTGAGGTCCCTGACGGCCCGCGCGCGGCGCAGCCGGGAGCGCAGCGCCGGTACGACGGCCAGGTGTGCCAGCATCACGCCGACGGTGTTCAGCAGGACGTGGTCGACGTCGACGACCTGCCCGGGGACGGCGGTCTGGAGCATCTCCACGACCGTCGAGACCAGTGCCCCGGCCGTGGTGGTGCGCACCAGCGAGGCCCACGCGCCCAGCGGTGAGGGCGCCAGCCGCCCGCTGACCAGCGGCAGCAGCACCCCCAGCGGGGCCAGGAGCAGCAGCGACCCGCCGATGCGGTGCGCGGCCTCCAGCGGCCCGTGGGCGAGGTCGGTCCTGATCCCCTCCAGCGGGGCCAGATTGGCGGCAGCGGCCCACGGAACGTCCAGCGGCCGCAGGGTCAGCCAGCCGACGAGGACGAGATGGGCGAGGAGCAGTACCCCGCCGAGGAGCCGGAGCGGGAGGTGTATGGCGGCACGGTCGCCGCCCTCATGACGCTGCACACCTGCGCAGACGCGGGTTGCGGCAGTGGCGGTTCCGCCCGGCCGGGCCGTCAGCGTGTGGCGAGCAGCACGATGAGCAGGAGCGCCCCCGCGACGGCCGGCGCGATGATCTCGTACGACCAGCGCACCGTCACACAGCCCTGCGCGCCCTGCCGCGTCGCGCAGCGCTCGGCGAGCTCCTGGAGCTCGTGCACGCTCTTGTCGGCGCCGGCCGGCTCGCCGCCCTTGCGGTTGGCGCGCTTGCGCTCGCGCAGGCTGACGGGGATGGACCAGAGCTGGTACCGGTGGCCCTCGGCGAGCACCTCGGCGGAGTAGCCGGCGCGTACGGCGTCCACGGCGGCCCAGGGCAGCTCGATGGTGCGGAACGGGTTGCGCACCCGCAGCCGGTTGTCGTTGGCCAGTACCACCGGGCGCAGCGTGTACGCCACCACCAGCGGGACCGCGAGCAGCGCGGAGGCCACGCCGAACCAGGGCGCGGTGCCGGTCCCGCGCACGACCGCGTCCCCGCAGAGCCACACGATCAGTGCCAGCAGCAGGACCCCGGTGACCACGGCCATGGGGGAGCGGTAGACCCGGTCGTCGTAGACCGGCTCGTCAAGGGGCTGCTGGCTGCTCATGAGGCCGATTCTGCCTCACGGCGTCGCCGCCGACGAGGCCGGAGCCCCGGGACCGCCGGGCACGAGATCGGCGTACACCACGATGTTGTCGGGGCGGTGCCCGTCCCGGAGCTCCCCGCCGCAGGTGATCAGCCGCAGCTCCGGCCCCCGGGTGTCGCCGTAGACCTTGGCGGTGGGGAAGCGCTTCTTGTCGACCTGCTCCAGCTCGCGCACTCGAAAGACCGCGGTGCTGCCGTCCGCCCGGCCGACGGTGATCTCGTCACCGGTGCGGATCTTCGAGACGTTGCGCAGGACGGCGGGGCCGCGGGCGGTGTCGAAATGCCCGATCAGCACCGCCGGCCCGGTCTGGCCGGGGGTGACGGCCTTGGTGTACCAGCCGATCCGGTCCGCCTCGGCCACGGAGGGCACCTCGACCGTGCCGTCGGCGGCCAGGCCCAGCCGGAGCAGCGGCCCGGTGTCCACACCGGCCGAGGGGATCCGCACCCGTACCGGCTCCGACGCGGGCAGCGGCGCGGCCGGCCCGGCGGTCCCGGCGGTCCCGGTGGCCGGGCCGGCCGGGGGCGCCGCCGCGTCCGTGGCGATGTACGGCGGGGGAGTGGCGGGCGGCTCCGGGGAGCGGCCGCAGCCGGTGAGGGCCACGAGCACGGCCAGGGCGAGCGGACCGAGCCGGGCGGCGGCGCGGGCGACGGGGCGGCGTGCGGGGCGCCCAGGTCGTACGTCGTGGTGGTCTTGGCGGTCTCGGCGGTCTCGGCGGGCGTTCGGGTCCATCGGGGTGCTGCTCCGGGAAACGGGCCCGGCGGGCCACCTCGAGGGCGGCCCGCCGGGAGCGGGGTGTGAGGAGTCGGGTCAGTGCCGGGTCAGTGGGGTGTGGGGTGCAGGGTCAGGAGGAGTGGCCGCGGCGGGCGCGGTGCGCCCAGCCCGCCGCGAGCGCGGCGACCACGGCGACCAGGCCGAGCCCGGCGAAGACGCTGGTGGAGCTGGTCTCGTCGGCCGCGAGCTCGGCACCGGCCGCGACGCCGCCCTGGGGGACGACGACGGTCTGGCCGGCGGTCTGCGCCTTGACGTCGGTGCCGGCGGTGCCGGCGGACGGGGTGGGCGTGCCGGACGGGGTGGCGGACGGCGTGGCGGACGGCGTGCTCGACGGCTGCGACTCCGGCCGGGGGGCCTTCGGGGTGTAGTTGAACGTGCAGCTCTTGGGCAGCTGCGGGAAGCCCATGTAGCGGGAGGGCTCGGCGTTGCCCGAGGTGCGGTAGGCGAAGGACGGCTCGGTGGTGTCCGGCTGGTCGATGAAGGCGACGGTCCGGTCGCCCTTCGGCAGGGCCGGGTTCGTCCGGTTCAGCTTCTTGTACGGCTCGTTCGACGCGGCGTCGGTCAGCAGGACCCGGGGGCCGTCGGGGGTCATCGACAGCACCGCGGTGAGCCCACCCTGGATGTCGACGCTGAACACGTCCGAGACGCACCGCTGCGGAAGGCGGGTGTCGGAGTCGGCCTTCGGCAGCGGGTAGGAGGAGGTCTTGCCCTTGGTGATCACCGTGAGCTTCGGGGTGGCGGTGCCCTCACCGTCGAGGTCACCGTCGAGGTGGAGCTCCAGCCCGTTCACGACGGCGGCGGGGTGGATGCGGTCCAGCTTCTCCATGACGCGGACCATGTAGGTGTCGCCGGGCTTCCACTGCGGGCCGACGTAGCGGATCCACGCCTCGGGGCCCTCTTCCTTGTTGCGGAGCACCGCGACCAGGCCCTCGCCGATGTAGACGGGCTCGCCCGCGTAGCGGTCGGCGGCCGACAGGGTTCCGTACGTCGACGCGGACGTCGAGGCCGAGCTCGTGGTCGCGCCCGTGGTCGCGCTCGGCGCGGCCGGAGTGGCGAACGCACTGGCCGCGGGGGCCAGCAGCGCCCCGGCGAGGGCGGCGGTGACGATCGAGGTACGGAGGGCGGTACGCATAACGACTCCAGTGAAGCTGGTCGCGGATAAGGGGAGAGTCGCATGCCGCGGTTTCTCTGTCGGGCTTTCATCCGGGTGAGGTCTGGCGGGCTGCTGAACAGAAATCTATGCAGCGAGTTCGGCCGGAGCGTGGGATTCCTGTAATAGCCATGTAACTGCGGTGATCAAGGGGTTCGGTGGGACCCCTGCGAGGCGCGTGGCGGCCCGCCTGCGCCTGTGTCTGCGCCTGCCCGCGCTTGCCCGCACCCGCTCGTACCTGCCCGCCCCGCCCCCCCCATCACGGATGTGTCACGTAGAGCTCGATCGAGCGGGTGGGGGTGACAGGCCGCTACGCGCGTAGATATGCTCATCTGGTGACCATGCCCACCACCCTCACCGCATTCGCTGACGTGACGACGTCCGACAGCGCGCTGCGCCGCTTCCTGCACGGGCTGCCCGGCGTAGACGCCGTCGGCCTGGAGGCCCGCGCCGCCGCGCTCGGGACCCGTTCGATCAAGACGACGGCCAAGGCGTACGCCATCGACCTCGCCATCTCGATGATCGACCTGACGACGCTGGAAGGCGCGGACACCCCGGGCAAGGTCCGGGCGCTCGCCGCCAAGGCCGTCCACCCCGACCCGACCGACCGTACGACGCCGATGACCGCCGCGGTCTGCGTCTACCCGGACATGGTGGCCACCGCGAAGGCCGCCCTGAACGGCGCCGACGTCAAGGTGGCGTCCGTCGCGACCGCCTTCCCGGCCGGCCGCGCGGCGCTCCCCGTGAAGCTCGCCGACACCCGCGACGCCGTCGCCGCCGGCGCCGACGAGATCGACATGGTCATCGACCGTGGCGCCTTCCTCGCCGGCCGCTACCTGGAGACGTACGAGCTCATCAAGGCGGTCAAGGAGGCCTGCGTCCGCGAGGACGGCACGGCCGCCCGCCTCAAGGTCATCTTCGAGACCGGCGAGCTGTCGACGTACGACAACATCCGCCGCGCCTCCTGGATCGGCATGCTGGCCGGGGCCGACTTCATCAAGACCTCCACCGGCAAGGTCGGGGTCAACGCGACCCCCGCCAACACCCTGCTGATGCTCGAAGCCGTCCGCGACTTCAAGGCGCAGACTGGAATCCAGATCGGTGTGAAGCCGGCCGGCGGCATCCGGACGACCAAGGACGCGATCAAGTTCCTGGTCCTGGTGAACGAGACCGTGGGCGAGGACTGGCTGACCAACGAGTGGTTCCGGTTCGGCGCCTCCAGCCTGCTGAACGACCTGCTCATGCAGCGCCAGAAGCTGAGCACCGGGCGTTACTCCGGTCCCGACTACGTGACGGTGGACTGATCATCATGGCTTCCCTCTTCGAGTACGCACCGGCCCCCGAGTCCCGGTCCGTCGTCGACATTGCGCCGTCCTACGGCCTCTTCATCGACGGTGAGTTCACCGACGCCGCCGACGGCAAGGTCTTCAAGACCATCAGCCCGAGCAGCGAGGAAGTGCTGTCGGAGGTCGCCCAGGCCGGCGCCGCCGACGTCGACCGCGCCGTGAAGGCCGCCCGCAAGGCCTTCGAGAAGTGGTCCGCGCTGCCCGGCTCCGAGCGCGCCAAGTACCTCTTCCGCATCGCCCGGATCATCCAGGAGCGCAGCCGCGAGCTGGCCGTCCTGGAGACCCTGGACAACGGCAAGCCGATCAAGGAGACCCGCGACGCGGACCTCCCGCTGGTCGCCGCGCACTTCTTCTACTACGCGGGCTGGGCCGACAAGCTCGACCACGCCGGCTACGGCGCCAACCCGCGCCCGCTGGGCGTGGCCGGGCAGGTCATCCCGTGGAACTTCCCGCTGCTGATGCTGGCGTGGAAGATCGCCCCGGCGCTGGCCACGGGCAACACGGTCGTGCTGAAGCCGGCCGAGACGACCCCGCTCTCCGCGCTGTTCTTCGCGGACATCTGCCGCCAGGCGGGCCTGCCCAAGGGCGTCGTCAACATCATCCCCGGCTACGGGGACGCGGGCGCCGAGCTCGTCGCGCACCCGGACGTGAACAAGGTCGCCTTCACCGGCTCCACCGCGGTCGGCAAGGCCATCGCCCGCCAGGTCGCCGGCACCGACAAGAAGGTCACCCTCGAACTGGGCGGCAAGGGCGCCAACATCGTCTTCGACGACGCCCCCATCGACCAGGCCGTCGAGGGCATCGTCACCGGCATCTTCTTCAACCAGGGCCAGGTCTGCTGCGCGGGCTCCCGCCTGCTGGTCCAGGAGTCGATCCACGACGAGCTGCTGGACAGCCTGAAGCGCCGCCTGTCGACCCTCCGCCTGGGCGACCCGCTGGACAAGAACACCGACATCGGCGCGATCAACTCCGCCGAGCAGCTGGCCCGGATCACCGCGCTCGCCGAGACCGGTGAGGCCGAGGGTGCCGAGCGCTGGTCCCCGGCGTGCGAGCTGCCGTCCGCCGGCTACTGGTTCGCCCCGACGCTCTTCACGAACGTCACCCAGGCCCACACCGTCGCCCGCGACGAGATCTTCGGCCCGGTGCTGTCCGTGCTGACCTTCCGTACGCCCGACGAGGCCGTCGCCAAGGCCAACAACAGCCAGTACGGCCTGTCCGCCGGCATCTGGACGGAGAAGGGCTCCCGCATCCTCGCGGTCGCCAACAAGCTCCGCGCGGGTGTCGTCTGGGCCAACACGTTCAACAAGTTCGACCCGACCTCGCCGTTCGGCGGCTACAAGGAGTCGGGCTTCGGTCGCGAGGGCGGCCGCCACGGTCTGGAGGCCTACCTCGATGTCTGAGTCCTCTGTGCGTCTGAACGTCTTCAAGACCTACAAGCTGTACGTCGGGGGCAAGTTCCCCCGCTCCGAGAGCGGCCGGGTGTACGAGGTGAGCGACTCCAAGGGCAAGTGGCTGGCCAACGCCCCCCTCTCCTCCCGCAAGGACGCCCGTGACGCCGTCGTGGCCGCGCGCAAGGCGTTCGGCGGCTGGGCGGGCACGACCGCGTACAACCGCGGCCAGATCCTCTACCGCATCGCCGAGATGCTGGAGGGCCGCCGCGAGCAGTTCGTCCGCGAGGTCGGCGAGGCCGAGGGCCTGTCGAAGTCCAAGGCCGGTGCGGTCGTGGACGCGGCCATCGACCGCTGGGTCTGGTACGCGGGCTGGACCGACAAGATCGGCCAGGTCGTGGGCGGGGCCAACCCGGTCGCGGGCCCGTTCTTCAACCTCTCCACCCCGGAGCCGACCGGCGTCGTCACGGTCGTGGCCCCGCAGGACTCGTCCTTCCTGGGCCTGGTCTCGGTGATCGCCCCGGTGATCGCGACGGGCAACACGGCCGTTGTCATCGCCTCGGAGAAGGCACCGCTCCCGGCCCTGTCCCTGGGCGAGGTGCTGGCCACCTCCGACCTGCCCGGCGGCGTGGTCAACATCCTGTCCGGCAAGGCCGCCGAGATGGGCCCGCACCTGGCCGCGCACCAGGACGTCAACGCGATCGACCTGGCCGGCGCCGACGCGGCGCTCGCCAAGGAGCTGGAGGTCGCGGCGGCGGACAACCTCAAGCGCGTCCTGCGTCCACAGCCTGTGGACGACTGGACGGCGGACCCGGGCACGCACCGCATGACGGCGTTCCTGGAGACCAAGACCGTCTGGCACCCCACGGGTTCGCTGGGCGCGTCGGGCTCGTCGTACTAGCACTCACCAGTACGACGGCCGCGCGAGACCGGCCCCGGCAGCCATCCCCCGTGCTGCCGGGGCCTTCGCACACCCAGGTGGGGGCTACTGCCCGCCGCCGGTGAGCGGACCCAGCAGGGAAGACGCGGCGGCGGTGGGGAGCTCGCCGACGGACGGCCCCTGGGTGAGGATGCCGGTGACCATGGTCGTGCCGACGGCGGGGAAGTCCGCGACCTTGGTGCCGACGCCGTTGTTCAGCGGGTCCACACCGGTGTTGGCCAGCGGATTCACCTTGAGGGCGGCCACGGGGTCGGTCACCCCGGCCAGCGCGTGCGGTACGGAGAGCTCGCCCGCCTGGGCCCCGCCGGCGGCCATGGCGAGCGCCGCGCCGGCCATGGAGACCGTGAGGCCGGCGTTGCGGAGAGTGGTACGAGGTGCGGATTCAGCGTGACGTCCCATGCACTCACCGTAGTTGAAGTGTGATGCTCGATACCAACGGGTGCCTGCGGGGATCCCCTACCCGGGGGAATGGTTCAGACTGGTGTCCCGTGAGTTCATCTCCCCTTCCCACGCGTGTCGTCCTGTTGACGGGTCCTTCGGGTTCCGGCAAGTCCTCGCTCGCCGCCCGCTCCGGGCTCCCGGTGCTACGGCTCGACGACTTCTACAAGGAGGGCCACGACCCCTCCCTCCCGCTCGTCGCCGGCAGCTGCGACATCGACTGGGACTCGCCGCTGTCGTGGGACGCGGACACCGCCGTCGCCGCCGTCGCCGAACTGTGCGCCACGGGGCGTACCGAGGTGCCGGTCTACGACATCGCCACCAGCTCGCGTACCGGCACCGAGACCCTGGACATCGCGCGTACCCCGCTGTTCATCGCGGAAGGGATCTTCGCGGCCGACATTGCGGCCCGCTGCCAGGAGCTGGGGCTGCTCGCCGACGCCATCTGCCTGCGCGGCCGGCCCGCCACCACCTTTCGCCGCCGGCTCGCCCGCGACCTGCGCGAGGGGCGCAAGTCCGTTGCCTTCCTGCTGCGCCGCGGCTGGCGGCTGATGCGCGCCGAGCGCGGCATCGTGGCCCGCCACGTGGCCCTCGGCGCCCACG
Source organism: Streptomyces bambusae (assembly GCF_019400985.1). GTDB lineage: Bacteria > Actinomycetota > Actinomycetes > Streptomycetales > Streptomycetaceae > Streptomyces > Streptomyces bambusae_A. The sequence goes on from NZ_WTFF01000171.1 coordinate 12,268, forward strand.
CCTGCGGCCGTGACGAGGCCCTCGGCCGGCTCGCGGCGGCCGCCGCCGGCCGCCACCGCTCGACCACCTCGACCACCTCGACCACCTCCGCCACCTCCGCCGCCGCGTAGCGCGACCGCGGGGGCAGGCTCGGCGCGGGCCTTGCGTACGTACGGGCCCCGCGCGGGCTTCCGTACGGCGGGCTCCCGTACGACGGCCTTCCGTGCAGCGCCCTTCCGTACAAACGGGTGCGCGGGATCAGTCGGACCCCCGGCCGACTGATCCCGCGCTTTCCCCCCATGGCCACCGCCCCACCCCCGTAGGACGGTCCCCCAGGCCAGTGGTCCGTTACGCGACGAGCTCCTCGAAGGACTCCGCCTCGTCGCGTCCGAAGCTCAGTACCTCGTCGTCGCGCAGCCGGCGCAGCGAGCGCCAGATGCTCGACTTCACGGTGCCGACGCTGATGCCCAGGATGTCGGCGATCTCCGGGTCCGTGCGGCCCTCGTAGTAGCGCAGCACCAGCATCGTGCGCTGCGGCTCGGGCAGCCGGGACAGCGCCTGCCAGAGCACCGCGCGCAGCTCCGTGCCGCGCATCGCGTCCGACTCGCCCACCGTCTCCGGCAGCTCCTCGGTCGGGTACTCGCTCAGCTTGCGCCGGCGCCAGGCGCTGATGTGCAGGTTGGTCATCGTGCGGCGCAGGTAGCCGCCGACGGCCGCCTTGTCGCTGATCCGGTCCCAGGCGCGGTACGTCGAGAACAGCGCGCTCTGCAGCAGGTCCTCGGCCTCGTGCCGGTCGCCGGTGAGGTGGAAGGCGGTCGCGTAGAGCGCGGCGCGGCGCTCCTGCACGTACGCGGTGAACTCGGCCTCCGAGGAGGAGGACGGAGCCGCCGGGGCCGTCGGCGCCGCCGCGAAGGTCTGCGGGGTCCGCTGCTGCGGAACCGTCTCGTACGTCTTGGCGTCAATGGCTACGAGGTGCGCCGGACGCGGACGGGCGACCGCGGTGCTACGGACACCTGCCCGGCGGTTCACATCGTGCAGCCGCGTGACAACCGCGCTGGTCGTGGTGCTGTGCAGCGTGTTCATCTCGCGCCCCCCGTCGTGGAGTCAAGCTTCGGTCCGTTGCTCAAAAGATTGCCCCCCGGACATAACCGGGGTGTCCGTCGACTGTCACAGGCCTGTCACAGACGCCCTCCGGCCACCCGTGGCCGAGAACGGACCCCTCGGACGGTCGTCCTCCTCCCACCGATGGGACAGAATGAGCCCGTGCCTTTCCTGTTGCTGATCGAGGACGACGACGCCATCCGTACGGCCCTCGAACTCTCCTTGTCCCGTCAGGGCCACCGTGTGGCGACCGCGGCCACGGGCGAGGACGGCCTGAAGATGCTGCGCGAGCAGCGGCCGGATCTGATCGTGCTGGACGTGATGCTGCCCGGGATCGACGGCTTCGAGGTGTGCCGGCGGATCCGCCGCACCGACCAGCTGCCGATCATCCTGCTGACCGCGCGCAACGACGACATCGACGTGGTCGTCGGCCTGGAGTCCGGGGCCGACGACTACGTCGTCAAGCCCGTCCAGGGCCGGGTGCTCGACGCCCGGATCCGGGCCGTGCTGCGCCGCGGCGAGCGCGAGGCCAGCGACTCGGCGGTGTTCGGCTCGCTGGTGATCGACCGGGCCGCCATGACCGTCACCAAGAACGGCGAGGACCTCCAGCTCACCCCGACCGAGCTGCGGCTGCTGCTGGAGCTCAGCCGGCGGCCCGGCCAGGCGCTCTCGCGCCAGCAGCTGCTGCGGCTGGTCTGGGAGCACGACTACCTGGGCGACTCCCGGCTGGTGGACGCCTGCGTCCAGCGGCTGCGCGCCAAGGTCGAGGACGTGCCCTCGTCGCCCACGCTGATCCGGACCGTACGCGGGGTCGGCTACCGCCTGGACTCCCCGCAGTGATCGGCCCGCTGCTCGCGGGCCGGCGCTGGACGAGCCTGCGGCTGCGGCTCGTCGTGGTGTTCGCGCTCGTCGCCCTGACCGCCGCCGTCTCGGCGTCGGGGATCGCGTACTGGCTCAACCGCGAGGCGGTGCTCACCCGTACCCAGGACGCGGCGCTGCGCGACTTCCGCCAGGAGATGCAGAACCGGGCCGCCGCCCTGCCCGCCGACCCCACGCCCGAGGAACTCCAGCGCACCGCCGAGCTGATGGTCGCCAGCGCGCCCGGGTACAGCGTGCTGCTGGTGCACGAGCGCAAGGACGGGCGCAAGGTGTTCGGGGTCGCCGGCCCCGACTCCTTCGCGCTGGACGACGTACCGAAGGCGCTCCAGCACGCGGTCGACGACAAGCCGAAGGCGACCGCGGCCAGCAGCTCCGAGTACCACATGTACTGGCAGCGCACGACGCCCCGCGGCAACCCGTACCTCGTCGGCGGCACCCGGATCGTCGGCGGCGGGCCGACCGGCTACATGTACAAGTCGCTGGCCACGGAACGGGCCGACCTCAACGCGCTGGCCTGGTCGCTGTGCATCGCCACGGCCCTGGCCCTGCTGGGCTCGGCCGTGCTCGCGCAGGCGGCGGCGCGCACCGTGCTCAAGCCCGTGCAGCGCCTCGGCGACGCGGCGCGCCGGCTCGGCGAGGGCGAGCTGGACACCCGGCTGGACGTCTCCGGCACGGACGAACTCGCCGACCTCTCCCACACCTTCAACAAGACGGCGGAGGCGCTGGAGAAGAAGGTCGCGGACATGAGCGCGCGCGAGGAGTCGAGCCGGCGGTTCGTCGCCGACATGTCGCACGAACTGCGCACGCCGCTGACGGCGCTGACCGCGGTGACCGAGGTGCTGGAGGAGGAGGTCGACGACCTCGACCCGATGATCGCGCCCGCGGTGGCCCTGGTGGTCAGCGAGACCCGGCGGCTGAACAACCTGGTGGAGAACCTGATGGAGGTCACCCGCTTCGACGCGGGGACGGCCCGGCTGGTGCTGGACGACGTGGACGTCGCCGACCAGGTGACGGCCTGCATCGACGCCCGGGCCTGGCTGGACGCCGTCGAACTGGACGCGGAGCGGGGCATCATGGCCCGGCTCGACCCGCGCCGGCTCGACGTGATCCTCGCCAACCTGATCGGCAACGCCCTCAAGCACGGCGGCTCGCCGGTACGGGTGTCGGTGCGGGTCGCGGACGACTGGCTGGTGATCGCGGTCAAGGACAACGGCCCCGGCATCCCGGCGGACGTGCTGCCGCACGTCTTCGACCGGTTCTACAAGGCGAGCGCGTCGCGCCCGAAGTCGGACGGCAGCGGGCTGGGGCTGTCCATCGCCCTGGAGAACGCGCACATCCACGGCGGCGAGATCACCGCCGAGAACGCGGCGGAGGGCGGGGCACTGTTCACCCTGCGGCTGCCGGTGGACGTGGGGAAGGTGATCGCCGGTGACACGGCACAGGGCCGGTAGCACGGCGACCCGGCACGGGGCCGACGGCGGGTCGGCGCGGCACCAGGCCGGCAGCGCGCTGGTGCGGCACGGGGCCGGCAGCGCGCCGGCGTGGCGCAGGGC
>NZ_WTFF01000172.1 GCF_019400985.1 Streptomyces bambusae
GTGCCGCTGGGCCCGCTGACCCTGCCCGCCGCCGCCCTGGCCGCGTCCTGCGCGGCCGCGACGCTGCTGGCCTCGGCCGTCGAGGCCCGCCAGGCCCGCTCCGGCACCCGCGAGGCCCTGGCGGACCTGGGCACGCCGGGGAAGGTGCTGCGGATCGCCGCCGCGGTACGGGCCACCGCGCTGGTGGCCGTGTGCGTCCCGCTCACCTGGGGCGTGGCACAGCTGACATCGCTCGCGCTGACCGGCTGAGGCCCGGGCGTCGTACGTACGCCCGGCCGTCCGCCAGGAGTTCGCCGCAACGACCTGTGGCGGGGAGGCAACTTCACGGCCGTTTCCGTCGTCTGCCAGAGGTACCGCAAAACCGAGGTACCGCACCACCTGCCAGACGCGAACGGAGCCCTCCGTGCTCATAGGCCTGCTCACCGCCATCGCGGCGTCCATCTGCTACGGCACGGGTTCCGTGCTGCAAGCCGTGGGCTCGCGCCGAGCCGCCCGCAGCTCCCCCGCCGCGGCCGGGGTCACCCAGCACGGCGGCCCCAACCTGGCCTCCACGGCCAAGGCGGCGATGACCTGGGAGTTCATCGTCGGCACCATCCTGGACTTCGTGGGCTTCGGGCTCGGTGCGCTCGCCGCCCGGCTGCTGCCGCTGTTCCTGTCCCAGACCGTCATCAGCGCCAACCTGGTGATCACCGCCGTGCTGAGCGTGAAGATGCTCGGCCTGCGGCTGAGCCGCAAGGAGTGGACCTCGATCGGCGTGGTCTGCGGTGCGCTGGTGCTGCTGGCCACCGCGGCGGGCGACGAGGGCAGCGGCCACACGCCGATCTCCACCCACTGGTGGCTGCTCGCCGTGACCGTGCTGATCATCGTCGGCGGGACCGTGGCCGTCCGCCTCCTCGGCGCCCGCGCCGCCATCCTGGCCGGTCTGCTCTCGGGCCTCGGCTTCGGCGCGCTGGGCGTCGGTGTCCGGGTGCTGAACGGCATCGACCCGTTCGACCTCGGCGCGCTGCTCACCGACCCCGCGCTGTACGCGATCCTGCTGGCCGGCACCGGAGGCATGTACCTGCACACGGTGGCCCTGCAGATCGGCTCCGTGAACGGGGCCACCGCCGCGCTGGTCGTCGGCGAGACCGTGCTGCCGGGCGCGATCGGTGTGCTGTGGCTGGGTGACGCCTCCCGCGCGGGCTTCGCATGGCTGGCGGTGCTGGGCTTCGTCCTGGCCGTCGCAGGCGCCGTGGCGGTGGCCTGGTTCGGCAAGCACGAGGCCGATCCCGCGCAGAGCGCCGAACCGGAGCAGCATGCCGTACCGGTGGCCTGACGCCTCCCCGCCCGCTCCCCCGCGGCCGCCCGGCCGGCAGACCGCGCGGCCCGTCCGGGGACCGGCGCTCAGCCGGCCGGGACGACGACGACCTCGGCCGGGTCGAACCGGGCCGTGACCCGGGCCCCCGGCTCGGGGGCCCCGGCCAGGTCGCACTCGGCCTCCAGGGCCGGCCCCGACTCCGGTTCCAGCGTGAGGGTGACGTGCGTGCCGCGGAAGGTACGGGCCGTGACGACACAGGCCAGGCCGTCACCGCCCAGCAGCACCCCGGCCGGCCGGACCAGGACGCGCTGCTCACCCTGGGGGGAGCCGGCCGGCACGGGGACCGGGCCCCACGGGGTGGCCGCGGCCGTGGCGGAGACGGTGGCCGGGACCACGTTCTCGAAGCCCAGGAAGCGCGCCACGAACTCGGACGCCGGCCGCTGCCACACCTCCAGCGGGCTCCCGGCCTGGGCGATCCGGCCGTCCTGCATCACCACCACCCGGTCGGCCAGGGCGAAGGCCTCGCCCTGGTCGTGGGTGACGGCCAGCACGGTCGTGCCCAGCCGGGAGAACAGCGAGCGCAGCTCCACGGCGAGCCGTTCGCGCAGGCCCCGGTCCAGCTGGCCCAGCGGCTCGTCCAGCATCAGCAGCCGCGGCTGCGGGGCCAGCGCCCGGGCCAGCGCCACCCGCTGCTGCTCGCCGCCCGACAGCGAGGACACGGCCCGGCGCTGCGCACCGGGCAGGCCCACCAGGTCCAGCAGGCCGGCCACCCGCTGCTCGCAGGAGCCCCGGCGGACCCCCCGTACGCGCAGGCCGAAGGCCACGTTGCCGCCGACGTCCCGGTGCGGGAAGAGCTGGTGGTCCTGGAACATCAGCCCCACGCCCCGCCGGTGGGGCGGCACGGCCGCCTGGTCGGCGCCGCCGAGCAGCACCCGGCCGGCGGACAGCGCCTGGAGCCCGGCGACCACCCGCAGCAGCGTGGACTTGCCGCTGCCGCTCGGACCGAGCACGCACACGACCTCGTGCTCGGCGACGCCGAGGTCCACCGCGTCCACGACGGCACGCTCGCCGAAGCGGACCGTGGCCCCGTCCAGTGTGAGCAGCGTCATCAGAACTCTCCCGAGGTCTTGTCGGATCGCAGGCGCTCCAGCAGCAGCAACGACACCGCGCACACCAGCATCAGGATCGTGCTCAGGGCCATCGCCTGTCCGTAGTTGAGCTCGCCCGCACGCCCCAGCAGCCGTGCGACGGCCACCGGCAGCGTCGGCCGGTCGGCCCGCGCGATGAAGACGGTCGCGCCGAACTCGCCGAGCGAGACGGCGAAGGCGAACCCGGCGGCGATCAGCACCGCCCGCCGCACCAGCGGCAGGTCCACCTCCCGCCACACCCGCAGCGGGGGCGCGCCGAGCACGGCCGCCGCCTCGCGCAGCCGCTCGTCCACCGCCCTGAGCACCGGCAGCATGGTCCGTACGACGAAGGGCACGCCGACCAGCGCCTGCGCCAGCGGCACCAGGATCCACGAGGTGCGCAGGTCCAGCGGCGGCTCGTCCAGCGTGATCAGGAACCCGAAGCCGACGGTCACCGCGGACACGCCGAGCGGCAGCATCAGCAGCGCGTCGAAGCCGCGCAGGAACGGTCCCGCGCGCCGGGCCAGCGCGGCGGCGGCCAGCCCCCCGATCGCCAGGGCGATGGCGGTCGCCGCCAGCGCGTACTGCAGGGAGTTCCCCACCGCCTCCAGCGGCGCCACGACGAAGGTCCCGGTCGCCGCGGCGTCCTGCAGGGCCCGGTAGAAGGCGAGCCCGTACCCGCCGGGAGCGTCGAAGGACCGTTCCACCAGGACCGCGAGGGGCGCCACGATGAGCACGGCCACCGTCAGCAGCACCCCGCCGAGCAGCGCCCACTGCCCCGCGCCGTGCGGGCGGACGGCCGTGCGTGAGGGGTCGACCAGCTTCAGCGCCCGCTCGCGCCGGCGCAGCGTCCAGGCGTGCAGGGCGAGAATCGCCCCGACCGCCGCGAACTGCACCAGCGTCAGCACCGCCGCGGTCGGCAGGTCCAGCAGCTGCGCGGTCTGCCGGTAGACCTCCACCTCCAAGGTGGCGTACGCGGGCCCGCCCAGGATCAGTACGACGCCGAACGAGCTGAAGGTGAACAGGAACACCATCAGCGTGGCGGCGCCCACGGCCGGCGCGAGCGCCGGCAGGGTCACCCGTCGCCAGGCGGCGAACCGGCCCGCGCCCAGCACCCGGGCGGCCTCCTCCTGCCGCGGGTCGAGCTGGGCCCACAGGCCGCCGACCGTGCGGACGACGACGGCGTAGTTGAAGAAGACGTGGGCGAGGAGGATCGCCCACACCGTGGTGTCCAGCCGGACGCCCCACAGCTCGTCCAGCAGTCCGCCGCGGCCGACCAGCGCCAGGAAGGCGCTGCCGACGACCACGGTGGGCAGCACGAACGGCACGGTCACCACCGCCCGCAGCACCTGCCGGCCGGGGAAGTCCAGGCGGGCGAAGACGTACGCGGCCGGCAGGGCGAGGACCAGCGTGAGCGCGGTGGAGGCCACCGCCTGCCAAGTGGTGAACCACAGCACGTCCGCGATGTCCGGCCGGGTCACCACCTCGCCGATCCGGCCGAACTGCCAGCCGGTATCGGTGCGCAGGCCCCGGCCGACGATCGCGGCGACCGGGTAGGCGAAGAAGAGGCCGAAGAAGGCCAGCGGCACCGCCATCAGGCCGAGCCGGACCAGCGACGGCCCCGCCCCGCCCGCCTTCGGCCCGGTACCGGCTACTTCACGACGAGCGAGGTCCATGCCTTGACCCACTGCTCACGGTTCTTGGCGATCGTGTCCGGAGCGACGTTCTCCGGCTTGTCGACCACCACGCCGTGCCTGGTGAAGATCTCGGGCAGCTTCGCGTCCTTGACCACCGGGTTCACGAACATCTGGAGCGGCATGTCCTCCTGGAACTTCTTGCTCACCAGAAAGTCGATCAGGGCCTTGCCGCCCTCCTCGTTGGCCGCGCCCTTGAGCAGGCCGGCGAACTCCACCTGGCGGAAGCAGGTGCCGGTGGCGACGCCCGTGGGGGCCTCGGCCGGCTGCGGCTCGCCGTAGAGCACCTCGACCGGGGGGCTGGAGGCGTAGGAGACGACCAGCGGCCGGTCGCCCTTGGCCTTCTTGCCGCCCGCGGAGCCCGAGAAGCGCTCGTTGTAGGCCTGCTCCCAGCCGTCGACGACCTCGACGCCGTTGGCCTTGAGCTTGCTCCAGTAGTCCTTCCAGCCCTCGTCGCCGTACTTGCCGACGGTGGCCAGCAGGAAGCCGAGGCCCGGCGAGGAGGTCGCCGCGTTCTCGGTGACGAGGAGGTTCTTGTACTCCGGCTTGACCAGGTCGTCCAGGGTCTGCGGCGGGGCGATCTTCTTGTCCGCGAAGTACGCCTTGTCGTAGTTGACGCAGATGTCGCCGCTGTCGACCGGGGTGACCCGGTGCTGCGCCTTGTCGAGCTGGACCTCGTCCTTGACCTCGGCCAGGCCCTTGGCCTCGTACGGGGTGAAGATCCCGTTGTCGAGGGCGCGCGAGAGCATCGTGTTGTCGACGCCGAAGAAGACGTCGCCGCGCGGGTGGCCCTTGGTGAGGATCTCGGCGTTCAGGGCGGCGCCGGCGTCACCGCTCTTGAGCACCTTGACGGTGTAGCCGGAGGCCTGCTCGAACTCCTTGAGGACCGCGTCGGTCACGGCGAAGGAGTCGTGGCTGACCAGGGTCACGGTCTTCGGCTTCGGGGACCCGCTCGCGGCGTCCTTGTCCTTGGCGTCGCCGCCGCCGCACGCGGCCAGTGTGGTGACCCCGAGGGCCGCGGCGAGCGCGGTGCCCGCCAGCTTCTTGGTGGTGCTCAACGTGATTCCTCCTGGAGTGGACCAGGAGAAGACGCGGCCCCGCCCGGGCGCTGACGATCTGACGATACGGAGCGGACGCCCGGGCAGGGCGCAACAGCTTGAGGTGGTGACCGAACTTCCTACCCAGAATGACCTGGGCAAGGTTCTGAGGGTCTGCGGCGCCGTGCTTGTTCGAAAAGCGTGTGCCGCACTCTCAGCGCTGTGGCGCTCCCCTGTCGGAATATGTGGATGTACGGGGGTCAGGTTACCGCTCGCTCGCGGCGAGCTGGCCGCAGGCTCCGTCGATCTCCTGGCCGCGGGTGTCCCGGACCGTGACCGGTACGCCGTGGGCGGCGATGGCCTCGACGAACGCCCGCTCGTCCTCGGGGCGGGAGGCGGTCCACTTGGAGCCGGGGGTCGGGTTCAGCGGGATCAGGTTCACGTGCACCCGCTTGCCCTTGAGCAGCCGGCCCAGCAGGTCGCCGCGCCAGGCCTGGTCGTTGATGTCGCGGATCAGCGCGTACTCGATGGACACGCGGCGGCCGGACTTCTCGGCGTACTCCCAGGCGGCGTCGAGGACCTCGCGGACCTTCCACCGGGTGTTCACGGGCACCAGGGTGTCGCGCAGCTCGTCGTCGGGCGCGTGCAGCGAGACCGCGAGGCGGCACTTGAAGCCCTCGTCGGCGAACCGCAGCATGGCCGGGACCAGGCCGACGGTGGAGACGGTGATGCCGCGCTGGGACAGGCCCAGGCCGTCGGGCTCGGGGTCGGTGAGGCGGCGGATGGCGCCGACGACCCGCTTGTAGTTGGCCAGCGGCTCGCCCATGCCCATGAAGACGATGTTCGACAGGCGGGCGGGGCCTCCGGGGACCTCGCCGTCGCGCAGGGCGCGCATGCCGTCGACGATCTGGTGGACGATCTCGGCGGTGGACAGGTTGCGGTCCAGGCCCGCCTGGCCGGTGGCGCAGAACGGGCAGTTCATGCCGCAGCCGGCCTGCGAGGAGATGCACATGGTGACCCGGTCGGGGTAGCGCATCAGGACGGACTCCACGAGGGTGCCGTCGTGCAGCTTCCACAGGGTCTTGCGGGTGGTGTCGTCGTCGCACGAGATGTGCCGCACCACGGACATCAGGTCCGGCAGCAGCTCCTGCTGGAGCTTCTCGCGGGAGCCGGCCGGGATGTCCGTCCACTGGGCCGGGTCGTGCGCGTACCGGGCGAAGTAGTGCTGGGAGAGCTGCTTGGCCCGGAAGGGCTTCTCGCCGATCGCGGCGACCGCCTCGCGGCGCTCGGCCGGGCTGAGGTCGGCCAGGTGCCGCGGGGGCTTCTTGGCTCCGCGGGGGGCGACGAAGGTGAGCTCTCCCGGTGCGGGGCGGGCCATGGCAGGTACTCCTCTAAGACGAAAGGCGCGCTGCACCGGCAGCGCGCCTTTCCAGAGTACCGGGTGGCTCCCGGGCCGGGCCGGTTCAGCCGGTGCCGACGAAGGCCGCGAGCAGCAGCCACACCACCGGAGCCGTCGGCAGCAGCGAGTCCAGGCGGTCCATGATGCCCCCGTGGCCGGGGAGCAGGGTGCCCATGTCCTTGATGCCGAGGTCCCGCTTGATCATCGACTCGCCGAGGTCGCCCAGGGTGGCGCTGACGGCCACGGCCAGGCCCAGCAGGAGCCCCTGCCACCAGCTGCCGCCGTCGACGAGGAACTCCATGCACAGCGCGCCGGCCACCATGGCGAAGGCCACCGCCCCCAGCAGCCCCTCGCGGGTCTTGCCGGGGCTGATGCGCGGGGCGAGCTTGTGCTTGCCGAAGCGCCAGCCGACCGCGTAGGCCCCGGTGTCGCTGACCACGGTCAGCACCAGGAAGGTGACGACCCGCTGCGGGCCGTCCTCGGCGGTCAGCAGCATGGCCACGAACGTGGCGAGGAACGGCACGTAGAAGGCGGCGAAGACACCCGCCGTGACGTCCTTGAGGTAGTCCTCCGGCGGCTCCGTCATCCGCCACACGAGCACGGCGAGCGCCGTCAGGGCCATCGCCACCCACGCGCCCTCGGCCCCGCGGACGTATCCGGCGATGACCATCGCGGCACCGCCGACCGCCAGCGGTACCAGGGGCGCCTTGATGCCCTTGCGCTCCTGGAGCCGGGACGTCAGCTCCCACAGGCCGACGACGACCGCGACGACGACGACGCCGACGAAGACCGCCTTGACGATGAACAGCGAAGCGAAGATCACCGCACCGAGGCCGACACCGACCCCTATGGCAGCGCGCAGGTCCCGGCCCGCCCGCTTCTTCGGCGGGGGCTGCGAGGAGGCCTGCGGGGCCTGCGAAGGTGGCGTGGGCATGGGCTCCTGCGGCGGCAGCTCGGCACGGACCGGGGGGCCGCCCGGAAGGGCAGCCCCCCGATCATAAGCCGGACCCGCCGGAACCGGCTCCGCGGCCCAGGGAGAGTCGTTCATCAGACCTCGAGCAGCTCGGCTTCCTTGTGCTTGAGCAGCTCGTCCACCTGCGCTACGTACTTCGCGGTGGTGTCGTCGAGCTCCTTCTCGGCGCGGCGCACCTCGTCCTCGCCGGCCTCCTTGTCCTTGACCAGCTTGTCGAGGGCGTCCTTGGCCTTGCGGCGGACGGAGCGGATCGAGACGCGCGAGTCCTCGGCCTTGCCCTTGGCGACCTTGATGTAGTCGCGGCGGCGCTCCTCGGTCAGCTCGGGGAACACCACCCGGATGATGTTGCCGTCGTTGCTGGGGTTGACACCGAGGTCGGAGTCGCGGATGGCCTGCTCGATGTTGCGCAGGGCGCTCTTGTCGAACGGGGTCACGACCGCCATGCGCGGCTCGGGGACCGAGAAGGACGCCAGCTGGTTGATGGGCGTGATGGCGCCGTAGTAGTCCGCCACGATCTTGTTGAACATCGCCGGGTGCGCACGGCCGGTGCGGATCGCGGCGAAGTCCTCCTTGGCGACCACGACGGCCTTCTCCATCTTCTCCTCGGCCTCGAGGAGGATTTCTTCGATCACCACGTGCTCCTGCATGTCTTGAATGGATGGTTCAGGCGGGCTGGCCGGGCCGTGTGGAGCCCGGCAGAGCGGTCAGGCCCGGGTGCCCTGGTCGCTCACGAGCGTGCCGATCTTCTCACCCTTGACGGCGCGGGCGATATTGCCTTCGGCGAGGAGCTCGAAGACGAGGATCGGCAGCTTGTTGTCGCGGCACAGCGTGATGGCGGTGGCGTCGGCGACCTTCAGGTCGCGGGAGAGCACCTCGCCGTACTCCAGCGCGTCGAACTTGACGGCGTCCGGGTTGGTCTTCGGGTCGGAGTCGTACACGCCGTCGACGCCGTTCTTGCCCATGAGCAGTCCCTCGGCGTCGATCTCCAGCGCGCGCTGGGCGGCGGTGGTGTCGGTGGAGAAGTAGGGCATGCCCATGCCCGCGCCGAAGATCACGACGCGGCCCTTCTCCAGGTGGCGCACGGCGCGCAGCGGGATGTACGGCTCCGCGACCTGGCCCATGGTGATGGCGGTCTGGACGCGGGAGTCGATGCCCTCCTTCTCCAGGAAGTCCTGGAGGGCGAGGCAGTTCATGACCGTGCCGAGCATGCCCATGTAGTCGGACCGGGCCCGGTCCATGCCGCGCTGCTGGAGCTCGGCACCGCGGAAGAAGTTGCCGCCGCCGATGACGACGGCGATCTCCGCGCCGTCACGGACGACCGCGGCGATCTCGCGCGCGATGGCGTGCACGACGTCGGGGTCGACGCCCAGGCCCCCGCCGCCGGAGAAGGCCTCACCGGACAGCTTCAGCATGAAGCGCCGGCCCTTCTTCTCGTGGTCGCTCTGGTCGTCGGAAGCGGTGTGGGGGTCCACGCCCTGATTCATGGAGATCTCCTCGTGCACATACGAAGAAGGCCATTGCCGGTGGGTCCTTGCGGTTCCCTCTTCGGCAATGGCCTCCTCGTCAGATCTGCGGTCGTTCCGCGCGGACGCGGCCGACTGCTTCAGACCCTATCGGGGTCCGGGTGTCCGTCGCGTACGGACAGAACTCAGATGCCGACCTTGATGCGCGAGAAGCGCTTCAGGGTGACACCGGCGCCGTCCAGGACCTGCTGGACGGTCTTCTTGTTGTCCAGCGCGTACGGCTGGCCAAGCAGGGTGGCGTCCTTGAAGAAGCCGTTGAGGCGACCCTCGACGATCTTCGGGAGCGCGGCCTCGGGCTTGCCCTCGGCGCGGGTGGTCTCCTCGGCGACGCGGCGCTCGGACTCGACGACCTCGGCCGGGACGTCTTCCTTGGCGAGGTACTTCGGGGCGAACGCGGCGATGTGCTGCGCGATGCCCTTGGCCAGGTCGGCGTCGGCCTTGTCCAGCTCGACCAGGACACCGATCTGCGGCGGCAGGTCGGGCATGGTGCGGTGCATGTAGGAGAACACGAAGCCGTCGGCGAACTGCGCGAAGCGGTCCAGGACGATCTTCTCGCCGAGGTTGGCGTTGGCCTCGTCGACGAAGGCCTGGACGGTCTTGCCGGCCTCGATCTCGGAGGCGAGCAGGGCGTCGATGTCCGCCGGGGAGGTGGCGGCCACGTGCTTGGCCAGGTCGTTGGCGACGGCCAGGAACTTGTCACCCTTGGCGACGAAGTCCGTCTCGCACTTCAGCTCGACCAGCACACCCGAGGTGTTGTCGTCGGCGATGAGGGACACGACGGCACCGTTCTCGGCAGAACGGCCCTCGCGCTTGGCGACGCCCTTCTGGCCCTTGATGCGCAGCGCCTCGACGGCCTTGTCGACGTTGCCCTCGGCCTCGTCCAGCGCCTTCTTGCAGTCCATCATGCCGGCGCCGGTGAGCTCGCGGAGCTTCTTGACGTCAGCGGCGGTGTAGTTCGCCATGAGTCTGTGATTCTCTCTCGAAGTCGTAGATCTACGGGTGAACGGCGGAGGAGCCGCGCTTGTGACGCTTCTCCCCCGCCGTCATCTTCCGTGCTGCGAGTGCCCGGCGCGTGAACGCCGGGCACTCTCAGTGGGTCAGGCCTGCTCGGCGTCGGCGGCCGGAGCCTCGGCCGCGGGGGCCTCGGCGGCCGGGGCCTCGGCCGGCTTCTCGTCGGACTTCTTCTCGCCCTCGAGGAGGTCGCGCTCCCACTCGGCGAGCGGCTCGCCGGCGGCCTTGTCGCCCGGCTTCGAGTCACCGGCGGCAACGCCGGAACGGGCGATGAGGCCCTCGGCGACGGCGTCGGCGATCACACGGGTGAGCAGGGTGACGGAGCGGATCGCGTCGTCGTTGCCCGGGATCTTGTAGTCGACCTCGTCGGGGTCGCAGTTGGTGTCGAGGATCGCGACGACCGGGATGTGGAGCTTGCGCGCCTCACCGACGGCGATGTGCTCCTTCTTGGTGTCGACGATCCAGACGGCGCTCGGCACCTTCTGCATCTCGCGGATACCACCGAGGGTCTTCTCCAGCTTGGCCTTCTCGCGGGAGAGGACCAGGAGCTCCTTCTTGGTGAGGCCGGAGGCGGCCACGTCCTCGAAGTCGATCGCCTCGAGCTCCTTCAGACGCTGAAGGCGCTTGTAGACGGTGGAGAAGTTGGTGAGCATGCCGCCCAGCCAGCGCTGGTTGACGTAGGGCATGCCGACGCGGGTCGCCTGCTCGGCGATCGCCTCCTGCGCCTGCTTCTTGGTGCCGACGAACATGATGGAGCCGCCGTGCGCGACGGTCTCCTTGACGAACTCGTAGGCGCGGTCGATGTACGACAGCGACTGGAGCAGGTCGATGATGTAGATGCCGTTGCGCTCGGTGAAGATGAAGCGCTTCATCTTCGGGTTCCAGCGACGGGTCTGGTGACCGAAGTGGACGCCGCTCTCCAGCAGCTCCCGCATCGTGACGACGGCCATGGCCGTATCTCCTTGGATTCTCGGTTTCATTCCTGACGCCCCGGCGCGTCCTGCCCCCGGGAAGGGGACCGAGAGACGCTGTCACCCGACCGTTCGACCGGCCGGTGCTGGGGCGTGCGAAGTCGACCCGGTGACCCGGATCGCCACCAGAAGTGTACGGGACCCGGAAGCGTGCCGGGTGACGCCCTTGTCCACGCGCTTGTCCACAACGGCCTGGTTGTCCACAGGCCCGGGCCCGCCGACGGTGGGACGCGGGACGCTGGCGGGCATGACGACCTTGCTGCTGACCCTGCTGGTGTCCCCGCTGCTGGCCCTGCTGCCGGCGCTGCCACTCCCGGCTGCGCCGCCGCTGCCGCCTGCGCCGTCTCCTCGCGCGGCCGCGCCCGCGCCGTACGTGCGTCCGCTGCCCGGCCCGCTGGAGGTGGTCCGGTGGTGGGATCCGCCGCCCACGCCGTACGCCGCCGGGCACCGGGGCGTGGACCTGGCGGCGCCGGTGGGCGCACGGGTGCGCGCGGTGGCGCCCGGCCGGGTGCACTACGCCGGTCAGGTGGCCGGGCGCGGCGTGCTCTCACTCACCCTGCCGGGCGGGCTGCGCACCACGTACGAGCCGGTGCGCCCGCTGGTGGGAGCGGGCGAGGAGGTGCGGGCGGGGCAGGTGGTGGCCGTGCTCACCGGGGGCCCGCACTGCGCGGTGCCGTGCCTGCACTGGGGCCTGCTGGCGGGCGAGGCCTACCTCGACCCGCTCGCCCTGGTCCCGCGGACGACGCCCCGGCTGCTGCCGCTGGCCGCGGGCTCAGCCCCGTACGCCGCGCAGGGCCATGGCCACGGCGGTGTCCGTGATCTCGGCCGGGTCCTCGGCGCCGAGCTCGATCCGGCGGACCGCGGCGTCCACGACGCCTTGCAGGAGCAGGGCGGCGAGCGACGGCCGGGCGTGGCCGAGCGCGCCGAGCGCCTCGACGATCATGGCCACGAGCCCGCCGTGGGCCGCGCGGATCTTCTCCCGGGCGCCGGCGTCCAGCTCGCTCGCGGAGATCGCCACGACCGCCCGGTGCCGGCGGTCGCCGACCAGGGCGAGCTGGCTGCGCACATACGCCTCGACCTTGGCCTCGGGCTCCGGGGCGGCCTCCATCGCCGCCTGGATCTCGGCCGCCCAGACGGGGAAGTCCACCGCGCACAGCTCTTCGACGACGGCGGCGCGCGAGCGGAAGTACTCGTAGACGGAGGACCGGGCGAGCCCGGTCCGCTCGGCGAGGGCGGGGAAGGTCAGGGCTTCCGTCCCGCCTTCGGAGAGGAGGGTCCGCGCGGCGTCCAGGAGGGCGTCGCGCTGCATCATCCGGTGCTCGGCCACCGAGGCCGCTCGAATCCTGGGCACGCCACCACTCTACGGAGGGCAGCGGGGGTCAACGCCCCACATCGGCGAGCTTCGCCCGTAGTTGCAGCACGGACTTGGTGTGGATCTGGCTGACGCGGCTCTCGGTGACGCCGAGCACGTTGCCGATCTCGGCGAGGGTGAGTCCCTCGTAGTAGTAGAGGGTCACCACCGTCTTCTCGCGCTCCGGGAGGGTGTTGATCGCCCGGGCCAGCAGCCGGCGCAGCTCGCGGTCCTCGGCCACCTCGACCGGGTTGTCGGCGGCGGTGTCCTCCAGGGTGTCCATCAGGGACAGGCTGTCGCCGCTCTCCGCGCCGACGTGCAGCAGCTCCTCCAGCGCGACCACGTTGGCCAGGGACAACTGACTGAAGACGGAGTGGAGTTCCTCCACCGCGATGCCCATCTCCCGGGCCACCTCGGTCTCGGTCGGGGTGCGCCGCAGCTGGGCCTCCAGCGTGGCGTAGGCCCGCTCCACGGCGCGCGCCTTCTGCCGCACGGAGCGGGGGATCCAGTCCAGCGCGCGCAGCTCGTCGATCATCGCGCCCCGGATCCGGGTGATCGCGTACGTCTCGAACTTGATGGACCGGTCGATGTCGAACTTCTCGATGGCGTCGATCAGCCCGAAGACCCCCGAGGAGACGAAGTCGGCCTGCTCCACGTTGGGCGGCAGGCCCACGCTGACCCGCCCGGCCACGTACTTCACCAGGGGCGAGTAGTGCAGGATCAGCTGCTCCCGCAGCCGTTCGTCGCCGGTGTCCTTGTAGGAGCGCCACAGCGTGTCCAGGGACGAGGGCGCGGTGGACCGCTCGCTGCCGCGGGCAGCGGGGGGCACCGCAGCGCGGTCAGACCCTGGGGTGTGCTGGGGCATGCTTCGCCTTTGTCGGGGCTGGATTGCTTGGGAGCGTAGCGTGACTGGAGTGTCGCGGTGCGCGAAGAGTACGGGATCCCGCAGGGCAGCAGAGGCGGCCGGCGCCGCGCGGGTGGTCCGGGACCGGCGCCTCGCGCACGGCCCCGGCGGCTGTCACCGGAACGACCGCTTCACTCATCGGCGTCACTCTTTCACCGGAACGCCCCAGGTCAACGACCGCCTCGCCGGGTGACACCGGTTCGAGTGGTCCCGGCGCGCTGGTGTGCGGTCAACCGCCAGCCCCCGCCCTGCCGTTCGACGAACCCCAGAGAGTGAAGTTCGTACAGTCTGCCGATGACTTCATCTGTCGCGGTGCCCGCGGCCAGCGCCACGTCCTCGGCGTCGGCCGCACCTGTCGCGGGCAGGGCTTCGAGCACCCGGGCGGCGGCCGGTCCGAGCAGGTCCCGGGCCAGCACCGGGCCGCGCCGCTCGGGGGCCAGCTCGCCCATGCCGCCGACCAGCTCCACCACCTCGTCGGCGTCGGTGACGAGCGTGCCCTCCCCGCGCAGCAGTTCGTGCACCCCGGCGGACAGTCCGCTGGTGGCGGGCCCGGGCACGCCCATGGTGAACCGGCCGAGCTCCCCGGCCCGCCGGGCGGTGACCAGCGAGCCGCTGCGCAGGGCGGCCTCGACCACGACGGTGCCGCGGGTGAGGGCGGCGATGACCCGGTTGCGCAGCACGAACCGGCTGCGGGTGGGGTGGCTGCCGGGCGGCAGCTCGCCCACCAGCAGCCCCTGGGCGGCGATCCGGCCGAGCAGGACGGCGTGCCCGCGCGGGTAGGGCACGTCCACCCCGCACGCCAGCACCGCCACGGTCGCCCCGCCGGCCGCGAGCGCGCCGCGGTGGGCGGACCCGTCGACCCCGAAGGCCCCGCCGGAGACCACCACCCAGCCGCGCTCGGCGAGCCCGGCGCCGAGGGTCTGGGCCATGTGCGCCCCGTACGGGGTACAGGCCCGGGCGCCGACCACGGCGACGGACTTCAGCGCCCAGGTCCGCAGGTCGGCCCCGCCGCGCAGCCACAGGCCGAGCGGCCGGGCGTCCCCGAGGTCGTCGAGCTGGCTCGGCCACCCGGCCCCGCCGGGGCACAGGAAGCGGCCGCCCGCGCCGGCGATCAGCTCCAGGTCCCGCTCGGGGCGGGCGGCCGCGGCCCGCTTGCGGTACCCGGCCAGCCGCTCCTGCCCGACCCCGCGCAGCTCCCGGCCCGCCTCCTCGGGCCCGGTCAGCAGCCGTACCACCTCGGCGGCGCCGAGCTCGCGCACCCAGCGCCCCGCGCGAGCGTCCCCGGGCTCGACCACCCGGGTCAGCGCCGCCCGGGCCAGCAGCTCGGCCTCGTCCACGGGCGGCATCACACACCCACCGGGCCGAGCGGCACGCCCCGCGCGATGCCGGTGCGCAGTTCCAGGGCGACGGCGACGTCCAGGGCGTCGGGCCGGTCCTTGCCGCCGAGGTCGGCGACCGTCCAGGCGACCCGGAGCACCCGGTCCAGCCCGCGCGCGGTGAGCAGACCGCGCTCCAGGTCCCGCTCGGCCTGCGACAGCGCGCCGGGGGCGGGGTGCCAGCGGGTGCGCATCTCGTGGCCGGGGATCTCGCTGTTGACGGACCACGGTGTCTCCGCCAGCCTGGCCGCCGCTCTGGCCCGTGCCTCGGCCACCCGCCCGGCGACGACGGCGCTGGACTCGCCCCGGCCGCCCCGGCCCAGCAGGTCGCAGCGGCCGACGGCCTCCACCGCGACCCGCAGGTCCACCCGGTCCATGAGCGGACCGGACAGCCGGGCCTGGTAGCGCCGGATCGCCGAGGGCGGGCACTCGCAGCCGGCGGCGCCGCCGACGGCGCTGTACCGGCCGCACGGGCAGGGGTTGGCGGCCAGCACCATGAGGAAGCGGGCGGGCAGCCGGACCACTCCGGCGGCCCGGGCGACCACCACGTGCCCGGACTCCAGCGGCTGCCGCAGGGCGTCGAGGACGCGCGTACCGAACTCGGGCGCCTCGTCCAAAAACAGCACGCCCCGGTGGGCCAGCGAGACCGCCCCGGGCCGCGGCACCCCCTGGCCGCCGCCGATCAGCGACTGGAGGGTGGCCGAGTGGTGCGGGGCGCAGTACGGCGGCGCCCCGGCCAGGGCCCCGCCGGGCGGCAGCGTCCCCGCGACCGAGTGGACCGCGGTGACCTCCAGGGACTCCTGCCGGGTCAGCGGCGGCAGGATGCCGGGCAGCCGCTCGGCCAGCATGGTCTTGCCCGCGCCGGGCGGGCCGGTGAGGAAGAGGTGGTGGCCGCCGGCCGCGGCCACCTCCAGGGCCCGGCGGGCCACCGGCTGCCCCGCCACGTCGGCGAGGTCGGGCAGCCCGGGCTCCGCCCCGCCACCCGGGCCGTCCGCGCCCGGCCCCGCCCGCCCACACGCCCCGGCGCGCCC
>NZ_WTFF01000173.1 GCF_019400985.1 Streptomyces bambusae
GCCCCGGCCGGGGTCCCGGCCACAGCCCCGGCCACCGTCCTGGCCCCGGCCGTCGCTCCGGCCACTGCCGTCGCCGCGGCCACTGCCTCGGCGGCCGTCTCGGCCACGGCCTCAGCCGCAGCCCCGGCCACCGTCCTGGCTCCGGCCAAGGTCCCGGATCCCGCCGTCGCCTCGGCCACCGTCTCAGTCGCAGCTCCGGCCGTCGCTCCGGCAACCGTCCCGGCCCCCGCCGTCGTCCCGGCCACTGCCGTCGCCCCGGCCGCCGCCTCGGCCTCAGCCGCAGCCGCGGCCGAGGTCCCGGCCACCGCCTGGGCCCCGACGGCCTGTTCGAGGATCACGTGGGCGTTCGTGCCGCTGATGCCGAAAGCGGAGACCCCTGCGCGGCGGGGCCGGTCGCCGGCCGTCGTCCAGTCGGTGTTCTCGGTGAGCAGGCGGACCGTGCCCGCCGACCAGTCGACCTGCGGGGTCGGCTCGTCCACGTGCAGGGTGCGCGGCAGCACGCCGTGCTGGAGCGCCAGGGCCATCTTGATCACACCCGCCACACCCGCCGCGGCCTGCGTGTGGCCGATGTTCGACTTCACCGAGCCGAGCCACAGCGGCCGGTCCGCGGAGCGGTCCTGGCCGTACGTGGCGATGAGTGCCTGGGCCTCGATCGGGTCGCCGAGCGTCGTGCCGGTGCCGTGCGCCTCGACGGCGTCGACGTCGGCCGTGGTCAGCCGGGCGTTGGCCAGCGCCTGTTCGATGACGCGCCGCTGGGAGGGGCCGTTGGGGGCGGTGAGGCCGTTCGAGGCGCCGTCCTGGTTGACGGCCGTGCCGCGGATGACGGCGAGGACGGGGTGGCCGTGCCTGCGGGCCTCGGAGAGCCGCTCCAGCAGCAGCATCCCGGCGCCCTCGCCCCAGCCGGTGCCGTCGGCGGCCGCCGCGAACGCCTTGCAGCGGCCGTCGCGGGCCAGGCCGCCCTGGCGGGAGAACTCGGTGAAGAGGGTGGGGGTGGACATCACTGTCGCCCCGCCGGCGAGCGCGAGCTCGCACTCGCCGCGGCGCAGCGCCTGGACGGCCAGGTGGAGGGCGACGAGGGAGGCGGAGCAGGCGGTGTCGACGGTGACGGCGGGCCCTTCGAGCCCGTACACGTACGAGAGCCGGCCGGACAGGACGCTGGCGGCGTTGCCGGTCATGATGTGGCCGGCGAGGTCGTCGGCGGAGTGGACGGCGACCGGGGTGTAGTCCTGGCCGTTGGTACCGATGAACACGCCGGTACGGCTGCCGCGCAGGGAGTCGGGCGCGATGGCGGCCCGTTCGAATGCCTCCCATGACGTTTCCAGCAGCAGCCGCTGCTGCGGGTCCATGGCCAGGGCCTCGCGGGGTGAGATGCCGAAGAATCCCGCGTCGAAGTCGCCGGCCCCGGCGAGGAATCCGGCCTCGCGGGCGTGCGAGGAGCCGGACCCGTCCGTCCGGTCGGAGAGCAGTTCGCCGAGGTCCCAGCCGCGGTCGGTGGGGAAGCCCGTCAGGGCGTCGCCCCCGGAGACCAGCAGCCGCCAGAACTCCTCGGGCGTCTGCCCTCCGCCGGGGAAGCGGCAGGTCATCGCCACGAGGGCGATCGGCTCGGTGTCCCGGGCCTCGGTCTCCTGGAGGCGGTCGCGCGTCTGCTCCAGTTCGGCCGAGACGCGCTTGAGGAAATGGCGGAGTCTGTCTTCGTTGGACACCTGAACGTTCTCTCTGGCAGGGGGGCGGGCAGGGCCGGCGGGGGCGGGCGGGAGGTTCACGAGATGCCGAACTTCTCGCCGAGCAGGTCGAACAGCTCGTCGTCGGTCGCCGTGTCGTACTCCTCGGCGGCCGTACGGTCGGAGCGGTCGGAGCGGTCGGCGGTGGCGCCGTCCTGCCACTCGGCCACGAGCGCCTGGAGCCGCAGCATGATCCTGGTGTGGTCGGAGGTGCCGGCCGGGGTTCCGGCCAGGGCGCTCTCGAAGCGGGCGAACTCCGCCGTGACGGCGGGGCCGCCGCTGCCGTCGTCCCCGCACAGCTCGGTGTGGAGGTGGGCGGCGAGGGCGGCGGGAGTGGGGTGGTCGAAGACGACCGTGGCAGACAGGGGCAGGCCGGTGGCCGTCCCGAGCCGGTTGCGCAGTTCGACCGCGGTCAGGGAGTCGAAGCCGGTCTCGCGGAAGGCGCGGGTGTCGACGACCTCCTGTGGCGAGCCGTGGCCCAGGACGGCGGCGACGTGGGTCCGGACGAGGTCGAGGACGGCCCGGTCACGGGCCTCGGCGGGCAGCGCGAGCAGGGTGTCGCGCAGCGAGGTGCCGGCGGGTGCCGGGTCGTCCGGGCGGGCGGCCAGGACGTCGCGTACGTCGGGCAGGTCGGCCAGCAGCGGGCTGGGCCGGGCGGAGAGGAAGGACGGGGCAAAACGCGGCCAGTCGACGGCGGCGACGACGACCGAGGTCTCGTCCCGGTCCAGGGCCCGGCCGAGCGCGGCGACGGCGAGGTCGGGGTCCATGGGGGTCAGTCCGCCGCGCCGCATGCGGGCGGCGACGACGTCGGACTCGGCGGCGAGGCCGGTCTCTCCCCAGGCTCCCCAGGCGATGGAGGTGGCGGGCAGACCGTCGGCCCGGCGGCGCTCCGCGAGCGCGTCCAGATAGGCGTTCGCCGCCGCGTAGTTGCCCTGACCGGCACCACCCACCACACCCGCGAACGACGAGAACAACACGAACGCCGACAACTCAAGACCCAACTCACGCGACACCTCGTCCAAATACCGAGCACCCTCAGCCTTCGGACCCGACACCGCAGCCAGCCGCTCCCCCGTCATGCCATCGAGCACACCGTCGTCCAACACACCCGCCGCATGAAACACAGCCCCCACCGGATACGCGGACAACAACCCCTCCACCGCACCCCGATCCGCCACATCACACGCCACCACCCGCACATCCACACCCACAGCACCCAACTCGGCCACCAACTCCACCGCCCCAGGCGCCTCCAACCCCCGACGACTGCTCAACACCAACCGCGACACCCCACAACCCACCAACCACCGCGCAACACGAGCACCCAACGCACCCGTACCACCCGTCACCAACACCGCCGAACCAGAACCCACAAAGGCCGGCGCGGCATCGGTGGTCGAGGCGGCGGCCGATGCGAGCGGAAGACGCTTCAGACGGCGCCCGAACACACCCCCCTCACGAATCGCGACCTGGTCCTCGACACCCCCCAACACACCCAGGAACCGCTCGTCCACCGGACCCGGCACATCCACCAGACCACCCCAACGCTGCGCACACTCCAACGCAGCCACCCGGCCCAGACCCCACACACGAGCCACATCCGGATCCGGCACACCCCCACCCGGCCCGCTGCCGACCGACACCGCGCCCCGCGTCACACACCACAACGGCGCCGACACACCCGCATCACCCAACGCCTGCACCAGAGACAAAACCCCCGACACCCCCAACACAGACACCACACCATCGACCGGACCGACACCCCCCAACACCTCACTCAGCTCGGCCCGCGAACCACCACACACCTCCACCACATCAACCCCACCACCAGCCAACACACCCACAACCTCAGCACCCAACCCGGAGATCGCACCTGTCCCAGCCGACACCACAACCCAGCGACCCGACACCCCACCCGACCCACCGGTAACCCCAGACGCACCGGAGTCGACCCCGACCCAGGACGCCTCGTAGAGCAGGTCGTCGAGGGCGCGGGCACCGTCGCGGGTACCGAGCCAGGCCGGCCGCTCGGGCGCCTCGGCGACGCGCGGCCAGAACCGCTCGTGCTGGAAGGCGTACGTGGGCAGGTCGACGGGAGCCGACGAACCGGTCCCCGGATAGAGGGCGTCCAGGTCCACGGCGAGGCCGCGGGCGTGGACGCGAGCCAGGGCGCCGAGGAGAGAGAGCGCCTCGGCGCGGTCCCGGCGCAGGAGGGGCAGGAAGGCAGTGCCCTCCGCGTCGGCAACACAGTGCTGGGCCATGGCGGTCAGGACCGCGTCTGGCCCCAACTCCACGAAGGTCCGCACCCCTTCGGCCTCCAGAGCCGCGATCCCGTCCGCGAACCGCACCGCGTCACGCACATGCCGCACCCAGTACCCGGCCGAGCACAGCTCTTGCGCCGAAGCGATCCGCCCCGTCACGTTCGACACCACCGGGACCGCCGGAGCGTGGTACGTCAACTCCTCGGCGACCCGCCGGAACGCCTCCAACATCGGCTCCATCAAAGGCGAATGGAAGGCGTGCGAGACCGTCAGCCGCTTGGTCTTACGGCCCTCGTCCACCAGCTTCCCGGCCACCACCAGCACCGCGTCCTCGACACCCGAAACCACCACCGCCCGCGGCCCGTTGACCGCCGCGATGTCCGTCCCGTCGATCAACAGCGCCCGGACCTCGTCCTCCGCGGCCTGCACCGACACCATCGCCCCGCCCTCGGGCAGCCCACCCATCAGACGGCCACGCGCCTCCACCAGACGACACGCATCAGCCAGCGACAGCACACCCGCCACATGCGCCGCAGCGATCTCACCGATCGAATGACCCGCCACGAAGTCCGGCCGCACACCGAAGTGTTCGGCCAGCCGGAACAACGCCACCTCGACCGCGAACAACGCCGGCTGCGTCACCTCCGTACGGTGAACCTCCTCCCCACCCCCGAAGACGACCTCCTTCAGCGGCAGCTCGAACTGCCCGCACACCTCGTCGAAGGCGGCCGCGAACACCGGCTGGGACGCGTACAACTCCCGCCCCATCCCCGGCCGCTGCGCCCCCTGACCCGAGAACAGGAACGCCGTCCGGCCGGGCGCCGGCGCCTGCGGTGTCACGGACTCCAGTGCGGCCGCCGCACCGGCGTGGTCCGCCGCGACCACCGCGGCCCGCCAGGCGAAGGCCTTGCGGCCGACCGCCAGGGTGCGGCCCACGTCGGCGAGGTCGTCCGCGGCCGGGTGGGAGACGAGGCGTTCGCGCAGGTGTGCCGCCTGGGCGTGCACCGCGTCCGCGTCCCGTCCCGACAGCACCCACACCGGAAGAGCGGGGGCGGGGGTGACGCCGTCACGGACCGGCCCGGCCTCCGCCGGTCCGGCCTCCGCCGGTCCGGCCTGCGGGGCCTCTTCGAGGATCACGTGTGCGTTCGTACCGCTGATGCCGAACGACGAGACCGCCGCACGCCTCGGCTGCGCCGTCCGCGGCCACGCCACCTCGTCCGTCAGCAGCCGGACCTCACCCGCCGACCAGTCCACGTGCGGCGACGGCTCGTCCACATGCAGGGTCCGCGGCAGCACCTCGTGCCGCATCGCCATCACCATCTTGATCACACCGGCCACTCCCGCGGCGGCCTGCGTGTGACCGATGTTCGACTTGACCGACCCCAGCCACAGCGGCCGGTCCGCCGGCCGGTCCTGGCCGTACGCCGTGAGCAGCGCCTGGGCCTCGATCGGGTCGCCCAGCGGGGTTCCCGTGCCGTGCGCCTCGACCACGTCGACGTCCCCGGCCGTCAGCCCGGCGTTCGCCAGGGCCTGGCGGATCACCCGCTGCTGCGAAGGGCCGTTGGGCGCGGACAGGCCGTTGGAGGCGCCGTCCTGGTTGACGGCGGAGCCCTTGAGCACGGCGAGCACCCGGTGGCCGCGGCGGCGCGCGTCCGACAGCCGCTCGACGAGCAGCATGCCGACGCCTTCCGACCAGCCCGTGCCGTCGGCGGCCGCGGCGAACGCCCGGCACCGGCCGTCCGGTGACAGCCCGCGCTGCCGGCTGAAGTCCACGAAGGCGTCGGGCGTCGACATCAGCGTCACGCCGCCGGTCAGCGCCAGGTCGCACTCGCCGCGCCGCAGCGCCTCCGCCGCCAGGTGCAGGGCCACCAGCGACGAGGAGCACGCCGTGTCGACGGTGAGCGCCGGACCCTCGAAGCCGAAGCTGTACGCGATGCGGCCGGAGGCGACGCTGCTGGCGCCACCGGTGCCGAGGTAGCCCTCCAGGTTCTCGGCGGAGCGGGCGACCAGCGCCGTGTAGTCCTGGCCGTTCGAGCCGACGAACACGCCCGTACGGCTGCCGCGCAGCGCGTCCGGGTCGATGCCCGCCTCCTCGAACAGCTTCCAGGAGGTCTCCAGCAGCAGCCGCTGCTGCGGGTCCATGGCGAGGGCCTCGCGCGGCGAGATCCCGAAGAAGTCGGCGTCGAACTCGGCCGCGCCCCGCAGGAACCCGCCCTGGGTCGCGTACGTCGTCCCGGGCGTGGCCGGGTCGGCGTCGTAGAGCCCGGCCAGGTCCCAGCCGCGGTCCTCGGGGAAGGGCCCGACGGCGTCCCCGCCGGCGGCGACCAGGTCCCACAGGTCGTCGGCGGAGCCGACCCCACCGGGGAAGCGGCAGGCCACGCCGACCACCACGACCGGGTCCGAGGCGTCCGCGACGGGTCCGGTCACGGCCGCGGAGGCGTCCGTACCGACCAGCTCGCCGCGCAGGTACTCGGCGAGCGCGACGGGGTTGGGGTAGTCGAAGGCCAGGGAGGCCGGCAGGCGCAGGCCGGTCGCCGCGCCGAGGCGGACGCCCAGTTCGACGGAGGCCAGGGAGTCGAAGCCCAGCCGGCGGAACGACCGGTGCGGGTCGACGGCGTCGGGTGAGCGGTGCATCAGCAGTTCGGCGGCATGGCCGCGGACGAGCGCGACGAGGTCCGCCTGCTGCTCCTCCGGGGTGCGGCCGGCGAGCGTCGCGGCGAAGCCGGACGGCCGGGGCGGCGCGGCCGGGCCGGTGAGGGTGCGCAGCAGGGGCCGTTCGGCGGCCGGCCCGGCGGCCCGCACGTACCGGTCCCAGTCGATGTCCGCGGCGAGCAGTGCGGTCTCGCCGTGGCCCACGGCCCCGTCCAGGACCTGGAGGGCCACGTCGGCCCGCATGGGCCGGAAGCCGGTACGCCGCATGCGCTCGCGGACGACGGGGTCGGCGGCGGCCATGCCCTCGCCCTCCCAGGCACCCCAGGCGACGGCGGTGGCGGGCAGGCCCTGCTGGCGCCGCAGCTCGGCCAGTGCGTCGAGGGCGGCGTTTGCCATGGCGTAGTTGGCCTGCCCCGCGGCGCCGACGACGCCGGCGAGCGAGGAGTACAGGACGAAGGCCTCCAGCGGGAGGTCACGGGTCAGCCGGTGCAGGGTCAGCGCGGCGTCCGCCTTGGCGGCCAGGACGGTGCTGAGCTGCTGCGGGGTGAGGGCGCCGAGCACCCCGTCGTCGAGCACGCCGGCGGTGTGCACGACGGCGGTCAGCGGCTGGTCGGCGGGGACCGCGGCGAGCAGGCCGGCGAGTGCGTCCTCGTCGGCGACGTCGCAGGCGGCGAGGGTGACCTCGGTGCCGAGTGAGGTCAGTTCGGCGGCGAGCTCGGCGGCGCCGGGGGCGTCCGCGCCGCGTCGGCTGACCAGGAGCAGCCGGTCGGCACCGGCCTCGGCGAGGTGCCGGGCGGCGTGGCTGCCGAGGGCGCCGGTGCCGCCGGTGACGAGCACGGTGCCGTGCGGGGTCCAGCTCCGGGCGGGAGCCGGCCACGTGGCGCGGGCCAGCCGCCGGACGTGGGCGCCGGTGGCGCGCAGGGCGACCTCGTCCTCGCCGGTCGCGCCGGAGAGCAGGGCGCACAGGTGCCGTACCGTCCGGTCGTCCGTACGGGCGGGCAGGTCGACGAGGCCTCCCCAGCCGGCCGGCACCTCCAGCGCGGCGACCCGGCCCAGGCCCCACAGCTGGGCCTGGAGCGGGCTGACGGGCACGTCGTCGTGCTCGTCGACGCGGACGGCACCGCGGGTGGCCACCCACAGCGGGGCCGTGGTGCCGGTGTCGCCGAGCGCCTGGACCAGGGCGAGGGTGGTGGCGGGGGCGTGCACCCCGTCGAGCAGGGACAGGACACCGACGGGTGCGGTGCGGCTCCCGTCGCCGACCGCATCATCGCCATCGGCGTCGGCGTCCGCATCGGTGTCGGCGTCGGTGAGGGCGGTCAGGCGGGCGGCCAGAGCGGTGCGCTCACGGTCGGCGTCGGTCAGCTCCAGGCGGACGAGCCGGGCGCCGTGCGCGGCGAGGCCGGTGAGGAGTTCCTCGTCGGCGCTCCCGGCATCGGTCACGACCAGCCAGGTGCCGAGCGGCCCGGCGGGCTCGGCGTCGGCCAGGGGCTCCCAGACGGCCTGGTAGAGCAGGTCGGCCGCCTCGGCCCGGTGGCCGGCACCGCCTGCCATGGGCGCGGCGGGCCAGTAGCGCTCGTGCTGGAAGGCGTACGTGGGCAGCTCGACCCGGTGGCCGGACAGGACGGTGTCCCAGGCCACGGGCAGTCCGCGGGTCCAGGCCACGGCGAAGGCGGTCGACGCCGACGGCGCCTCGGGGCGGCCGCGGCGGAGGACGGGGACGAAGGCGCAGGCGTCGACGACGTCCTCGGTCACACACTGCCGGGCCATGGCCGTCAGGACCGCGTCGGGGCCCAACTCCATGAAGTTCCGCACCCCTTCGGCCTCCAGGGCCGCGATGCCGTCCGCGAACCGCACCGCGTCGCGCACGTGCCGCACCCAGTACTCGGGCGAGCACAGCTCCTCGGCCGAGGCGATCCGGC
The DNA here is from genome assembly GCF_019400985.1 of Streptomyces bambusae. Lineage (GTDB taxonomy): Bacteria > Actinomycetota > Actinomycetes > Streptomycetales > Streptomycetaceae > Streptomyces > Streptomyces bambusae_A. Next base: position 8,554 of record NZ_WTFF01000173.1, read on the forward strand.
CCGAGACGTTCGACACGACGGGAACGACCGGGGCCTGGTAGGCGAGCTGCTCGGCGACCTGTCGGAACGCGTCGAGCATCGGCTCCGTCAGCGGGGAGTGGAAGGCGTGCGAGACGGTCAGCCGCTTGGTCTTACGACCGCGAGCAGCGAGGGTCTGCGCCACCGCCAGAACGGCGTCCTCGACACCCGAAACCACCACCGACTGCGGGCCGTTGACCGCGGCGATGTCCGTGCCCTCGGACAGCAGCTCGCGGACCTCGTCCTCGGAAGCCTGCACCGACACCATGGCGCCACCCTGGGGCAGCTCGCCCATCAGACGGCCACGCGCCTCCACCAGACGACACGCATCAGCCAGCGACAGCACACCCGCCACATGCGCGGCAGCGATCTCACCGATCGAATGACCCGCCACGAAGTCCGGCCGCAGACCGAAGTGTTCGGCCAGCCGGAACAACGCCACCTCGACCGCGAACAACGCCGGCTGCGTCACCTCCGTCCGGTGAACCTCCTCCCCACCCCCGAAGACGACCTCCTTCAGCGGCAGCTCGAACTGCCCGCACACCTCGTCGAAGGCGGCCGCGAACACCGGCTGGGACGCGTACAACTCCCGCCCCATCCCCGGCCGCTGCGCCCCCTGACCCGAGAACAGGAACGCCAGCCGACCGCCCGAGACGGACCCCTCGACCACGCCCGCACACGCCCGCCCCTCGGCCAGCGCACCCAGACCGGCCAGCAGACCCTCACGGTCCTCGGCCACCACCACCGCACGACGGCCCAGCGCCGCCCTCGTCGTCGCCAGCGAGAACGCCACGTCCCCCACCGACAGACCAGGGTCACGGCCGACCCGCTCCGACAACCGCGCCGCCTGCCCACGCACCGCGTCCGCGTCCCGTCCCGACAGCACCCACACCGGAAGAGCGGGGGCGGGGGTGACGCCGTCACGGACCGGCCCGGCCTCCGCCGGTCCGGCCTGCGGGGCCTCTTCGAGGATCACGTGTGCGTTCGTACCGCTGATGCCGAACGACGACACCGCCGCACGCCTCGGCTGCGCCGTCCGCGGCCACGCCACCTCGTCCGTCAGCAGCCGGACCTCACCCGCCGACCAGTCCACGTGCGGCGACGGCTCGTCCACGTGCAGGGTCCGCGGCAGCACCTCGTGCCGCATCGCCATCACCATCTTGATCACACCGCCTATGCCGGAAGCGGCTTGGGTGTGACCGAGGTTGGACTTCAGGGAGCCGAGCCACAGGGGACGGTCCGCCGGGCGGTTCCGGCCGTACGTCGCGAGCAGCGCCTGGGCCTCGATGGGGTCGCCGAGGGTGGTACCGGTGCCGTGCGCCTCCACGGCGTCCACGTCACCGGCCGCCAGCCCGGCATGGGCGAGGGCCTGGCGGATCACGCGCTGCTGGGAGGGGCCGTTGGGCGCGGAGAGGCCGTTGGAGGCGCCGTCCTGGTTGACGGCGGAGCCCTTGAGCACGGCGAGTATGCGGTGGCCGTGACGGCGCGCGTCCGACAGCCGCTCCAGCAGGACCAGGCCGACGCCCTCGGACCAGGACGTGCCGTCGGCGGCGGCCGCGAACGGCTTGCACCGCCCGTCCGGCGCCAGTCCCCGCTGCCGGCTGAAGTCGACGAACGAGGTCGGCGTGGACATCACCGCCACACCGCCGGCCAGGGCCATGGCGCACTCACCGCGCCGCAGGGACTCCGCGGCCAGATGGAGGGCGACCAGGGAGGACGAGCAGGCGGTGTCGACGGTGAGCGCCGGGCCCTCGAAACCGTAGAAGTAGGACAGCCGCCCGGAGAGCACGCTGCCGGCCAGACCGGTGCTGAGGTAGCCCTCCAGGCCGCTCTCGCCGGCGAGTCGGGGCGCGTAGTCGTGGTACATCTGCCCGGCGAAGACGCCGGTACGGGTGCCGCGCAGTGTGTGCGGGTCGATACCGGCCTGCTCGAACAGCTCCCACGAGGTCTCCAGCAGCAGCCGCTGCTGGGGGTCCATGGCGAGCGCCTCGCGCGGGGAGATGCCGAAGAAGGCAGGGTCGAAGTCGGCGGCCCCGGCGAGGAATCCGCCGGCGGCGGCGTACGTGGTGCCGGGCGTGTCGGGGTCGGCGTCGAAGAGCCCGGTCAGGTCCCAGCCGCGGTCGGCGGGGAAGTCGCCGATGGCGTCGGTGCCGTCGGCGAGCAGCGTCCACAGGTCCTCGGCGGAGCCGACACCGCCGGGGTAGCGGCAGGCCACGCCGACCAGGACGACCGGGTCGGAGTCGTCGGCCGCGGGCGTCGCGGCCGCGATCTCGTAGGCCTCGCCCAGGAGTTCGGCGTACAGGAAGCGGGCGAGCAGCTCGGGGCTGGGGTGGTCGAAGGCCAGCGAGGCGGGCAGCCGCAGACCGGTGGCGCGACCGAGCCGGAGGCCGAGTTCCACCGAGGCCAGGGAGTCGAAGCCCAACTGCCGGACGGCGGCCTGGGGGTCGGCGGATGCGACCGCCCCTGCGGCTGCGGCGGCCCCCGCGGATGCGACCGTCCCGGCAGATGCGGCGGCCCCTGCCGATGCGTCCGTCCCTGCGGCCCGGACGGCGCCGCGGACCTCGGCGACGGCATCCGTGACCAGGCGCAGCAGGCGGGCCCTGCGGGCGGGCTCGGCCAGGGCGCGCAGCTCCTGGGTCAGTCGCCGGGTCAGCTCGGGGTCCTCGGTGGCGGTGTCGGCGGCGGAGGCCGCGCCGGCACCCCGCACGGTGACCTCGTCGCCGAAGTCCCGTACTCGGACCGCGGTTTCGCCTTCGAGCAGGGCCGTGTCGAGACCCTCCGCGAGGGCCCGGGGGCTGATGGCCGGGTCGGCGGTCAGCGCGACGGCGGTACGCCCGGCCGCGCGCAGGCGGGCCGCGGCGTGGGCGAAGGCGTCCGCCTCGGCAGCGGTGCGGCCGGTGTCGCTACCGGTTCCGGGGCCACCAGCCCCCGTGTCGCTGGCGGACAGCAGGACCACCGCGTGGGTGTCGCGCCCGGACAGGGCTGCCGCGATCACGTCCGGCGCGTCGGCGGCCGCGGGGTCGCAGTCGACGGGGACGACCTCGGCGCAGCCGTGTGCGGCGGTCAGGTGCCGGACCAGGTGGCCGGTACGGGGATCGCCAGGGTCGGCGACGAGCAGGACACCGGCCCCGGCCAGCACGCTGGTGTCGTCGGCGGGGAGGGAGGCGGGGACAGGCCCGGGTTCGGGAAGGACCCGCTCGGTGCCCGGGTGGTGGGTGGCACCCCCCGCGACGAGCCGCGACACCGACGGCGCGTCACTGCCCGCGCCCGGGCCGCCAGCACCCGTATCCATACCCGTACCCGTATCCGAACCCGCGCCGACCAGCCGGCGTACCGCCTTGCCCGACGCGGTCCGCGGGACATGGGTGGTGCGGTGCACGGCGGCGGGAACCTTGTAGTAGGCGAGCCGGTCCCGGCAGCGGGCCAGGATGTCGGCGGGGATGAGGCTCAGGCCGTCCCGGGGCACGACGTGGAGGACCGGCACCTCGCCGAGCACGGCGTGCGGCCGGGCCACCACCGCGGCATCGGCGACGGCGGGGTCCTGGCGGACGAGGTCCTCGATCTCGGCGGGGTGGATGTTCTCGCCGCCTCGGACGATGAGTTCCTTCAGCCGCCCCGTGATCGTCAGGTAGCCGTCGGCGTCGAGGCGGCCGAGGTCCCCGGTGCGGTACCAGCCGTCGTGGAAGGCGTCCTCGGTCGCCTCGGGCGCGTGGTGGTAGCCGAGCATCAGGCTGGGGCTGTCGACCCGGATCTCGCCTTCGGTGCCGGCGGGCACCTCCCGGTGCGTGGCGGGGTCGACCACGCGCAGCCGCAGGCCCGGTACGGGCAGGCCGCAGGAGCCGGGCCGGCGGGGGCCGTCGAGGGGGTTGCAGGTGATGACGCCGGTGGTCTCAGTGCTGCCGTAGCTGTCGATCAGCGGGACGCCGAAGGCTTCCCGGAAGCGGTCCCCGAGGGCCGGGCCGGTCACCGCTCCCGCCACGAGGAAGGCGCGCAGCCCGCGCAGGGCGCCTTCGTCGGCCTGCGCCGCGTCCAGCAGGTGGTGGCAGAGCGTCGGCACGGCGGCCATGAGCGTGTACGGGGTGGAGCGCAGCCGGGCCAGGACCTCGCCGGGGGTGAAGTCGGCGGTGATCGTGGCCGAGGCTCCGGTGGCGGTCACGCCGAGGACGCAGAGGTTGAAGGCGAAGCTGTGGTGCAGGGGCAGCGGCCACAGCATCCGGTCGTCCTCGGTGATGCCGAGGACGGCCGGGTAGCCGGCCGCGACGGACCACAGACCGGCGCGCTGGGTGGACAGCACGCCCTTGGGCGCGCCGGTGGTCCCGGAGGTGTAGAGCATCCACGCGACCTCGTCGAGGCCGAGGTCGTCCGGTGCGGGGGCGGGCGGTTCGGTCGCGCACAGCCGGGCGAAGTCCAGGACGTCGGGTTCGGTCGAGGTGTGACCGGAGGCCCCGGCGCTGCGGTGGTGGCCGGAGGCCCTGTCCCCGTGATCGTGACCGCAGGCCCCGGCGCCCGGATCCTCGTCCCCGACGACCACGAAACGGACCGCCGTGCCCGGCCCGACCAGGCCGCGGATCCGGGCGAGCCGCTGGGTGTCGGTGACGACCACGGCGGCCTCGGAGTCGGCGAGGACGTGGCGGAGTTCGGCGTCACCGGCGTACGGATCGACGGGGACGGCCACCAGTGCGGCGCGGGTGGCGGCGAGGCAGGCCTCGACCGTCTCGACCCGGTTGGGCAGGTGGACGACCATCCGGGCGCCCCGGGCGGCAGCAAGGGCGGCCAGGTGGCCGGCGAGCCGGCCGGTCCGCGCCTCCAGCTGCCCGTAGTCGACGGTGCGCCGGTCGTCGGAGAACGCCGTACGGGCAGCGCGCGCCGTGGCGTGTTCCCGAAGGAGCTCCGATACCGGCCGGACGAGGCCCGTACGAATGCCGAGCTCCCCCATGTGCATGCCCCCGAATCCGAGACGAATTGATTGAGTCGGCCCAACCGGCCGCAGGACGCGGGGAATTGTTATTCGTTTTACCGAGCTCCCCCGCTCGATCGCCGATAGTATTCAGCACCATCTGGCGAGATCAACTTCGCATTCGGGCGGGTGGACCAGCCACCCCTATCCCCCCTGAAAGAACCCCAGTCATTCAATTCGAGGAGATATTCGTGACCGCTGCGACCCTTCCGATAATGGACGAAGAGTTCCTGAGCAACCCCTATCCGGCCTTCAGCGCCCTGCGGGCCGCCGGGCCGGTGCACCGGATGCTGCTGCCGAGCGGGCTGCGGGTGTGGGCCGTCGTCAGCCACGAGGCGGCGCGGGTGGCGATGACCCATCCCGCGCTGTCGAAGGACATCGACACCTCGGTGCGGCTGGGCTACTTCGACCGCGAGATGAGCGCCGGAGGCACGCCCCGCCTGGAGCACAGCTCGGTGGGCCGGCACATGCTCAACATGGACCCGCCGGGCCACACCCGGCTGCGCAAGCTGGTCAACAAGGCGCTGACCGCGAAGGCCGTGGAGCGGCTGCGGCCGCGGATCGAGGAGATCAGCGCGGAGCTCCTCGACGCCGTCGAGAAGGCGGCGGCCGACTCCGCCGACGGGACGGTCGACCTGGTGGAGCACTACACCGCGGTGTTCCCGGTCCGGGTGCTCGGGGAACTGCTGGGCATCACGGACGAGCACCTGCCGGTGCTGGTGGACCTGACGGCCGCCATCATGTCCGACGACAACGAGAACGCCGGCGCGAACATGGCGCGGTTCGGCGAGCACATCGGCCGGATGATCCACGAGAAGCGGGCCGCGCCGGGCGAGGACCTGATCAGCGCGCTGGTCACGGCCCGCGACGAGGAGGACCGGCTCTCCGACATCGAGCTGGTCTCCACGGTGTTCCTGCTGGTCGTCGCCGGCTACGAGACGACGGTCAACATGATCGGCCACGGGCTGCGGGCGCTCCTGGCCCACCCCGAGCAGCTCGCCGAGCTGCGGGCGGACCCGAGCCTGATCCCCGCCGCCAACGAGGAGTTCCTGCGCTACGAGGGTCCGGGCAACCGGGCGACCCTGCGGTTCGCCACGGAGCCGCTGGACCTGGGCGGGGTGCGCGTCGAGGCGGGCGAGTACGTCTCGGTGCTGCTCGGCTCGGCCAACCGCGACGAGGCGAAGTTCGTCTGCCCGCACCAGCTGGACGTCAAGCGCTCCACCAACGGGCACCTGGGGTTCGGGCACGGCATCCACTACTGCGTGGGCGCGCCGCTGGCCCGGGCGGAGATGGAAATCGCGCTGCGCGGCCTCCTGACGCGTTTCCCGGACCTCTCCCTGGCCGTCCCGGACGCGGAGCTGCGGTGGCGCAAGAGTTTCATGATGCAGGGCCTGGAGCGGCTGCCGGTCCGGCTGTCGGCCGCGGCTGCGGAATAGGACCGTAAGGGCGTACGGAAAAGGGGCCGGCCGCGAGTGGGATGTACCACTCGCGGCCGGCCCCTTTTCTACCGCTTCACGTCACCTGCCGAATTCGGCGCGGATGAAGTCGAAGATCTCGTCGGCGGAGGCCGAGTCGAGACCCGCGGCGTCCGCGGGCGTGCCCGGGGCCGCGCCGGCGGGTGCCGGGTCGAGCAGTGCCAGCAGCCCCTGGAGCCGGGTGCGCACGTCGGCCCGGAGGACCTCCGCCGCCCCGTCCCCGGCGAGGGTCCGCAGGGTGGTCTCCAGGTGGTCCAGCTCCCCGAGGACCGGCGGCGGGACCTCGTCCTCGGTCAGCAGCCCGTCCAGGTGGGCGGCCAGCGCCGCCGGGGTCGGGTGGTCGAAGACGAGGGTGGTGGGCAGCCGCAGGCCGGTGGCCGTACCGAGGCGGTTGCGCAACTGGACGGCGGTGAGCGAGTCCAGTCCCATGTCCAGGAAACCCCGGCCGGCTTCGACCGCCTCTGGCCCGGCGAGACCGAGCGCGGCCGCGGTGTGCGCGCGGACCAGGTCGGACAGGGCCCGGGTGCGCTCGTACGCCGGGAGGCCGGCGAGCTGCCGGGCGAGGGACTCCTGGGGCGCCGCGGCCGCGTCCCGCCCGGCCTCGGCGGCGGCCTGGGGC
>NZ_WTFF01000174.1 GCF_019400985.1 Streptomyces bambusae
GCGCCGCGCGGCCCGGCCGCCCGTGGGCGCGGGCGCGGGCGGCGCGAGGGCGGTCACGCGACGGCCTTGCCCACCACCGGGGCGAGCCCCACCGAGCGCTCCACCGCACCCGCGTCGCCGCACCGCACCAGCCAGTTCGCCAGCATCCGGTGGCCCCACTCCGTCAGCACCGACTCGGGGTGGAACTGCACGCCCTCGACGTCGTGCTCGCGGTGCCGCAGCCCCATGATGATCCCGTCCTCGGTGTGCGCCGTGACCTCCAGCTCGGCGGGCAGGGTCGCGGGCTCCGCGGCCAGCGAGTGGTAGCGGGTCGCGGTGAAGGGGGAGGGCAGTCCGGCGAAGACGCCCTTGCCCTCGTGGACCACGGGCGAGGTCTTGCCGTGCAGCAGCTCGGGGGCCCGGTCGACGACGCCGCCGTACGCCACGGCCATCGACTGCATGCCCAGGCAGACGCCGAAGACGGGCACGCCGGTGGCGGCGCAGTGGCGGACCATGTCCACGCACACGCCGGCCTCCTCCGGGGTGCCGGGGCCGGGCGACAGCAGCACACCGTCGAACCCGTCCTGGGCGTGGGCCAGCTCCACCTCGTCGTTGCGGAGCACCTCGCACTCGGCGCCGAGCTGGTACAGGTACTGGACGAGGTTGAAGACAAAGCTGTCGTAGTTGTCCACAACCAGAATGCGCGCGCTCACCGGGTGGCTCCCGCTCCCTCGTCGACGGTCACGTCGTTGAACGGAAGCAGCGGCTCGGCCCACGGGAAGACGTACTGGAACAGTACGAACACCACCGCGAGCACCAGAACGAGCGAGATCAGCGCGCGCACCCACGCGTTGCCCGGCAGATGCCGCCAGATCCAGCCGTACATGCCGTCCCTTCCACTGACGTGTTCCGCACCAGCCTAATTGCTGCCCCGCTGCACCGGCCGGGTCTCGGTGAGTTCCGCCCAGACGATGAGACGGTGGCTGTGGCCCCACTCCGGATCACAGGTCGTCAGGGTCAGATAGCGGCCGGGCCCGGTGAAGGGCGAGCGGCGCGGCACCGGCTCGACGACGCCGACGTCGGTGGGCAGCGTCCGCAGCGGCGCGGCCCGCACCGTGTACGTGTACCAGGAGGCCGCGTCCTTGACGATCACGGCGTCCCCGGGGCGGAGCTCGGGGACGTCCTTGAACGGGTCCCCGTGGGTCCTCCTGTGGCCCGCCACGGCGAAGTTTCCGGTGCCGCCGGGCGCCGCCGTGCCCGCGTAGTGCCCCAGGCCCCGCTTGAGCAGCTCCTGGTCCGTGCCCTCCAGCACGGGCTTGACCCAGTCGGGGCCGAAGCGGGGGACGTACATCTCGGCGAAGGCCTCGCCGTGCGGGGCGGGCGCGGCCGCCGGTGCCGGGGCCGGTGCCGGTGCCGGTGCCGGTGCCGGGAGAGGCTGTCCGTTCGCCGGCGGCTGCGCCGGTGCGGGTGCGGGTGCGGGTACCGCCCAGCGGTCGCGCAGCCGCTCCCGCTCCCCGGCCATCGCCCGGTCCGCCTCGACGCCCGTCCACAGCAGCACGTAGACCACGAACAGCACGATCACCGTGCCCGCCGTCAGGCACAGCTCGCTGAGCGTCCGCACCACCAGGCGTACGGCGCGGGCCGCGCGGTCAGGGCGTGCTGCTCTCCAGGGGCTTGGCATGGTGGAGGTCCACTGTGCCGGAGTACCCGGGAAGTGTCAGCGCCTTGTGCTCGTCGACTTTCCAGCCCAGCCCGTAGGCGTTGACGTACAGCTGGTAGTTCTGGATCGCCGGGGAGGCCGCCAGCGCCTTCTTCAGCGCGCCGGGGTCGCCGACCGCCGTCACCTTGTACGGCGGCGAGTAGACCCGGCCCTGGAGGATCAGCGTGTTGCCCACGCAGCGCACGGCGCTGGTGGAGATCAGCCGCTGGTCCATGACCTGGATGCCGCGGGCGCCGCCCTGCCACAGGGCGTTCACGACGGCCTGGAGGTCCTGCTGGTGGATCACCAGGTCGTTGGGCTGCGGCTCGGGGACGTTGGGGATGCGGGCGCCCGAGCCGGGCGGGGCGTCGTTCAGCGTGACCGTCAGGCCCTTGCCCGACAGCTCCTCCGTACCCGCCGCGGCGCGCAGCGCGGCGAGCCGGGCGTCCTGGGCCTGGGTACGGCCGTCGTCCCGGTCGGCGAGGGTGTCGACCTGGTGGCGCACGGCCGCGGTGGTCCGCTCCAGCTCGGCGTTGTTCTGGCTGCGCTCCTTGATCAGGTCGGACAGCTTCAACAGCGAGGTGTCGGTCCGGATGTTCGTACCCTTGGAGGTGTTGAAACTGGTGACGAAGATGAGGCCGGCGAGGGCGAACACGGCAGCCGTCAGCAGCCGGACCGCACGCAGCCTTCCGGTCCGGCGACGGGGACCCGCGGAGGAGTCGTCGGAATTGCTCAACGTACGCTTCTCCTTCTACGCCACAGAACCACTACGCTAACGGACGCCCGGGGGAGGCAAAGTCCCCAGCGCATCGACAGGAGAGACCCTCGTGCCGAAGTCACGTATCCGCAAGAAGGACGACTACACGCCGCCGCCGGCCAGACAGGCTCAGGCGATCCGGCTGACGAGCCGCAGCTGGGTGGCCCCGGTGATGCTGGCGCTCTTCTTCATCGGTCTTGCCTGGATTGTCATCTTCTACGTGACCGATACCCAGATGCCGGTCGAATCCCTCGGCAATTGGAACATCGTGGTCGGTTTCGGCTTCATCGCGGCAGGTTTCGGCGTCTCCACGCAGTGGAAGTAAGACAGGTTCGAACCGCACTCCGCACGGTTCTGCACATACTTATCCACAGCCCTGTCCACAGCTGAGGACAAAACTCAGACCATCTGTGGATAAGTATGTGGGCGGCGTCAGATTGACGCCGATGTGATCAGGTGAGTTCGGCCGTCCGCACCAGGACGGCCGCCGCCACCAGCAGCGGCACGGCGGCGCAGCTTCCCCACCGCAGCGCGGCCCCGCCGCGGCCGGCCGGCGGCCGGACCATCCCCAGGCCGAGCAGGAAGCCCGCCACCAGCCCGCCGACGTGGTCCTGCCACGACACCGTCCAGGTCGCGTCCGCGCTCAGCGGGACGAAGCCGATCAGCAGCATCAGCACGACCACCACCGCGATCGGCCGCATGTCCTCCCCCGTCCGGCGCATGTGGACGACCGTGGCGCCCAGCAGGCCGAAGACCGCGCCGGACGCGCCGAGCGTCGGCGTGTTCGGCTCCGCGAGCAGGTAGACCAGCGCGCTGCCGCCGAGGCCGGAGAGCAGGTAGAGGCAGAGGTAGCGGGCCCGGCCCAGCTCCGCCTCCAGCGGGCCGCCCAGGACCCACAGGCCGATCATGTTGCCGGCCAGGTGCCACCAGGTCTGGTGCAGGAACACCGAGGTCAGCAGCCGGTGGTACTCACCGGCCGCCACGCCGTGGTCCGGGCCGCCGGGCCGGTCGGCGTACAGCCCCAGGAGTTCCAGCGGCCGCCTGGTCCCGGGGTCCGCCGGCACGACGAGGAAGACGAGGAAGACGACCGCGTCGACCGCGACGAGGACCTTGGTGACCAGGTGGGGGTCCCTCGGCGCGCGACGCCCGGCGTCCATGCGGTCCCCCCGACCCCGGATTCTCTCTGCGCCGCTCAGCGCTTCTCGACGACCACGGAGTGGATGACCACGTCCTCCAGCGGACGCTCGGTGCGCGGGTTCGTCGGAAGGCCGGCGATCGCGTCCACGACGGCGCGGCTGGCCTTGTCGGTGACCTCGCCGAAGATCGTGTGCTTGCGGGTCAGCCAGGCGGTGGGGGCGACGGTGATGAAGAACTGGGAGCCGTTGGTGCCCGGGCCGGCGTTGGCCATCGCGAGCAGGTACGGCTTGGTGAACGCCAGGTCGGGGTGGAACTCGTCGGCGAACTGGTAGCCGGGGCCGCCGGTGCCGTTCCCGAGCGGGTCGCCGCCCTGGATCATGAATCCGCTGATGACCCGGTGGAAGACCGTCCCGTCGTAGAGCGGCTCGGTGGTCTTCTGGCCGTCCGCGGGGCGGATCCACTCACGCTCGCCCTGCGCGAGTTCCACGAAGTTGCGGACCGTCTTCGGCGCATGGTTCGGCAGCAGCTCGATCTCGATGTCGCCGTGGTTGGTCTTCAGGGTGGCGTAAAGCTTCTCGGCCACGAATCTGCCTTCCATAGTCATCACTGTCGGTCCCAGATCCTCGCACGCTGTGCTGCACCCCGGAGAAATCCGGGAGAAAACGGCCACCCGTATGCCCTGTCACGCATGCTCCACGGCGCTATGGCAGGCATGATCCGACAAAGGGTGGAAAGGTGAACTGTGTCCGCCACCGAGAAGGAGGATCCTGTGACCCCCAAGGAGAGCGTGCGCGCGGCAGCGGAGAGTGCGAGGGAATCGGCGCGGCACGCAGCGGACGCGATGGCACCGTACGTAGGCAACGCGAAGGACGCCGCCGTGCACTACGCGCACGAAGCCAACGAGCGGTTCGCCCCGATGGTCGCCCACGCGGCGCACGAGGGCACGCGCCATGCGCGCAACGCGTACGACACCCATCTGCATCCCCGGATGAAGGCGGCGCGCGCGCACGTGCCACCCAACATCGACCACGCGGCGACCCGGGCCGCCTGCCGCACCCGCGAGGCGGTCAAGCACGCCGCCGCCGTCACGCAGCCGCGCCTGGAGCACGCGCTGGCCGCGGCCCAGCCGGTGGCCGAGGAGGCCGCGTCACGTTCGACGGCGGCCCTCGCGGCGCTGCGCGGCCAGGTCTCCGCGCACGAGGTCGAGCGGCTGGTGCGCGCACGCGAGCGGCGGGCCCGGTGCGGACGGGCGCTCAAGGGCGTCGTCCTGGTCGGCCTGCTGGCCGGCGCGGCCTTCGCGGCGTGGAAGTGGTGGGACCAGCAGTCGAACCCGGACTGGCTGGTGGAGCCGCCGGCGGCGACGGAGGTCCCGGCGAGCCTCGACGACGAACTGGCGGCGAAGGAACGCGAGGCGTCCGCGGAGAACGACGAGCAGAAGTAGGCCACCACGAAGAGGAGCCCGGACCCGCGGCGGCGGCCGGGCTCCTCGCCGTGCCCGCCGCTCTGCCGGGCGTCAACTTCCGTAGAGGGTGAGAAGGTCGACCAGCAGGAGGTCGTCGCGGCGGTCGGCTTCGTCCGGGCGGCCGGGTCGGCGATGCCGACGCGCCCGCAGCCGTCACGAAAAATGCCCCCCGACGCCGCGTTTCCGCAGGTCAGGGGGCACTTCTGGAGTGGAGCTTAGGGGAGTCGAACCCCTGACATCTGCCATGCAAAGACAGCGCTCTACCAACTGAGCTAAAGCCCCGGGAAATGGACGTGACCGGCCTCCGTGAAGAAGCGGCCGCTTCCGCAGACCAGAGTACCGGGTGTACCCCCGCATCCCGCAAAATGATAGGGACTCCCGCCCCGCGACCACTCTCCGTAAGATGCTCGCGAGGTTCGCACCAGCGAAGGGGAGTACCAAGAGTGGACGCAGTGCAGCAAGAGGCCACCGCCAGAGCCCGAGAGCTTCAGCGCAGCTGGTACGGGGAGCCGCTCGGGGCCCTCTTCCGCCGGCTCATAGATGATCTCGGCCTGAACCAGGCCCGCCTGGCTGCCGTCCTCGGTCTGTCGGCTCCCATGCTGTCGCAGCTGATGAGCGGTCAGCGCGCCAAGATCGGCAACCCGGCCGTCGTCCAGCGGGTCCAGGCCCTCCAGGAGCTCGCCGGCCAGGTCGCCGACGGCAGCGTCAGCGCGGTCGAGGCCACCGACCGGATGGACGAGATCAAGAAGACCCAGGGCGGCTCGGTCCTGAGCAACAGCGGCCAGACGCCGACCGGTTCGGGAGCGCCCACCGTCAAGCGCGTGGTCCGCGAGATCCAGTCGCTGCTGCGCTCGGTCTCCGCGGCCGGCGACATCATCGACGCGGCGGACACGCTCGCCCCCAGCCACCCGGAACTGGCAGAGTTCCTCCGGGTGTACGGCGCGGGGCGCACCGCCGAAGCGGTCGCGCACTACGAGGCACACCAGAACTGAGCGACGGACAGGGGGGAACGGGCGCAGCCATGGGTGAGATCTTCGCCGGCCGGTACGAGCTGATCGATCCGATCGGCCGCGGCGGTGTGGGGGCGGTGTGGCGGGCCTGGGACCACCGGCGCCGCCGCTACGTCGCCGCCAAGGTCCTGCAGCAGAGCGACGCCCACACCCTGCTGCGCTTCGTACGCGAGCAGGCCCTGCGGATCGATCACCCGCACGTACTGGCCCCGGCCAGCTGGGCCGCCGACGACGACAAGGTCCTCTTCACGATGGACCTGGTCAGCGGCGGCTCACTGGGCCATGTCATCGGGGACTACGGGCCCCTGCCGCCCCGCTTCGTCTGCACCCTCCTCGACCAGCTGCTGTCCGGTCTGGCCGCGGTGCACGCCGAGGGGGTCGTCCACCGGGACATCAAGCCGGCCAACATCCTGATGGAGGCCACCGGGACGGGCCTGCCGCACCTGCGGCTGTCCGACTTCGGCATCTCCATGCGCAAGGGCGAGCCGCGGCTCACCGAGACCAACTACGTGGTGGGCACGCCCGGTTACTTCGCCCCCGAGCAACTGATGGGCGCCGAGCCGGACTTCCCCGCCGACCTCTACGCCGTCGGGCTGGTCGCCCTGTACCTTCTCCAGGGCAGCAAGCCCGACTCCCAGGCCCTCGTGGAGCACTTCCACGCCCACGGTGCCCCCGCCTGCCCGCAGGGCTTCCCCGCGCCGCTGTGGCACGTCGTGGTGAACCTGCTGCACCCCGACCCCGCCCGGCGCTTCGGCACGGCCACGGGCGCGCGCAGGGCCCTTGCCGAGGCGGTCGAGCTGCTGCCGCCGGCCGCCCCCGGCGAGGAGGCGGTCGAGGTCTTCGACCAACTCGGCCCGCTGCCGGCCGGTTTCGGCCCGAACGGCCCCGAGGACACAGCCGCCGCCTCCGCGGTCCCGGGCGCCCCGGTCCCGGGCGGCCAGGGCGGCCAGGGCCCCGCCGTACCGGTCCAGCCCGTACCCGAGCCCACGGTGGCGTCCGCGGCCGCGACGGTGGCGGCGGAGCCGACCAGGACCGACCCGCGCGGGACGGCCGGCACGGCGGCGTACGGTACGGCGGCCTCCGGGACAGCGGCGTACGGCACGTCGGCCTACGGCACGTCGGCGTACGGGACGTCGGAGACGGGCAGTTTCCACCTCCCGCCCCCGGGGGCTGCCGCGGGCGGCAGCGGTCCGGTCACCACCCCGCAGCAGCCGCTCCCGTCGGCGCCCGCCGCGGCTTCGGCGCGGCCGCCCGCCCGCCCGGGCGGCATTCCGGCACCGGGCCGGGTCGTCACGGCCGGGGTGCTGCTGGCCGCCGTACTCTGCTTCGCCGTCGGGATCTGGGCCCTCACCCAGATGTAGCGCTCCCGGACGTAGCGCTCCGCCGCGCCAGCCAGAGCCACGCCCCGAGGCCGAGCAGGAGCACCGTGCCGGTGCCGAAGCCGCCGGCCGCCACCACGCCCATCGTGGAGCGCCGGTCGGCCGCCGCGGCGGACTCGGGGGCCGTCAGCCCGTCCTGGGCGGCGGCCCGGTCGTCCCCGGTCACCCCGAAGCCGGCGGCCGTCAGGCTCTCGGCGTACGGGGGCGCGGCAGCGGCCTTGCCCTCCACGTTCAGCCGCAGGGTCAGCGGCACCGGGCTCGCGTCCTCGGTGAACTCGCCGACCTTGTGGCTCATGGTCACGGCCACGTAGTACCAGCCGGCCACGCGCATCGCCCGGTGGCTGTCGTCCGAGGCGAAACGGTTCTCGTACGCCACCGGGGCGGTCAGCGGCAGGGTCACGCCGGCCTGCTTGCCGTCGTAGCTGGTGTCCTTGTCCTCGACCTTGTCCCGGTACGGCGTGTACAGGGAGACCGCCAGCCCGTTGGTCGCCGTGCTGTACTCCTTGGTCAGCTTGGCGCCGGCCAGCTCCGCGCTCACGGCGAGCTGCTGGCCCCACTCGACCGGCACCCGGTAGAAGCGGGTCTGTCCCGGCCGCAGGTCGTCGCGCCACACCCCGGCGCCGAGCGCGCGGGCGTCGTTGAAGCCCGTGCCGCCCTTGCGGGGCACGGCGTCCGCGGCCGGCGCCGCCGGCGCCGTGGTGGGCCAGCCGCTGGGCGCGCTGACGGGGGCGCTGCCGGTGGTCAGGCCCGGCTCCCGCTGCACCTTCAGCTCCACCGGGTACGGGCTCTGGTCGTAGTCCTTGCCGGCGGTCCGGGTCAGCTTCACGTAGTAGACGCCCGGCTGCTGGCAGTCGGAGTCCTCCTGCAGCCGCCGCACGCCCACGGCGCTCAGCAGCAGCGGCTCGTACGAGAAGGTGGCCCTGCCGGCGCGGCTCGTGCACATCTTCCCGCCGGTCGTCATGACCACGGCCTCGATGCCGTCGGAGTAGCCGACCTTCGCGCCCGTCGTGGGGCGCATGACGGCCGAGACGTAGACGGAGGACTTCGCGTCCAGGTCGAGCTTGTAGAAGCGGTCACCGGGGGCCAGCGTGTCCTCGTAGACCTTTCCGGCCTCGATCAGCGGGGCGTCGGCCGTACTGGCGGCGCCGGAGACCTTCTTCGCGCCGTCCGCCGTCCGGTAGGCGGGGACCGGTTCAGCAGCCGTGTCCACCGCGTACGCCGCGTACGCCGGACCGGGCGCGGCCCCCGCCACGACCAGGGCCGCCGCCCCCGCCAGTACCGCTCTCCGCACCTGACCCATCGCACCCACCCCGGATTTGCCAACGCAAGCAAAAACTTTGCAAAACTGAACTTTTCGCCCCAGAACAGCACAAAGCCCCGGCCGCAGCGGCAGCCGGGGCTTCATGGGATCAGCCTTGGGTCTCACACACCGGAACCCGAGGGCACGGAGTCGGTGGCCTCCGTCCACAGGTCCTGCTCGGCGCGGTCCGCCTGGATCTGGCGGTACACGAGGAGCCCGCCGATGGCGGCCAGTGCGACCAGGAGAAGCTTCTTCACCGCGCGACCTCGTCTTTCGTTGACGTAGGGGACTTCTGGCGCCCAACAATACACACCGATCGATACCGTTCGGTGACCTGGGACCAACCCTGGGGGCCCAACGGCGAAGGCCCGGCGGACATCTCCGCCGGGCCTTCGCCGTACTGTGGGGCTAACAGGATTTGAACCTGTGGCCTCATCCTTATCAGGGATGCGCTCTAACCAACTGAGCTATAGCCCCTCCGCGCTGCGCGCTGACCTCTGAAGATTAGCGCACAGACCCGGGAGTTCCCAAATCGCTGGTCACAGGGCTACTCGTCCTCGGCGAGGGTGAGCTCCACACCCCCGACGAAGCCCGCCGACAGGTTGTAGATGAAGGCCCCCAGCGTCGCCAGCGCGGTCGCGAGCACCACGTCGATGACCGCGATCACCGACGTGAAGATCAGCACACGCGGCAGCGACAGGAACGACTGGAGGTCGAAGCCGTTGGACTCGTTGGAGCCCGTCGCCTCGCTGATGGTGCCGCCGACGGTCGAGAACACCTGCATGGCGTCCATGACCATCCACAGCACCGCCGCCGCCACGATCGTGCAGATGCCCAGCGCGATCGACAGCAGGAAGCTGACCTTCATCACCGACCAGGGGTCCACCTTCGCCACCCGCAGCCGCGCCTTGCGCGTCCGGGGCGTCGTCCGCGCCCCCGTACGGGGCTGGCGCTGCCCGCCCGGCACCGTCGGGGCCGCGTAGGCCTGCGGCGGGCGGTACGGCTGCCCGGCGCGGTCCTTGGCCTTTCCGGCGGCCTTGCCGGCCTCCGCCTGCGGCGCTTGCGTTCCCCGGGTGTCCGTCACGGTCGTCGCCCCCTGGGAGTCCGTGGCAGGGCCACGGGCACCGTCCGCTCCATCCCCCAGCCGTCGGCCGGGGGGACCCCCGGCCGATCCGGCGCCCGTGGCTCCGCTCACACTTACTCCTCGTGCTCCCCGGCCGAGGACAAGGCATCCTCGGCGGCCTCGGTGGCCTGTCCCTCGGCCGTCTCGGGCTCCTCGCCCTCCTCGGCGTCCTGACCGGCCTCGGCGTTACGCGCAATACCTACGACGGCATCCCGCTTGCCCAGGTTGATCAGCTGGACGCCCATGGTGTCACGGCCGGTCTCCCTGACTTCGTTGACGCGCGTACGGATCACACCACCGCCGAGGGTGATGGCGAGGATCTCGTCGCTCTCGTCCACGACCAGCGCGCCGACGAGCGACCCGCGGTCCTCCACGATCTTGGCGGCCTTGATGCCCAGACCGCCGCGGCCCTGGACGCGGTACTCGTCGACCGGCGTCCGCTTGGCGTAGCCGCCGTCGGTCGCGGTGAAGACGAACGTACCGGGCCGGACCACGCTCATGGAGAGCAGTTCGTCTCCTTCGCGGAAACTCATGCCCTTCACGCCGGACGTCGCACGGCCCATCGGGCGCAGCGCGTCGTCGGTGGCGGTGAACCGGATCGACTGCGCCTTCTTGCTGATCAGCAGCAGGTCGTCCTCGCTGGACACCAGCTCCGCGCCGATCAGCTCGTCGTCGCTGCCGTCCTCCCGCGCACGCAGGTTGATGGCGATGACACCACCCGAACGGGGCGAGTCGTAGTCCTTGAGCGCGGTCTTCTTCACCAGGCCGGCCTTGGTGGCCAGGATCAGGTACGGGGCCGCCTCGTAGTCGCGGATCGCGAGGATCTCCGCGATCTGCTCGTCCGGCTGGAAGGCCAGCAGGTTCGCCACGTGCTGGCCACGGGCGTCGCGGCCGGCGTCCGGGAGCTCGTACGCCTTGGCCCGGTAGACCCGGCCCTTGTTGGTGAAGAACAGCAGCCAGTGGTGCGTGGTCGAGACGAAGAAGTGGTCGACGATGTCGTCCTGCTTCAGCTTCGTGCCGC
Source organism: Streptomyces bambusae (assembly GCF_019400985.1). Taxonomy (GTDB): domain Bacteria; phylum Actinomycetota; class Actinomycetes; order Streptomycetales; family Streptomycetaceae; genus Streptomyces; species Streptomyces bambusae_A. The sequence goes on from NZ_WTFF01000174.1 coordinate 10,868, forward strand.
GCACGCCCTTGCCGCCGCGCTTCTGCGAGCGGTAGTCGTCGGTCTTGGTGCGCTTGACGTAGCCGCCGCGCGTGATGGTGACGACGATGTCCTCCTCGGCGATCAGGTCCTCGATGGACATGTCACCGTCGAAGGGCACCAGCTTGGACCGCCGGTCGTCGCCGAACTTCTCGACGATCGCCGTCAGCTCCTCGCTGACGATGGCCCGCTGCTTCTCGGGGGAGGCCAGGATCGCGTTGTACTCGTTGATCTTGGCCTGGAGCTCGTCGTGCTCGGCGACGATCTTCTGCCGCTCCAGGGCGGCGAGCCGGCGCAGCTGCATCTCCAGGATCGCATTGGCCTGGATCTCGTCGATCTCCAGCAGGCCCATCAGGCCCTCGCGCGCGACCTCGACGGTCTCGCTGCGCCGGATCAGCGCGATGACCTCGTCGATCGCGTCCAGCGCCTTGAGCAGGCCGCGCAGGATGTGCGCCCGCTCCTCCGCCTTGCGCAGGCGGAACTTCGTACGCCGGACGATGACCTCGATCTGGTGGTGCACCCAGTGCCGGATGAAGGCGTCCAGCGAGAGGGTGCGCGGCACGCCGTCCACCAGCGCGAGCATGTTCGCGCCGAAGTTCGTCTGGAGGTCGGTGTGCTTGTAGAGGTTGTTCAGGACGACCTTGGCGACCGCGTCCCGCTTGAGGACGATCACCAGGCGCTGGCCGGTCCGGGACGAGGTCTCGTCGCGGACGTCCGCGATGCCGCCGATCCGGCCGTCCTTGACGAGGTCGGCGATCTTCTGCGCGAGGTTGTCCGGGTTGACCTGGTACGGCAGCTCGGTGACCACCAGGCACTGGCGGTTCTGGATCTCCTCGACCTCGACCACCGCGCGCATCGTGATGGAGCCGCGGCCGGTGCGGTACGCCTCCTCGATGCCCTTGCGGCCCACGACCAGCGCGCCGGTCGGGAAGTCCGGGCCCTTGATCCGCTCGACCAGCGCGTCGAGCAGGTCCTCGTGGGAGGCCTCCGGGTTCGCCAGGTACCACTGGGCACCCTCGGCGACCTCGCGCAGGTTGTGCGGCGGGATGTTGGTGGCCATACCGACGGCGATACCGGCGGAGCCGTTGACCAGCAGGTTCGGGAAGCGGGACGGCAGGACCGTCGGCTCCTGGTTGCGGCCGTCGTAGTTGTCCTGGAAGTCGACGGTCTCCTCGTCGATGTCCCGGACCATCTCCATCGACAGCGGCGCCATCTTGCACTCGGTGTAGCGCATGGCGGCCGCCGGGTCGTTGCCCGGGGAGCCGAAGTTGCCGTTGGAGTCCACCAGCGGCATGCGCATCGACCACGGCTGGGCCAGGCGGACCAGGGCGTCGTAGATGGAGGTGTCGCCGTGCGGGTGGTACGTACCCATGACGTCACCGACGACGCGGGCGCACTTGTAGAAGCCCTTCTCGGGCCGGTAGCCGCCGTCGTACATCGCGTACAGCACGCGCCGGTGGACGGGCTTGAGGCCGTCCCGTACGTCGGGCAGCGCGCGGGAGACGATGACGGACATCGCGTAGTCGAGGTACGAGCGCTGCATCTCGGTCTCGAGCCCGACGGGCTCGATGCGCAGCTGCTGCTCCTCGTTCTCCTGGAGCTCCGTGCTCTCGGGCGCGGGAGTGGTTTCGTCGGCCATTGCTGGTCTTCAGATCCTTTCAGGCGGCTCTAGGCGGCCGACTCAGATGTCGAGGAAGCGGACGTCCTTGGCGTTGCGCTGGATGAAGGAGCGCCGGGCCTCGACGTCCTCACCCATCAGCACCGAGAACAGGTCGTCGGCCTGGGCCGCGTCGTCCAGGGTGACCTGGCCGAGCACGCGGTGGTCGACGTCCATCGTGGTGACGCGCAGCTCCTCGGCGTTCATCTCGCCGAGACCCTTGAAGCGCTGGATGGAGTCTTCCCTGATCCGCTTGCCGTTCTGCTTGCCGAGCTCCACCAGGGCGTCGCGCTCGCGGTCCGAGTACGCGTACTCGAAGTCGTCGCGGCCCCACTTGATCTTGTAGAGCGGCGGGCGGGACAGGTAGACGTGGCCGGCCTCGACCAGCGGGCGCATGAAGCGGAAGAGGAAGGTCAGCAGCAGGGTGTTGATGTGCTGGCCGTCGACGTCGGCGTCCGCCATCAGGATGATCTTGTGATAGCGGAGCTTCTCGATGTCGAAGTCCTCGTGCACACCGGTGCCGAAGGCGCTGATCAGCGCCTGGATCTCGGTGTTCTGGAGGATCTTGTCGATCCGCGCCTTCTCGACGTTCAGGATCTTGCCGCGGATCGGCAGGATGGCCTGGTACATCGGGTTGCGGCCGGACTTGGCCGAGCCGCCGGCGGAGTCACCCTCGACGATGAAGATCTCGCACTTGGTCGGGTCGTTGGACTGGCAGTCGCTCAGCTTGCCCGGCAGCGACGCGCTCTCCAGCAGGCCCTTGCGACGGGTCAGGTCGCGCGCCTTGCGGGCCGCGACCCGGGCGGTGGCCGCCTGGATCGCCTTGCGGATGATGTCCGCGGCCTCGTTCGGGTTGCGGTCGAACCAGTCGTTGAGGTGCTCGTGCGCGACCCGCTGGACGAAGGTCTTCGCCTCCGTGTTGCCCAGCTTGGTCTTCGTCTGGCCCTCGAACTGGGGCTCGCCCAGCTTGACCGAGATGATCGCCGTCAGACCCTCGCGGATGTCGTCGCCCGTGAGGTTGTCGTCCTTGTCGCGCAGCAGCTTCCGGTCGCGCGCGTACTTGTTGACCAGACCGGTCAGCGCGGCGCGGAAGCCCTCCTCGTGGGTACCGCCCTCGTGCGTGTGGATCGTGTTCGCGAAGGAGTACACGCCCTCGGTGTACTGCGAGTTCCACTGCATCGCGATCTCGACCGAGAGCATCCGCTCCTTGTCCTCGGCCTCGACGTCGATGACGGTCGGGTGGATCAGCTCGCCCTTGCGCGAGTTGAGGTACTTCACGAAGTCGACGATGCCGCCCTCGTAGTGGTACTTCACCGTGCGCGCCTGGTCGGTCTCGGCCTCCTCCGCCGAGTCCGCGCCCATCGTCGCCTTCGCCGACTCGCGCTCGTCCGTCAGGGACAGCGTCAGGCCCTTGTTCAGGAACGCCATCTCCTGGAAGCGCCGCGAGAGCGTCTCGAAGGAGTACTCGGTCGTCTCGAAGATGTCGCCGTCGGCCCAGAAGGTGACCGAGGTGCCGGTCTCGCCGGTCGCCTCGTGCTTCGCCAGGGGCGCGGTCGGGGCACCCATCTTGTAGTCCTGCGTCCAGCGGTGGCCGTCGGTCTTCACCTCGACGGAGACCTTCGTGGACAGGGCGTTCACGACGGAGACGCCGACGCCGTGCAGACCACCGGAGACCGCGTAGCCGCCGCCGCCGAACTTGCCGCCCGCGTGCAGCACGGTCAGCACGACCTCGACGGCCGGCTTGCCCTCGGACGGGACGATGCCCACCGGGATGCCGCGGCCGTTGTCCACGACGCGTACGCCGCCGTCGGCCAGGATCGTCACGTCGATGGTGTCCGCGTGCCCGGCCAGCGCCTCGTCGACCGAGTTGTCGACCACCTCGTAGACGAGGTGGTGCAGGCCGCGCTCGCCGGTCGAGCCGATGTACATACCTGGCCGCTTGCGGACCGCTTCCAGGCCCTCGAGGACCTGGATGTTGCTGGCGGTGTACTGATTGTTCTCGTTGGGGTTGCCGGAATCGGCCACGAAGCGCCCTTTCTGGCACAGCACAGGCCGTACTCCGGGCCGGCGGACATGCCAGCAGGAGCGGCTGCGTCGATCTGCGTTGTCAGTGTTGCTCGGCTGATCCCGCAAGCGGGCGGGACTTACCATTCAGTCTACCGGTAGCACTGACAATGATGGGGGTTTGCCGGTACCTGAGTCCGCATGTGCCGCCCTGAACCTCCCTCTCCCGACTCCCCATATTCAGGACGGGGCTCCAAGAGGCTCACACGGGCATCCAGCGCTTCGGCCTGTCAACCTCCGGCTACCGTGAGGGACACCACTGACGTGGCGGCCCGCAGCCCGGCCATTACAACCCCGCCCCATTCCAGCCCCGCCGGCGTTTGAGGCGCGGGGGCTCGGGGGCAGAGCCCCCGACAACGGCGCCGCACCGCACCGCGCGGGGCCCGGGGCGCAACCCCGGCCATCCCAGCCCCGCCGGCGTTTGAGGCGCGGGGGCTCGGGGGCAGAGCCCCCGACAACGGCGCCGCACCGCACCGCGCGGGGCCCGGGGCACAGTCCCGGTTCGGGAAGGGGCGGGGTGGGGAAACGCTCCGCGCAGCGGTACCGGGCAGGGCCTATCCCCAGGTGTCCCCCGGACCTGAGCCGCCGGGGGCCCGCAGCGGCCCGTACCGCCGCCCCCGCCCACCAGGCCCTTGCACCTTGATCAGCCGCACAGTCCCCTGCCCGAGCTCCGTGTTCAGCCGAGCCACCAGCTGCGGCGCCAACAGCTTCAGCTGGGCCGCCCAGGCCGAAGAATCACACCTCACCACCAGCTCACGGTCCTCGTACCGCTCCGGTTCACAGTGCGCGGCGATCTCCGGCCCCACGAGCTGCGGCCAGCGCTCCATCACGCCCGCGTCCGCCAACGGCATCTCCCAGCCGCGCTCCGTGCGCAGCCGCTCCAGCGCCGCCATCAGCGGCATCGGGTCCCGCCCGTCCGCCCGGGCGCCCGAGCGCAGCCCCGGGCCGTGCTGCCGCCCG
>NZ_WTFF01000175.1 GCF_019400985.1 Streptomyces bambusae
CCGGACGCCGGCGGCGCGGGCGGCGCGGCGGCCCGGGCGCCTCGGGCGGGGCCGCCCCGGCGGGGCCCCCCCGGGCCCCCCCCCCCCGCCCCCCCCCCCCCCCCCCCCCCCCCCCCCCCCTCCTCGCCCGCCTCTCCCCCGTCCACCGCCGCCACACCCTGCCGCTCGCCGTCGCCGCCGCCACGGCCCTCGCGGTGGCCGGACACATCTGGACCCGGCCCGCACCCGCCCCGCCGCCGGAGCCGTTACCCCCCGCCGCGCCCTCCCAGCAGATCTCGCTGCGCTACGGCGAGCCGGTGACCGCGGCCGCCCCCGGGACCGCGTTCGCCTTCACCGTCCGTGTCCAGGCCTCCGCCGGCCCGCCCGTGACCGTGGAGGCCATCGGCCAGCCCTCCCGTGCGCTGAGCGTCACGATCCGGCCGACCCTGCCCGTCGCCGTGGCCGCCGGCGAGGCCCGCGAGGTGATCGTCGAGATTCGCGTGGCCGATTGTGTGCACATAGCACGGAATTCCGGACTCCCGTTTCTTGAGGTAACCCTCAGTAATGAACGCCAGAAAGAGGCGCACAGTTACATCCTCGGTGACCGGTATGCGGCGGATCTTTCCACCGCCCTGACCAGGGCGTGTCCCGTAGATCGAGACCGAGCGCAACCATCCCCGTCATGACCAAAACCCGCTACAGTCCTGGGCTGTCAGCACTGAAACATGCTGACACTCCTGCGCCGTCTCAGCATGCGGACACGACGAACCGTCCGGAATTGGCCCGTTCCACCCTCACAGTTCGCTATGTATTACGCCGTGGCATAACAAGAGCGTCACATCATTGGCCTGAGCCCTCCATATCCTCCAGTGCGCCGCCTAGAGTCACGGCCAGTCACCGCGACCCGATTCCTTTCGGTTCGGTCTCACGCGTTCGACTCGGCGCGTCCCGTGGGGGACGCCGTGCCTGGAAAGGACCTGATCGTGCGTCAACGTAAGCTCATTGCCGTGACCGCCGCGCTCGCCGCGGGAGCCCTCACGCTCACCGCCTGTGGATCGCGCGACGCCGGCAAGAACGCCGAGGGCGGCAGCGACGGCGGCGCCACGGTCGTCATCGCCGTCGACGCCCCGCTGACCGGAGACCTCTCCGCCCTCGGCCTCGGCATCCGCAACTCCGCCGAGCTCGCCGTCAAGCAGGCCAACGAGAAGAAGTACGTCAAGGGCGTCACCTTCAAGTTCGAGGCCCTCGACGACCAGGCCCAGGCCTCCTCCGGCCAGCAGAACGCCACCAAGCTCGTCGCCAACAAGGACGTCCTCGGTGTCGTCGGCCCCCTGAACTCCTCGGTCTCCGAGTCGATGCAGAAGGTCTTCGACGACGCCAAGCTGGCCCAGATCTCCCCGGCCAACACCAGCCCGTCGCTGACCCAGGGCCCCAAGTGGGCCGAGGGCCAGAAGGTCCGCACCTACAAGAGCTACTTCCGCACCGCGACCACGGACGCCATCCAGGGCCCCTTCGCCGCGCAGTACCTCTTCAACAAGGCGGGCAAGAAGAAGGTCTACATCATCGACGACAAGAAGACCTACGGCGCGGGCCTCGCCGGAACCTTCAAGGGCGAGTTCACCAAGCTCGGCGGCCAGGTCGCCGGCGAAGGCCACATCGACCCCGAGTCCAAGGACTTCTCGGCCATCGTCACCCAGGTCAAGAACTCCGGCGCCGACGCCGTCTACTACGGCGGCGAGTACCCGGCCGGCGGCCCCCTCAGCAAGCAGATCAAGGCGGCCGGCGCCAACATCCCGCTCGTCGGCGGTGACGGCCTCTTCGACAAGAAGTACGTCGAGCTGGCCGGCGGCGCCACCGCCGCCGGTGACCTCGCCACCTCCGTCGGCGCCCCCGTCGACAGCCTGCCGTCCGCCAAGGAGTTCATCGAGAACTACAAGAAGGCCGGCTTCAAGGACCCGTACGCGGCCTACGGCGGCTACTCCTACGACTCCGCGTGGGCGATCATCGAGGCCGTCAAGAAGGTCGTCGACGCCAACAACGGCAAGCTCCCCGACGGCGCCCGCGCCAAGGTCCTCGAGGCCGTCCAGGGCGTGTCCTTCGAGGGCGTGACCGGCAAGGTCTCCTTCGACGAGTTCGGTGACGCCACCAACAAGCAGCTCACCGTCTACAAGGTCGAGGGCGACGACTTCAAGTCCGTCGAGTCCGGCACCTACAGCGGCTGAACCACGACCAGCCACCGGCTGGCCGGCCCGCCGGCCAGCCGGACCCATCACTCCTGACACCTGCCGCGCGGGGCGCGTACCTCAAGCGCCCCGCGCGGTGTCACATCCGTCGAAAGACTCGGAGGACCTGCGGTGCACGAACTGCCGCAACAGCTGGTCAACGGCCTGCTACTGGGATCCATGTACGGGCTCGTCGCCATTGGCTACACAATGGTCTACGGCATCGTCCAGCTCATCAACTTCGCCCACGGCGAGATCTTCATGATCGGTGGGTTCGGCGGACTCAGCGTCTGGCTCATGCTCCCCGCGGGCACCAGCATGCTGATCGCCCTGCCCCTCATGATCATAGGCGCCATAGCCATCGCCACCCTCGTGGCCATCGGCGCCGAGCGGTTCGCGTACCGACCGCTGCGCAACGCACCCCGCCTCGCCCCCCTCATCACCGCCATCGGCCTCTCCCTGGCCCTCCAGCAGGCGGTGTGGGCCTGGTACCCCGACGCGAAGTCCTCCGTCGTCTTCCCCCAGCTCCCCGGCGGCCCCTTCACCCTCGGCAGCGTCACCATCCAGACCGGTGACGTCTTCCTCCTGCTCGCCGCCCCCGTCTCCATGGCGTTCCTCGGCTTCTTCGTCCAGAAGACCCGCACCGGCCGCGGCATGCAGGCCACCGCCCAGGACCCGGACACCGCCAAGCTCATGGGCATCAACACCGACCGCATCATCATGATCGCGTTCGCCCTCGGTGCCGCCTTCGCCGCCATCGGAGCCGTCGCCTACGGCCTCAAGTACGGCGAGGTCCAGTTCAAGATGGGCTTCCTCCTCGGCCTCAAGGCCTTCACCGCCGCCGTCCTCGGCGGCATCGGGAACATCTACGGCGCCATGATCGGCGGCCTGGTCCTCGGCCTCGCCGAGACCCTCACCACCGTCTACGTCGCCGACATCCCCGGCATGCAGCAGCTCGGCGGACAGTCCTGGGGCAACACCTGGGCGTTCGTCCTCCTCATCCTCGTGCTCCTCTTCCGGCCCCAGGGCCTGCTGGGGCAGCGCGTGGCGGACAGGGCGTGAGAACCATGACTACGACCACCACCGACATCGCGACCGAGCCCGCCACCGGCAACGGCCTCACCATCCCCGAGAAGGCCGCCCGCGCGCTGGCCACCGGCGGCGGCGCCCTCACCGTCGTCTCCTGCTTCCTCGCCTGGACCTGGACCGCCGCCTTCCCCGGCAACCTCACCGTCTACGGCTACCCCGGCGGCCTCCAGTGGCTCGTCCTCGTCAGCGGCGCCCTCACCACCCTCTTCGGCCTCTCCTCCTACGGGATCAAGGGCCTCAAGTGGCTCACCCCCGGCGGAGCCGACGCGGCCGTCAAGCTCGCCGCCCTCGCCACCCTGTGGACCACGCTCTACACCGTCTGGGCCATCTCCGACACCCTCGGCGGCATCGTCAACCTCGAACCCGGCGGCTTCGTCGCCCTGGTCGCCGCCGTCGTCACCTACCTCGGCGCCCGCTCCCTGCCCTTCGTCCGCCCGGTCCTCGACCCGGCGGACCCCGAGGACACCACCTGGGAGCAGTACAAGCACCAGGGCCGCAACCTGCGCGAGATCGTCAAGGCCGCCTACGCCGCCAAGGCCCCCGCGCCCGCCAAGCCGCTGCCGGCCTGGTCCGAGATCCTGATCATCGCCGCCGTCCTCGGCCTCGCCCTCGGCATCTTCACGTACGGCATCACCACCCCGTACCAGGAACTCTTCATCGGCTTCCTGTTCACCGCGGGCTTCGGATTCGCCGCCCTCAACAAGGCCGGCCTCGTCGCCCGCTTCACCGCCCTCGCCAACCGCCACCGCAACGTCGCCCTCGTCGGCGCCTTCGTCGCGGCCGCGGCCTTCCCGCTCACCCAGACCGACGACCAGTACGCGACCCTCGGCGTCAACATCCTCATCTTCGCCACCGTCGCCCTGGGCCTGAACATCGTCGTCGGCCTCACCGGCCTCCTCGACCTCGGCTACGTCGCCTTCCTCGGCGTCGGCGCCTACACCGCGGCCCTGGTCTCCGGCTCCCCGAACTCCCCGTTCGGCGTACACCTGCCCTTCTGGGCCGCGCTCCTCCTCGGTGCCCTCGCCTCCATGGTCTTCGGCGTCCTCATCGGCGCCCCCACCCTCCGCCTGCGCGGCGACTACCTGGCGATCGTCACCCTCGGCTTCGGAGAGATCTTCCGGATCTCGATGAACAACATGGACGGCACCTCCGGCCCCGACATCACCAACGGCCCCAACGGCGTCGCCGGCATCCCGAACGTCAACCTCTTCGGATTCGACTTCGGCGCCGCCCACACCATCGCGGGCTTCACCGTCGGCCGCTTCGCCAACTACTTCCTGCTGATGCTGGCCATCACCCTGATCGTCGTTCTGGTCTTCCGCCGCAGCGCGGAATCCCGTATCGGACGCGCCTGGGTCGCCATCCGCGAGGACGAGACCGCCGCCGAAGCCATGGGCATCAACGGCTTCCGCGTCAAGCTCATCGCCTTCGCCCTCGGCGCCACCCTCGCCGGACTCGCCGGCGCCGTCCAGGCCCACGTCAACTACACGGTCACCCCCGACCAGTACGTGTTCGCCAACGCCGTCCCGCCGAACTCCGCCTTCCTGCTCGCCGCGGTCGTCCTCGGCGGCATGGGCACCATCTCCGGCCCCCTCGTCGGCGGCGCACTGCTCTTCCTCATCCCGAACAAGATGCAGTTCCTCGGCGACTACCAGCTCCTCGCCTTCGGCGTCGCACTCATCGTCCTGATGCGCCTGCGCCCCGAGGGCATCATCCCCAACCGGCGCAACCAGCTCGAACTCCACGGAGACCTGGAAGCTCCCACAGTCCTCAGCAAGGCAGGGGCCTGACCCATGACGACCACCACCACCGCCATCGAGGCGGAGACCGTCCTGGACGCTCGTGGCGTCACCATGCGGTTCGGCGGCCTCACCGCCGTCAAGAACGTCGACCTCACCGTCAAGAGCGGCGAGATCGTCGGTCTCATCGGCCCCAACGGCGCCGGCAAGACCACCTTCTTCAACTGCCTCACCGGCCTCTACATCCCCACCGAGGGCGAGGTCCGCTACAAGGGCACCGTTCTGCCGCCCAAGTCCTTCAAGGTCACCGCGGCCGGCATCGCCCGCACCTTCCAGAACATCCGTCTCTTCAGCAACATGACGGTCCTGGAGAACGTCCTCGTCGGACGCCACACCCGCACCAAGGAAGGCCTCTGGTCCGCCCTCCTCCGGCTCCCCGGCTTCCACAAGGAAGAAGCCGCCAGCCGCGAGAAGGCCATGGAGCTGCTGGAGTTCATCGGCCTCGCCCACAAGGCCGAGCACCTCGCCCGCAACCTCCCCTACGGTGAGCAGCGCAAGCTGGAGATCGCCCGCGCCCTCGCCAGCGACCCGGGCCTGATCCTCCTGGACGAGCCCACCGCCGGCATGAACCCGCAGGAGACCCGGGCCGCCGAAGAGCTGATCTTCGCCATCCGGGACAAGGGCATCGCCGTCCTCGTCATCGAGCACGACATGCGCTTCATCTTCAACCTCTGCGACCGCGTCGCCTGCCTCGTACAGGGCGAGAAGCTCATCGAAGGCACCGCCGGCGAGGTCCAGAGCGACGAGCGTGTCGTCGCCGCGTACCTCGGCGAGCCCTTCGAAGGAGCCCCCGGCGCCGAGGAGGCCGCAGAGGTCGAGGCCGCCGAGGCCCACGCCGAGGCGGCCGTCGTAGAGGCCGTCGAGGAAGCCTTCGAGGAGGCGATCGAAGAGGCCGCCGAGGAAGCCGCTGAGGAGGCCGCTGAGCAAGCCGCCGACGAGGAGGCCGCTGAGGAAGCCGCCGAGGACACCGCCGAAACCGCCGCCACCACCACCGAGCCGGAAACCCCGGCCGACACCCCGGCGGACACCGAGGCGGACAGCACCACCAGCACGGACGGAGAAGCCAAGTGACCGCACTCCTGGAGGTCGAGGACCTCCGCGTCGCCTACGGCAAGATCGAGGCCGTCAAGGGCATCTCCTTCACCGTCGAGGCCGGCCAGATCGTCACCCTGATCGGCACCAACGGCGCCGGCAAGACCACCACCCTGCGCACCCTCTCCGGGCTCATCAAGCCCAAGGGCGGCCAGATCAAGTTCCAGGGCAAGTCCCTGAAGAAGGTCCCCGCCCACAACATCGTCACGCTGGGACTCGCCCACTCCCCCGAGGGGCGGCACATCTTCCCCCGCATGACGATCGAGGACAACCTCCTCCTCGGCGCCTTCCTCCGCAAGGACAAGGACGGCATCGCCAAGGACGTCCAGCGCGCCTACGACCTCTTCCCCATCCTGGGCGAACGTCGCAAGCAGGCCGCCGGCACCCTCTCCGGCGGCGAGCAGCAGATGCTGGCCATGGGCCGCGCGCTCATGTCCCAGCCCAAGCTGCTGATGCTGGACGAGCCCTCGATGGGCCTCTCCCCGCTCATGATGCAGAAGATCATGGCGACCATCGCCGAGCTCAAGGCGTCCGGCACCACGATCCTGCTGGTCGAGCAGAACGCCCAGGCCGCGCTCTCCCTGGCCGACCAGGGCCACGTCATGGAGATCGGCAAGATCGTCCTGTCCGGCCCGGGCCGCGAACTCCTCGTCAACGAGGACGTCCGCAAGGCCTACCTCGGCGAGGACTGATCACGAAAACGCACGGGGCCCGCCTCCCTCGGGGGAGGCGGGCCCCGTCGCGTCGGGGTCCGCTACTACTTCGCGGCGTTCTTCTTCTCCTCGGCGTCCTCGATGACCGCCTCGGCGACCTGCTGCATCGACATCCGCCGGTCCATCGACGTCTTCTGGATCCACCGGAACGCCGCCGGCTCGCTCAGCCCGTACTGCGTCTGCAGGATGCTCTTCGCCCGGTCCACCAGCTTGCGCGTCTCCAGCCGCTGCGAGAGGTCCGCGACCTCCTTCTCCAGCGCCCTCAGCTCCGCGAAGCGCGACACCGCCATCTCGATCGCCGGCACGACGTCGCTCTTGCTGAACGGCTTCACCAGGTACGCCATGGCACCCGCGTCCCGGGCCCGCTCGACCAGGTCGCGCTGCGAGAACGCGGTCAGCATCAGCACGGGCGCGATGGACTCCTCCGCGATCTTCTCCGCGGCGGAGATCCCGTCCAAGACGGGCATCTTCACGTCAAGAATCACCAGATCGGGCCGGTGCTCCCGAGCCAGCTCCACGGCCGTCTGCCCGTCCCCGGCCTCCCCGACGACGGAGTAGCCCTCCTCCTCCAGCATCTCCTTGAGATCAAGCCGGATGAGCGCCTCGTCCTCGGCGATGACGACGCGCGTCGTCAGCGGCGGAACATGCGACTGGTCGGCGTCGACGGGCGTGGGCGACGACTCGTGCTCGGCGGTCACGGATGGCTCCTCGTTCAGGGCGGTACTGCTGCCAAGAGCCTACCTAGCAGCGGCATCGCACACGTACCCGGTACACTCCGACATGACCCTGCCGGGTTGGCGGAATGGCAGACGCTGATGCCTCAAAAGCATTTGTCCGAAAGGGCGTGCGGGTTCGAATCCCGCACCCGGCACCTGTCCGAAAAGCGGACGTTCACCTTCGCGTGAATGTTCGCTTTTCTGCATTCTGAGACGGTTCCGTGCACTCAGAGTGATCGCATGCACCTGCACACACTCGAAGTGCGGCAGACCGCACTCTCACTCCTCCGTTCCGGCGTCAAGAACGCGGAGGTCGCCCGACGACTGGACGTGCCCGTCGGCACCATCGGGTACTGGAAGCACCTGGACCGCGCCAAACGCGGCGAGTGTCCGGGCCGCGGCGTCCGGGACTGCTCTCGCTGCCATGACGTCCCTCTGGACCGCGCCGCCTACGCGTACCTCCTGGGGCTCTATCTGGGCGACGGCCACATCAGCAAGTACTCCGGCCACAGGACCTACAGCCTCATGATCACGTTGGACGACAACTGGCCGGGCATCCAGGACGAGGCGGAAGCTGCGCTGAGAAAGGTATTCCCGGAGCACGCGACCTGCCGGGTCCGCGTGAAGGGCGCCCACAACATCAAGGTGTATTCGAACCATTTGCCGTGCCTGTTCCCCCAGCACGGACCCGGGAGGAAGCACGAGCGGCTCATAGCCCTCGAACCGTGGCAGCAGGAGATCATCGATCTGCACCCCTGGCCGTTCGTCCGAGGCTTGATCCACTCGGACGGGTGCCGGATCACGAACTGGACCGTCCGCAACGGCAAGCGCTACGAGTACCCGCGGTACTGGTTCACGAACGTCTCGGACGACATCCGGAAGCTGCTCACGGACACCCTCGACCAACTCGGGGTCGCATGGACGAACTGCACCCGGCACGGGAAGCCGTACAACGTGTCCGTCGCCCGCAAAGCCTCCGTCGCGCTCATGGACGCCCACGTCGGCCCCAAGTACTGACCTCGGGGCCGGTGCGGAAGCCGGGTGGTGGTCAGTTGTCCGGGTCGCCGATGTGGTGGACGCGGACGAGGTTCGTGGAGCCGGGGACGCCGGGCGGGGAGCCGGCGGTGATGACCACGGTGTCGCCGGGGGTGCAGCGGCCGATGCGCAGGAGTTCTTCGTCGACCTGGGCGACCATCGCGTCGGTGGAGTCGACGTGGGGGCCGAGGAAGGTTTCGACGCCCCAGGTGAGGTTGAGCTGGGAGCGGGTGGCGGGGTCGGGGGTGAAGGCGAGGAGGGGGATGGGTGAGCGGTAGCGGGAGAGGCGGCGGACGGTGTCGCCGGACTGGGTGAAGGCGACGAGGAATTTGGCGCCGAGGAAGTCGCCCATTTCGGCGGCTGCGCGGGCGACGGCGCCGCCTTGGGTGCGGGGTTTGTTGCGTTCGGTGAGCGGGGGCAGGCCTTGGGTGAGGAGGTCTTCTTCGGCGGCTTCGACGATGCGGGACATCGTGCGGACGGTTTCGACGGGGTATTTTCCGACGCTGGTCTCGCCGGAGAGCATGACGGCGTCGGTGCCGTCGATGACGGCGTTGGCCACGTCGCTGGCTTCGGCGCGGGTGGGGCGGGAGTTGTCGATCATCGAGTCGAGCATCTGGGTGGCGACGATGACGGGTTTGGCGTTGCGCTTGGCGAGTTTGATGGCGCGCTTCTGGACGATGGGGACCTGTTCGAGGGGCATTTCGACGCCGAGGTCGCCGCGGGCGACCATGATGCCGTCGAAGGCGGCGACGATCTCGTCGATGTTGTCGACGGCCTGGGGCTTTTCGATCTTGGCGATGACGGGGAGGCGGATGCCTTCCTCGTCCATGATGCGGTGGACGTCGTCGATGTCGCGGCCGCTGCGGACGAAGGAGAGGGCGATGACGTCGGCGCCGGTTCGCAGGGCCCAGCGGAGGTCGTCGATGTCCTTGTCGGAGAGGGCGGGGACGGAGACGGCGACGCCGGGGAGGTTGAGTCCCTTGTGGTCGGAGATCAGGCCGCCTTCGATGACGTGGGTGTGGACGCGGGGGCCGTCGACGGCGGTGACCTGGAGGGTGACGCGGCCGTCGTCGACGAGGATGCGTTCGCCGGTGGTGACGTCGGTGGCGAGGCCTTTGTAGGTGGTGCCGCAGGTGTTGCGGTCGCCGTGGGTGTCTTCGACGGTGATGGTGAAGGTGTCTCCGCGTTCAAGGAGTACGGGTCCTTCGCGGAAGCGGCCGAGGCGGATCTTCGGGCCTTGAAGGTCGGCGAGGATGCCGACGCTGCGGCCGGTCTCTTCGGAGGCCTTGCGTACGCGCTGGTAGCGCTCCTCGTGTTCGGCGTAGGTGCCGTGGCTGAGGTTGAAGCGGGCGACGTCCATTCCGGCTTCTACCAGGGCTTTGATCCGGTCGTAGGAGTCGGTTGCGGGGCCCAGGGTACATACGATTTTCGCTCGGCGCATGGGGGGAGCGTATGCCCTACCGAGCGGTAGGGAGTGTGGTCCTGGTGTCTGCTCAACAACCGTTGGGCAAAAGGTTGTTGACAATTGTTGAATGGGCGCGGGGGTGCTCCGATGAGCACCCCCGCGGTGGTTCCGGGGGCTCTGGCCGGGGTCCGGTCAGAGGGCCGGCGGGGTCATGGTGAAGCGGGCGTTGACCTGGGCGAGGACGGTCTGGCGTTCGGGTTCGAGGTCGAGGGCCGGGGCGGTGGTCTCTTCTGCGCCGGCGAAGGCCATGGTGCGCATGCCGGCTCCGCCGGGGCGGCCGTAGGGGGTGGCGTTCTCGGCTCCGACGTCGGCGAGTTCGACGAGGGCGGCGAGGTCGGCGCCGAGGGCGGTGGCGTATTCGCGGGCGCGTTGGACGGCTTCGAGGACGGCTTGTTTGCGTGCTTCGCCGTGGGCGGGTGAGGTGGGGCGCAGGGCCCACCAGGGGCCGTCGACGCTGGTGAGTTCGTGGTCGGCGAGGCGGGTGGTGAGTTCGCCGAGGGCGGTGAAGTCGCCGAGTTCGGCGGTGATGCGGACGCGGCCGTGGTAGGCGCGGACGCGTTCGGTGCGGCCGTGGCGGGTGAGTTCGGGGGTGATGGAGAAGGCGCCGGTTTCGAGTTTTTCGACGGCGTCGCCGTAGCTCTTGACGAGGTCGAGGACGGCGGTGTTGCGGCGGGTGAGGTCTTCGAGGGCGGTGCGGCGGTCGGTGCCGCGGGCGCTGACGGTGATGTGGATGCGGGCGATCTCGGGGTCGACTTCGAGGCGGGCTTCGCCGCGGACGGCGACGCGGGGGACGTCGGGTGTGCCGTAGGGCTGGGGCGGCTGGGGCGCTGCGTCTGAGGTCATGGTTTCACTGTCGCACTGTCATGTGTGCGGGGTGGTCACCGGATCGAAACCTGGCCGGGGTGTTGTGGCTGGTTAGCGGTGGGTCAGAATCTACGCGCGTTGTCTGCAATTCACTGCACGCCTCACTAGGGGAGATGGCATGGCGTTCGACCGTAGGACGTTTTTGGGAACCACGGCCGCCACGGGTGCGGCCGTGGCGTTGGCGGGGGCCGCGGGTGCTCCGGCCGCTGCGGCGGCGGGTGGGTCTGCCGGGCCGCGGACGTATGCGTTCACGGTGATGGGGACGACCGATCTGCACGGGAATGTCTTCAACTGGGACTATTTCACGGACAAGGAGTTCGACGACAAGGCGCACAACGACGTGGGGCTCGCAAAGATCTCCACGCTGGTGAAGCAGGTGCGCGAGGAGAAGGGGCGGTGCAACACGCTGCTCATCGATGCGGGTGACACCATTCAGGGCACCCAGTTGTCGTACTACTACGCGAAGGTGGACCCGATCACGGCGCGCCGGGGTCCGGTGCATCCGATGGCGCAGGCGATGAACGCGATCGGCTATGACGCGGCGGCGCTGGGGAACCACGAGTTCAACTACGGCATTCCGGTGCTGCGGAAGTTCGAGGAGCAGTGCGACTTCCCGCTGCTGGGGGCGAACGCGCTGGATGCGCGGACGCTGCGGCCGGCGTTCCCGCCGTACAGCATGCACCGGCTGCGTACGCCGCACGGCCGGGATGTGAAGGTGGCGGTGCTGGGTCTGACGAATCCGGGGATCGCGATCTGGGACAAGGCGAACGTGCAGGGGAAGATGACGTTCCCGGGTCTGGAGGAGCAGGCGGCGAAGTATGTGCCGCGGCTGCGGTCGATGGGTGCGGACGTGGTGATCGTCTCGGCGCACTCGGGGTCGAGCGGTACGTCGTCGTACGGTGACCAGCTGCCGTACATCGAGAATGCCGCGGGTCTGGTGGCGGAGCAGGTGCCGGGGATCGACGCGATCCTGGTGGGCCACGCGCACACGGAGATCCCGGAGTACCGGGTGAGGAACAGGGCGACCGGCAAGGACGTGGTGCTGTCGGAGCCGTTGAAGTGGGGGCAGCGGCTGACGCTGTTCGACTTCGAGCTGGTGTGGGAGCGGGGCCGCTGGTCGGTGGCGAAGGTGTCGGCGAAGGTGCTGAACTCCAACACGGTCGCGGAGGACCCGGGGATCGTGCGGCTGCTTCAGGACGAGCACAAGAAGGTCGTGGCGTACGTCAACCAGGTGATCGGTACGTCGACGCAGGCGATGTCGTCGGCGGAGGGCCCGGTCAAGGACGTGGCGGTGATCGATCTGATCAACCACGTGCAGGCGGAGACGGTGCGGGCGGCGCTGGCGGGTTCGGAGTGGGCGGCGCTGCCGGTGCTGTCGCAGGCGTCGTGCTTCTCGCGTACGGCGGCGATCCCGGCCGGGCAGGTGACGATCCGGGACGCGGCGGGGCTGTACCCGTTCGAGAACACGCTGGAGGCGCGTCTGGTGACGGGTGCGCAGCTGAAGGACTATCTGGAGTACTCGGCGCGGTACTTCGTGCAGACCGCGCCGGGTGCTCCGGTGGATCCGGCGAAGCTGACGAACGCCGAGAGCATTCCGGACTACAACTACGACGCCGTGTACGGGCTGTCCTACGACATCGACATCGCGCAGCCGAAGGGGTCGCGGATCACGGGGTTGTCGTTCCAGGGCAAGCCGGTGGACCCGGCGGCGCAGTTCGTGCTGGCGGTGAACAATTACCGGGCGTCGGGTGGCGGGGCGTTCCCGCACGTGCCGCAGGCCAGGCAGCTGTGGGCGAACTCGGACGAGATCCGCAACACCATCATCCAGTGGGTGAAGGCGAAGGGGACGCTGGATCCGGCGCAGTTCGCGTCGGTGGACTGGCGGCTGACGCGGGCGGGTGTGCCGGTCTTCGCCTGAGCTGTTTTCGCCTGAGCTGTTCAGGTGTGATCGACGAGCGGGAGCAGTTCTCCGGGGGTGTGTGCCGGGGGCTGCTCCCGCTGTTCGAGGCCGAAGGTGGTGAAGGCGCAGCGGGTGGGCTGGGGGTAGTGCTCCTTGCCGGTGAGGGTGGCCAGGATGGAGGCGCTGCGCCAGGCGGCGAGGCCGAGGTCGGGGGCGCCGATGCCGTGGGTGTGGCGTTCGCCGTTCTGGACGAAGACGGTGCCGGTGACGGCGGGGTCGAGGACCATGCGGTGCCGGTCGTCGATGCGGGGGCGGCCGGAGGAGTCCTTGCGCAGGTAGGGGTCGAGTCCGGCGAGGAGGCGGCTGAGGGGTCGTTCCTTGTAGCCGGTGGCGAGGACGACGGCGTCGGTGGTGAGCCGGGAGCGGGTGCCTTGTTGTACGTGTTCCAGGTGGAGTTCGACCTTGGTGGTGGCGACGCGGCCGGCGGTGCGGACGGTGACGCCGGGGGTGAGGACGGTGTCGGGCCATCCGCCGTCGAGGGTGCGGCGGTAGAGCTCGTCGTGGATGGCGGCGATGGTGGCGGCGTCGATGCCTTTGTGGAGTTGCCACTGGGCGGGGACGAGCTTGTCGCGGACGGGTTCGGGCAGGGCGTGGAAGTAGCGGGTGTAGTCGGGGGTGAAGTGTTCCAGGCCGAGCTTGGAGTACTCCATGGGGGCGAAGGAGGGGGTGCGGGCGAGCCAGGTGAGGCGTTCGCGGCCGGCGGGGCGCGCGCGTAGGAGGTCGAGGAAGACTTCGGCGCCGGACTGGCCGGCTCCGATGACGGTGACGTGGTCGGCAGCGTGGATGCGGGCGCGGTGGTCGAGGTAGTCGGCGGAGTGGACGACGGGGACGGTGGGGGCGTCGACGAGGGGGCGTAGGGGTTCGGGGACGTGGGGGCCGGTGCCGATGCCGAGGACGAGGTGGCGGGTGTGGGTGCGGCCGAGGGCTTCGGCGTCGCCGTCGGGGTCGAGCCGGGTGAAGTCGACTTCGAAGAGGTCGCGTTCGGGGTTCCAGCGGACGGCGTCGACGTGGTGGCCGAAGTGCAGGCCGGGCAGGCGTTCGGCGACCCAGCGGCAGTAGGCGTCGTATTCGGCGCGGTGGATGTGGAACCGCTCGGCGAAGTAGAAGGGGTAGAGCCGTTCCTTGTGCTTGAGGTAGTTGAGGAAGGTCCAGGGGCTGGTGGGGTCGGCGAAGGTGACGAGGTCGGCGAGGAAGGGGACCTGGAGGGTGGCTCCGTCGATGAGGAGTCCGGGGTGCCAGCGGAAGTCGCGGCGCTGGTCGTAGAAGGCGGTGGCGAGGCCGGTGGGGGCGAGGCCGGCGCCGGCTGTTCCTGTGCTGCCGAGGCCGTGGGCGAGGGCGGCGAGGGAGAGGTTGAAGGGGCCGATGCCGATTCCGACGAGGTCGTGGGGGGCGTCGGGCTGGGCGGTCATGGGTGGATGCTGCCTTCCAGGAGGGTCACGAGGGCGTCCAGGTCTGCCGGCGTGGTGTGGGGGTTGAGGAGGGTGGCTTTGAGCCAGAGGCGGCCGTCGGCGGTGGCGCGGCCGAGGACGGCGCGGCCGTCCTTCAGGAGGGTGCGGCGCAGGGCGGCGAGGTCGTCGTCGCGGGCGCCGAGGGGCCGGAAGAGGACGGTGGTCAGGGTGGGGGCCGCGTGGAGTTCGAAGCGGGGGTGGGCTTCGAGGAGTCCGGCGAGGTGCTGGGCGGCCCGGCAGGTGCGGTCGATGAGGTCGGCGATTCCGTCGCGGCCGAGGGCCCGGAGGGTGACGGCGATCTTGAACGCGTCGGGGCGGCGGGTGGTGCGCAGGGAGCGGCCGAGGAGGTCGGGCAGGCCGGCGTCGGTGTCGTCGGCGGCGTTGAGGTAGTCGGCGGTGTGGCCCAGTGGGGCGAGGTCGGTGGCGTCGGGGACGGCGAGGAGTCCGGCGGCGACGGGCTGCCAGCCGAGTTTGTGCAGGTCGACGGTGACGGTGCGGGCCCGGTCGAGGCCGTGCAGCAGGGCGCGGTGGCGCGGGCTGAGCGCGAGGAGGCCGCCGTACGCGGCGTCGACGTGGAGGTCGGCGCCGTGGCGGGCGCAGACGTCGGCGAGGGCGTCGAGGGGGTCGACGAGGCCGGCGTCGGTGGTGCCGGCGGTGGCGGTGACGAGGGTGGGGCCGGGGGTGCGGGCGAGGGCCTCGTCGAGGGTGGCGGGGTGGAGGGTGCCGGTGGGGGTGGGCAGGGAGCGGGCCGGGGGGAGGCCGAGGAGCCAGGCTGCGCGGGGCACGGAGTGGTGGGCGTTCGCGCCGTGCAGGACGGTCAGGGCGGGGCCGTGGCGTTCGCGGGCGAGGAGGAGGGCGAGCTGGTTGGCTTCGGTGCCGCCGGTGGTGACGAGGGCGTCGGGGGCGGGGCCGTACGGGTAGAGCTCGGCGGCGAGGGTGCGGGTGAGGGCGGCTTCGATCTCGGAGGCGGCGGGGGCCTGGTCCCAGGAGTCGAGGGAGGGGTTGAGGGCGCTCACGGCGAGGTCGGCGGCCGCGGCGACGGCCAGCGGCGGGCCGTGCAGGTGGGCGGCGCACCGCGGGTCGGCGGGGTCGGCGGCGCCGGCGGCGAGGGTGCGGACGAGGGTGTGCAGGGC
>NZ_WTFF01000176.1 GCF_019400985.1 Streptomyces bambusae
GGGGGGGGTGGTGGGGGGTCCGCCCCCCGGGCCCGGCGGCCGTCGGGCGGGGGGGGGGGTGGGGGGTGGCGGGGTTTTGGCCCTGGGGGGTGGCGGTGCCGGGTCTCGCCGGGGCCCCCAGGGGTGGGGGGGGGGGGGGGGGGGGGGGGGGGCTCGCCCCGGGCCCCGGGCCCGGGGGGGGGGGGGGGTGTTTGGGGCGCTCCGCCCCCGGGCCCCCGCGCCTCAAGCGCCGGCGGGGCTGGGAGTGGGCTGGGGCTTCGCAGTTCCTGGGATAGGTGGGCCACAAGCGTTTGGATGAGGGCAGGGATTCCGTCCTCGGGCCCCGCGCCTCCAGTGCCGACGGGGGCTGGAGGTGGGCACAACCTTTGATGGGGGCAGGGGCTCTGCTTCCGACGCTCGGGCGGGAACGCGGCCGCTTCATGCGTCGGCGGGCTGGGCGGTTGGGGGCCTGCGTCGGATCGCCAGGCAGCCGCGAGCGCGGTGGGGCTGGGGATTCGCCTCTCGTCGATCTTCGTGCCTCAAGAGGCGCTGGGGCTGCTGCGGATCGCCGGGTTGCGGGCGCGGCGAGGGGCCGGGGGGATGGGGCCTGCCCCGGGCCCCGGGGCCCGTGCCTCAGGTGTTGGTGGGGCTGCCTCGGGGCCCGGGCCTCAGGTGTTCGTGGGGCTGTGGGTGGGGGGTGAAAGGGGCTCTGTCCCGGTTGGTCGGGGTCTCAGGTGTTGGTGGGGCTGTGGGTGGCAGGGCCTTCGCTTCGGTTTTGAGGTGTGGGTGTGGTTGGCCGGGTGGGGCGGTGTTTTGCTTCGATCTTGGGTGTGGGGAGTTCGTGGGGGTGGGTTAAGGGGAATGTCGGGGGTCGGGTGTTTGGTGGTGGGGATTTGTGGCTGGTTACGGTGGTCGGTGGGTGGGGGTGGTCCAGGGGAATTCGATGTTCCGGTGGGTGGAGTTTTTGTGGGAATGGATTTTTTGGCGAGGGTGTGGGGCGTGGGGGCTCGAGGGAGGCTCTGGTGGGCCTCGATCGGGCTGTGGGACGGGCGCGTGGGTGGGGTGTTGTGTGGGGTGTTGTGTGGTCGGGGCGGGGGTTGGGGTGGGGGGGGGGATTCGGGAGGAGGACGCCTGAATTCGGCAGTGGGAATGCTTGAAGAGGGCTCAAGGGTTCAGTGACATTGCCCTGGATCCGGCTACCGTTCCTCCGTCGAAGGCTGAAAATCGAGGGGAACTCGACGACGTGCGGAGGAGACCGTGAAGATTCAGGTTCTGGGTCCGTTGAGTGCCGAGGTCAACGGGGGCTCGATTGTTCCGACGGCGCGCAAACCGCGACAGATCCTGACCCTCCTCGCGCTGTATCCGGGGCGGGTGATGCCGGTCCCGACCCTCATGGAGGAGATCTGGGGCACCGACCTGCCGCAGAGCGCGCTGACCACCCTGCAGACGTACATACTCCAGCTCCGCCGGAGGCTCGGTACGGCCATGGGACCGGGCGGCCCCGGTGGCGCGAAGGAGGTGCTTGCCACGCGGCACGGGGGCTATGTGCTCCAGATCCCGCCGGAGTCGGTGGACGTGCACGAGTACGAGGGGCTCGTCACGCGGGGGCAGGCCGCGTTCGAGGAGGGGGACGACGAGGGCGCGGCCGGGCTGTTGCGGCGCGCGCTGGGGCTGTGGCAGGGGCCGGCCCTGGTCGACGTACGGGTGGGGCCGATCCTGGAGATCGAGGTGATGCGGCTGGAGGAGAGCCGGCTGGTCACCGTGGAGCGGCGGATCGACGTGGACCTGCGGCTGGGCAAGCACACCGAGCTCATCGCGGAGCTGACGGAGATGATCGCCCGACACCCGCAGCACGAGGGTCTGCATTCGCAGGCGATGGTGGCGCTGTACCGGTCGGGACGGCAGGCGACGGCGCTGGACGTGTACCGGCGGCTGCGGACGCGGCTGATCGAGGAGCTGGGTGTGGAGCCGTCGCCGCAGCTGCAGCGGCTGCACCAGGCGATGCTGACGGTGGATCCGGCGCTGGACGTGGTGGCGGGGCCCAAGAGGGGGTCCACGTTCGATCTCTACGCCGCTTAGGGCTTGCAGATGATCGACACGTCGTCTTGATCTTGGTTTCGGGGCCCGCCGCCCGCCGCGGTCGCTGTTCAGCACGGTGGCTTCACGCCGGCTCAGGAGAGTTCGTGCCGGGTACCGTCGGCGACTGCGTGGAGCTTGTCGGGGTTCGCCACGTTGTGGATGGTCGAGATACGGCCTTCCGGATCGAAGTCGAAGGTCAGCGTGGCGACCACGCGGTCCGGGCCGCGGAAGACGACACCCGGGCCGCCGTTGATCCAGGTGAGCTCCGGCCGTATCTGCCCGGGCTCGATGCCCTGGTAGGTCACGGAGGTGAGCGCGGCGAACCAACGGGCCACGGTCTCCAGACCGACGACCGGCTTGAGGGCCTGGCGGACCTTGCCGCCGCCGTCGGTCCACAGCGTCACGTCCGGGGAGAGCAGCTCCATGAGGCTGTTGATGTCGCCGCCCGCCGTCGCCGCGAAGAAGCGCTCGGTGACGTCGCGTTGGCGGGCGCGGTCCGCGGTGAAACGGGGCCGGCGGGCCTGGACGTGCTCGCGGGCGCGGTGCGCGGCCTGCCGGACCGCCGCCTCCGAGCGTTCCACCGCCTCCGCGATCTCCGCATGGCTGAAGGCGAAGACCTCCTTCAGTACGAAGACCGCGCGCTCCAGGGGACTCAGCGTCTCCAGCACGACCAGCAGGGCCATGGAGACCGAGTCCGCCGTGGCGACGCCGTCGGCGGTGTCCGGGCCGGTGAGGATCGGCTCCGGGAGCCATGGCCCGACGTAGGCCTCGCGCTGACGGCGGGTTGAACGAAGCCGTTCCATCGCCAGGTTGGAGATGATCCGGGCCAGGTAGGCCTTGGGGTTGGCGACCTGGGAACGGTCGGCCGCCGACCACTTCAGCCAGGCGTCCTGGACCACGTCCTCGGCGTCGGCGGCGGTGCCGAGGATGCGGTAGGCGACGGAGAAGAGCAGGGTGCGGTACTGCTGGAAGGCAAGCTGGTCCGGGCCGGACTGCTGCGGCTGGGTCACTTGGCGCTCCGAATCCGGGTGTAGCGGCCGCCGCGCGGCCAGAACGCGCCCGAGGCGGGCATCTTCTTCATGCGGGCGAACGTCGGCCAGGGCGCTGCGCTCACCGTCTCCTTGTACTTCGCGGCCCGCTTGCCGGTCAGTACGATCCGGCGCGGGGTGTCATCGGGGTGGGTGAACTGCACGACGGCGTCGTTCCGGCCCAGGCTGACGGGTGTGTGGTAGTAGCCGAAGCGGAAGGGCTTGGGCTCCTTGCCGGCCAGTACCCGCAGGATCGAGAGGGCCGCGTGCACGCCGGTGGGCATGCCGCCCTGGCAGGTCCCGTGCATCACGCCGTAGCCCTGACGGATCGCCGCCGCGTCGCCCACGGCGTAGACGTCCGGGTGGGAGACCGAGCGCAGCGCGCTGTCGGTGACCACACGGCCGCGCTCGTCGACGGTCAGGCCGGCGGTGGCAGCCAGCGGCGAGACGCGGGTGCCGCTGGTCCACAGCACCGCGGCCGCCGGGATGCTGGAGCCGTCCGCGAGCTCGACGCTGTCGGGCAGCACCTTGACCACCTCGACACCGCTGCGCACCCGTATGCCGAGGCGGGCGAGCGCCGCGTCCAGGTAGGTCTTGGCCTTCGGGTGCATGCTCGCGCCCGGCTCCTGCCGGCCCAGCAGCACCACCTGGAGCTCCGGGTGCCGCTCGGCGATCTCCGCGGCGGCCTCGACACCGGTGAGGCCGCTGCCGCCGACCACGACGGTCCCGCCGTCGAGCCGGGTCAGCCGGTCGGCGAGGAACGCGGCGTCCTCCGGGCTGTCGAGGGTGTAGGCGTGGTCGTCCACGCCGGGGACGGTGACGGTGTCCGCGATGCTGCCCAGGCCGTAGACCAGGGTGTCGTAGCGCAGGACGCGGTCGTCGTCGATCCGCACCGTCTTCGCCTCGGCGTCCACGGAGGTGACCCAGCCACGGACGAAGCCGGCGCCGGTGCCGTCCAGCAGCTCCGGGATGCTCATCCCGGCCGTCTCCTGACCGGTGGCGGTCATGTGCAGTCGGAGCCGCTCGGTGAAGGTGTCGTAGGGGTTGACCAGCGTCACTCGCAGGTTTGCGCGCCTCCTGGTGCGGGCCGCGAGCTGGATCGCGGCGGAGAGCCCGGCGTAGCCGGCGCCCAGGACCAGGACCTCGTGCTGCTGCGCTGTTGTCGCGTTCATCGCTCTGCTGTCTCTTTCGTCTCGGTCGTTCCCGCCGTGCGGACGACCACCAGACGCAAGCTGCCCTTCCGTTCGTGACACGGGTGCGATGTGACCTGCGTCATATCGCGAAGACAGGGCGGCCGCGCGCGACATCAACACCCCGAGCACCACGCCGCGCAGCATTCAATCATGATCGACTGGCCCCGTACGGGAACTGACGGAACAACAGGAGCCGCAGCTCAGCGGTGAAGCCTCGTGCTGGTGCGGGCGGGGGTGCGCAGGGCGAGGGAGACCGCTTCGAGGGCGCTGTTGAAGGAGACCTCGCTCAGGACACCGGGAGCGGCGACCTGGTCGCCCGCCAGGTAGACGCCGTCGCCGCGGTTGACGGCCGGGCGGTCGCGCCACGTGGTCCCCGGGAGGTCCACCGCGCCGGTGCGGCCGGTCGCGACGGACTCGCGGCGCCATGCCACGCGTTCGCGCCAGCCCCGGAAGCCGAGGTCCAGGAGGCGTTCGGCGCGCTGGACGCCGTCCGTCTTCGACTGGCCCGGGGCGATGGGGAGCTGGCCCTGTACCAGGGACCGGCCGGCCGGGGCGAGGCCCGGGTCCTGGCCGGTGAAGCGCTCCAGCCAGGCCGGCGCGTCGAGGTCGGAGACGACCCACGGGTCGCCGCGCCGGGCCGTCAGCCCCAGGTCGAGCAGGACCGTACGGCCGCTCTCCCAGGTCAGTGACGCATCGCCGAGCAGGCTACGGGCCGCGGCGAGGGAGGTCGCGACCACGACCGGGCCCGTGGCCGTCGGCAGCGTGTCGACGCGGGCGCCCGTCTCGATCCGTACGCCCAGTTGCACGGCCTGCGCTGCCATCCGGTCGACGACGGACTGCCAGCCGCCGCGCGGGTATTGCGCCTCGGGCGGGAACTTCGCCACGCGGATGAGCCGCTCCTGCACGAACGCCGCCGACAGCGCGCCCACGTCGTGGTGGAACAGGGCCACGGCGAGGAAGTTCGCGACCTGCCGGGCAGCCCGTTCGCCGACGAGCGGGGCGGCCCAGGAGTGGAAGTCCTGGTCGACGGGGGCCTCGGCGGCCGGCCTGCGGGCCAGGCGGAGGAGGGCGAGGGAGGGCATCCGGCCGAGCCGGCCGTTCCGGTGGACGCGCAGGCGCAGGGTTTCGGCCAGCGGCACCCGGGCGAGCGGGCCTATGAGGTCACGTTCGGCGAGCCAGGTCCAGTGCGGGCCGCCGTTGTAGAGGGCGTGCGGGCCCTCGTTGGTGCGGTACGGGCCGGGGGCGGTGCGCGCCCGGCCGCCGAGGGTGCGGTGGGCCTCGTACAGGGTCACCCGCGAGCCGGCCTCGGCGGCGCTGATGGCGGCGACGAGGCCGGCGAAGCCGCCTCCGACGACGGTGAGCTGGTCCATGGTCGCTCTCTCTCCTCGAATCCTTGCCCCGGCCCCGGCCCCGGGCGGGGTGGCGGGTGCTGTGCTGCTCTCCGTAGGTGAGACAGGACAGGGGGCGCGGATGTGACACCCCCTGGTCGCAGGTGGTGTGCCCGGGCGCCGGGGACGGCCGGAACCGGTCGGGTTGGACGGCTTGGGCCAGGGACGGTTGGGGCCAGTCGATCTCTCTTCCCAGGGCTGTGACCAGCGACGAAGCTATTGCTTGTCAGCGAGGGAGACCTCGGGGACACAGCCGGAGAAGCCCCTGGCAGACGTCGACCGCGGGACGTGTGGGGTGGGCCACCGGAGACAGCCGTCAGTTGTCGGCTGTCAGTCGTCCGTGCACCACTCGTTCTGGAAGGAAGCCTTCGCCATGCGCACCGGAATTCTTCGGGCCGCCGCGGTCATCGCCCTCATGATCGGCATCACCTCCGTCGCCCCGATGGCCTCGGCCGTCCCGCTGGAGCGGACGTCGGGGAGTGCGCCATCGGTCGTCCACCCCGGCTGATTGCCCTCAGTTCGTAGCCCTCAGTTCCTGGCCTTCAGTTCCTGGCCTTCAGTTCCTGGCCCTCAGTTCCTGGCCTTCAGCTCGTAGCCCTCGGTTGATCGCCGGTCTCGGCTGATTGCCGCCGGCTCACAGGACCGCTGTACCTGCAGGACAGCTGTCCGTCCGTGCTGGCTGAAACCTTTCTCTGCTTCTCTTCTCTTCTCTCCTCCTCTCCGTCCGGTCGAGCGTGCCGCCCGACGCACCGGCTCCCGGCGGAACCCCCTGAACTCACCGCATTTCACGAACCGGAGTACACCCATGTCCCGCACCCGCCGGACCCCCCGCCGCACCGCCGTCGCGGCCCTGCTCGCCGTCGCCGCCTCCACCGCCGGTGTCGTCGCGCTGAACTCGGCGGCGAACGCCGCTCCCACCCCCGCCCCCGCCTCGGTCTCCGCCGAGCCCGCCGTCGGCAACCCCGACTTCGGCAGCACGGGCCAGGGCGCCGAGGCTCCCATCGCC
Organism: Streptomyces bambusae; assembly: GCF_019400985.1. Lineage (GTDB taxonomy): Bacteria > Actinomycetota > Actinomycetes > Streptomycetales > Streptomycetaceae > Streptomyces > Streptomyces bambusae_A. Next base: position 6,674 of record NZ_WTFF01000176.1, read on the forward strand.
GAAGAGGCGCGCGGCGCCGTGTACTCGGCGGCGACGTCGAAGATATCCCGCAGCACCGTCATCGAGCGGGCCAAGAGCTGGGTCGGCATCGGTCTCGACTACGACTGGGGCGGTCGCCACGGCGGCTACCGCACGGACTGCTCCGGCTTCGTCTCGATGGCCTGGGACCTGGACTCCTCGCTGACCACGGACACCTTCGAGCCGCGCGGCGTCGTGTACTCCATCGGCAAGTCTGACCTCAAGGCGGGCGACGCCCTGCTCGACAACGACGGCGGTGCGAGCGGCCACGTCGTCCTCTTCGAGAAGTGGGCGAACAGCGACCACACCAAGTACTGGGGCTTCGACTTCACCCCGTCGGGCGTGCACCACCGCGTCTACGACTACCCGTACTACCCGGGCTACGGCCCGTACGCCCCGGTCCGCTACAAGAACATCGTCGACGACGCCACCACCACCCCGCCGACTCCCTCTGCCGGCATGACCGACCTGGTCTCCGCCGACATCACCGGCGACTCGGTCGACGACGTGGTGGGTGTGGAGGCGTCCACCGGCAAGCTGTGGCTGTACAAGGGCTACTCCAACGGCACGATCGCCCCCGGCGCCTCCCGTGTCGAGATCGGCTCCGGCGGCTGGAACGGCATGTCCAACCTCGCGGCCGCCGACTTCACCGGTGACGGCAAGGACGACATCGTCGCCACGCAGGAGTCCACCGGCAAGCTCTACCTCTACCCGGGCACCGGCTCCGGCCTGGGCACCCGTAAGGAGATCGGCTCCGGCGGCTGGAACGGCATGCACGACCTCATCGGCGGCGACTTCAACGGCGACGGCAAGGCCGACGTGGTGGGTGTCGAGCGGTCCACCGGCAAGCTGTGGCTCTACAAGGGCAACGGCACCGGTGCGATCAGCGGCGGTTCCACCCGGGTCCTGATCGGTTCGGGCGGCTGGAACGGCATGCACGACCTGGTCGGCATGGACGTGGACAACGACCGCAGGACGGACGTGGTCGGCGCCGAGTCCTCCAGCGGCAAGCTCTTCTTCTACAAGAGCAACGGCGCGGGCCTGGACACCCGCAAGGAGATCGGCTCGGCCGGCTGGAACGGCATGAACGACCTGATCGGTGGCGACTTCACCTCCAACGCCTACGACGACCTGGTCGGCGTGGAGAAGTCCACCGGCAAGCTCTACCTCTACCCCGGCACGGGGTCGGGCCTGGGCGACCGCAAGCTGATCGGCAGCGGCGGCTGGTAGGCGCGGGGCGCGGGGACCTCTCTCCCTCCCCCCTGGCGCCCTCCCCTTCTCTCCCTCCCCTTCTCGCCCTCCCCTCTCCTCTCCTCTCCTTTCTTACTTCCCTCTTGTCCTGGTACCTCTGTGCCGGTTTGGAACCCACATCATGATCAAGCAGTTCATGTCGAAGCGCGTACGGATCGCCACCGGTCTGCTGTGCGCCACGATCGCCGCGACCACCCTGTCCATCAGCGGCGCCAACGCCGAGGACATCGCCGACGACTTCCACGGCGACATGGATGCCCTGACCGTCGAGGACATGGGTCTGCCGACGGCCTACGGCGCGGTGCCGATGGCGGCCGCCGCCTCCAGCGACCGGCCGAAGTTCCAGATGCCGTTCAAGTGCGGTGAGTCCTGGCGCGGTTCGTCCCGCTCGGGCCACAGCCCCTCGGCGTACGCCATCGACTGGACCGACGGCGGCAGCACCGTCAACCGCCCGGTGCTGGCCAGCGCCTCCGGCACGGCGCACGTCAAGGACAAGGGCAACCGCAGCTACGGCAAGTTCGTCGTCATCGACCACGGCGACGGCTGGAGCACGGTCTACGCCCACCTCAACGGCTTCAAGGTGCGCGACGGCCAGCGGGTGTCCACCGGCGACCAGATCGGCATCGTGGGCAGCACCGGCAACTCCACCGGTCCCCACCTGCACTACGAGCAGCGCCACTACGGCACCGACGCACGCACCACCTTCAACGGCACCGCCTTCTACCCGACGAAGTCGCTGACCAGCAAGAACTGCGCCGACCCCACCCCGGACCCGAAGCCCGAGGGCCCCGGTGACGGCGGCACGGGCAGCGCCGGCATGACCGACCTGGCCTCGGCCGACCTCAACGGCGACAACGTCGTCGACGTGGTGGCGGTGGAGGCGTCCACGGGCAAGCTGTGGATGTACAAGGGCAGCAAGAACGGCACGATCGCCGCCGGCTCCGCCCGCGTGCTGATCGGCGCGGGCGGCTGGAACGGCATGTCGAACCTGGTGGGCGGCGACTTCACCAAGGACGGCAAGGACGACATCGTCGCGGTGGAGGAGTCCACCGGCAAGCTGTGGCTCTACAAGGGCAACGACAACTCGGCCATCTCCGCCGGCGCGGATCGCGTGCTGATCGGTTCGGGCGGCTGGAACGGCATGGCCGGCCTGACCGCGCTCAACCTCAACGGTGACGGCGTCGCCGACCTCGCGGCGGTGGAGAAGTCCACGGGCAAGCTCTTCCTCTACCCGGGCACGGGCTCGGGCCTGGGCACCCGTAAGGAGATCGGCTCCGGCGGCTGGAACGGCATGTCCAACCTGACCGGCATGGACCTCAACAACAGCGGCCGCCAGGACCTGGTCGCGGTGGAGAAGTCCTCGGGCAAGCTGTTCCTGTACCCGGGTGACAAGGGGTACCTGAGCCCGCGCATCGAGATCGGCTCGGGCGGCTGGAACGGCATGTCCGACCTGATCGGCGGCGATCTGCTGAACACGGGCCTGTCCGACGACCTGATCGCCGTGCAGAACTCGACCGGGAAGCTCTTCCTCTACCCGGGCACCGGCTCGGGCCTGGGCACCCGCAAGGAGATCGGGTCGGCCGGCTGGTAGGCCCGCCGGGCACGTGAGTGAGTGAGCGAGTGTGAGTGTGTGTGAGTGAGTGAGTGAGAGCGGAAGCGGTCTGTCCCCCGTGGAGGGGGCGGGCCGCTTCCGTGTCTCCGGACCCGCCCGGGGCCTACCCCTCCTTCTCCCAGACCGGTACGGACGGCAGCCCCAGCCGGGCGCGGGCCCGGTCGGTGAGTTCCTGGATCAGCTCGGTCTTGGCGCGGGCGTAGTCGCCCGGGGCCGTGCCGGCGGCGGCCAGGGCACGTTTCAGCTCCGCGTAACGTGCCGCGTCCCGGGGGTGGGCCCGCAGATGGTCGCGCAGGATGCGCTGGTTGCGGGTCGGCCAGCTCTCGGTGGTGACGACGTGCAGGATGTGCGTCCGGCGGCCGTCGGCCTCGCGGACGTACAGCAGGCGGTCGGTCAGGGCGTTGCGGTGGCGCCGGTAGCCCAGCCGCGCCAGCGCCGCCTCGCGGGTCTCCACCGCGCCGAGGTCGTCGGCGGCCGCCATCAGGTCGATGACCGGCTTGGCCGCGAGGCCCGGGACCGCGGTGGAGCCGATGTGCTCGATCGCCGTCAGTACGCCGGGCAGTGCGGCCCGCAGCTCCGCCATGGCCGTGTCCGCCCGGGCCGGCCAGGCCGGATCGTACGCGGCGATCTCGATCGGTGAGTGACCCGTGTGACCCATATGACCCATGCTCCTCATCTGTGACCCATGCTCCTCATCCTGGCATCGGCCCGTCCTCCAGCACCGCTCCAGCAGCGCCCGGCACGGTGGGCCTGACGGCGGTCCGCGGCGGGAGGGGGCGGGGCGAGGTGAAGGTTGTGTGCTTCGCGCATGCCGGGGCCGGGGTCTCGGCCTTCCACCGGTGGCCCGAGCTGGTCGGGCCCGGTGTCGACGTCGTGCCCTGGCTGCTGCCCGGGCGGGACCGGCGGCGGCGGGAGCCGCGGGTGGTCGGGCGCGAGGGGCTGCTGCGGGAGCTGCGCGGGGTCGCCGACGCCGTCGGCGGGCAGCCGTACGCGCTCTACGGGCACAGCCTCGGCGGCCTCGTCGCCTACACCCTCGCGCGTGCGGCCGCCGAGACCGGGCTGCGGTCGGCGCCGGCGCTGCTGGCCGTCGGGGCGCTGCCGCCGCCGGACGGGGTGGCCGCCCTGGTGGGCGGCGCGGAGCTGTCGGACGGCGAACTGGTCGGGCTGCTGACCCGGTTCGGGGCCGTCCCGGAGGGGGTGCGCGCCGGGGACGTGTGGCACCGGTCGGTGCTGCCCGTGCTGCGCGACGACCTGCGGCTGGCCGCCGCCCTGAAGGGCGCGGCCGGCGGCCCGGTGGACGTGCCGCTGCTGGCGGTGGCCGGCCGGGAGGACCCGCTGGGAGGACCTGAGGCGGTGGCAGGCTGGGGCCGGTGGACCACCGCGCGGTTCGTGCGCCGGACGGTGCCCGGCGGGCATTTCTTCGTACGGGAGGCGGCCCTGCCCCGGCTGGTGGGGCGGGCCGCGCGGGTCGTGGCGCGGTGCGCGCGGTGAACTCCCGGCGCGTCGTGGTCACCGGGCTGGGGGCGGTCGCCCCCGGCGGGGTCGGGGTCAAGGAGTTCTGGGCGCTGCTGACCTCGGGGCGTACGGCGACGCGGGCGGTCACCCGGTTCGACCCGGCCGGCTTCCGCTCCCGGGTGGCCGGCGAGGTGGACTTCGACCCGGCCGTGTGCGGGGTGCCCGCGGGGCTGGACCGGGTCGCGCAGTTCGCGCTGGCCTGCGCCGCCGAGGCGCTCGCGGACGCCGGGCTGGACGGGCTGCCGGGCCCCCGCGCCGGGGTGTGCCTGGGGACGGCGCTCGGGTCGGCCTCGGCGATGGACGAGGAGTACCGGCGGGTCAGCGGGGGCGGGCACCGGTGGGTGGTGGACCGGTCCCCGGCGCGCGGGCTGTGCGACTGGTTCACGCCGGCCTCGCTGGCGGCGGAGGTCGCCCGGGCGGCGGGCGCCGAGGGCCCGGTGTCGGTGGTGTCGACCGGGTGCACGGCCGGGATGGACGCGGTCGGGCACGCCGTCGAGCTGATCCGCGAGGGCAGTGCCGAGGTGATGCTCGCGGGGGCCGGCGAGGCGCCGCTGAGCCCGATCACCGCCGCCTGCTTCGACGCCGTCAAGGCGACCTCGCGGCTGAACGACGCCCCCGCCACCGCCTCCCGGCCCTTCGACCGCACCCGCTGCGGTTTCGTGCTCGCCGAGGGCGCCGCCGTGCTCGTCCTGGAGGAGTACGAGCGGGCCCGGCGGCGCGGGGTGCACGCGTACGCCGAGGTCCTGGGGTTCGGGGCGACCAACAACGCCTACCACATGACCGGTCTGCGGGCCGACGGCGCCGAGATGGCGGAGGCCGTCCGGATCGCTCTGCGCGAGGCGCGGACCGAGCCGGCGGCCGTCGACCACGTCAACGCGCACGGCTCGGGGACCAAGCAGAACGACGTGCACGAGACCGCCGCGTTGAAACGGGCGCTCGGCGCGCACGCGTACCGGGTCCCGGTCAGCGCCATCAAGTCGATGATCGGGCACTCGCTGGGCGCCGTCGGCGCGCTGGAGACCGTCGCGTCGGTGCTCGCCATCGAGCACAACACCGTGCCGCCGACGGCGAACCTGCACGAGCCGGACCCGGCCTGCGACCTCGACTACACGCCGTTGACGGCCCGTGAGCACCGCACTGATGTGGTGCTGACGGTGGGGAGCGGGTTCGGGGGGTTCCACAGCGCCATGGTGCTGGGGCGGCCCTCCTCCCTCTCGTGTGCCTCCGCTTCTTCCTTTGCTGCTGCTTCATCTTCTGCCGCTGCTTCCGTCTATGCCGTCCGGGAGGACCGATGACCGCCGTCGTGACCGGGATCGGGGTGGCCGCCCCCAACGGGCTGGGCACCGACGCCTGGTGGCAGGCCGTGCTGCGCGGCGAGAGCGGCATCCGCCCGCTGACCCGCTTCGACGCCTCCGGCTATCCGTCCCGGCTGGCCGGGGAGGTGCCGGGCTTCGTGGACGAGGAGCACGTGCCGTCGCGGCTGCTGCCGCAGACCGACCGGGTGACGCGGCTGTCGCTGGCCGCCGCCAAGGAGGCCCTCGACGACGCCGAGGTGGATCCGGCCGCGCTGCCGCAGTACACGGCCGGGGTGGTGACCGCGGCCTCCTCCGGCGGCTTCGAGTTCGGCCAGCGCGAGCTCCAGGCGCTGTGGAGCAAGGGCAGCCAGTACGTGAGCGCCTACCAGTCCTTCGCCTGGTTCTACGCCGTCAACAGCGGCCAGATCTCCATCCGGCACGGGCTGCGCGGCGCCAGCGGGGTGCTGGTCAGCGAGCAGGCGGGCGGGCTGGATGCGGTCGCCCAGGCGCGCCGCCAGCTGCGCAAGGGGGCCCGGCTGGTGGTGGCCGGCGGGCTCGACTCCGCGCTGTGCCCGTGGGGGTGGGCGGCGCACCTGGCGGGCGGGGCGATGACGACGGCGGACGACCCGGCGGCGGCGTACCTGCCCTTCGACGAGCGGGCGAAGGGCCATGTGGTCGGCGAGGGCGGGGCGCTGCTGGTGCTGGAGGACGCCGGGGCGGCGCGGCAGCGCGGGGCGCGCCGCGTGTACGGGACGGTGGCCGGGCAGGCGTCGACGTTCGACGCCGATCCGGCGGTTCCGCGGCTGCGGGCCGCCGCCGAGCAGGCGCTGGCGGAGGCCGGGATCGGCCCGGCGTACGTGGATGTGGTGTTCGCCGACGCGGCCGGCGAACGCGAGGCCGACCGCGCGGAGGCGCAGGCCCTCGCGGACCTGTTCGGGCCGCGCGGGGTGCCGGTGACCGCGCCCAAGACGATGACCGGCCGGCTGTCGGCGGGCGGCGCCTCCCTCGACCTCGCGGCCGCGCTGCTGGCGCTGCGCGACCAGGTGGTGCCGCCGACCACCGGGACCGCGCGCCCGGCCGCGGACTGCCCGCTGGACCTGGTGACCGGCGCCCCCCGCCCGGCCCGGCTGCGCACGGCACTGGTACTGGCCCGGGGGCGCGGCGGGTTCAACGCGGCGGCGGTGGTCCGGGCGGCGGCCGCGTGAGCGGCGCGCAGCGGTACGGGGTGCAGCGGTACGGGGTGCACGGGGTCGGCGACGGGCCCCCGGCGGGGCCACCGCCGCGGTACGGGGACGACAGGACACGGCCTACGGCCACGGGAAGGGCGACGGAGGACATGATGGACGACACCGGACACCCGGCGCGGGGGCGGCTGGAGCTGGCCGACCTGGCACGGCTGCTCAGCGAGTGCGCGGGGGACAGCGAGGGCATCGACATGACCGACCCGGTGGTGCTCGACCAGGACTGGATGGACCTGAACTACGACTCCATCTCCCTGATCCAGACCACCAGCCGGATCGAACGTGACTACGGCCTCCAGCTCGACGAGGAGGAACTCGGCGACGCGGACACCCCACGGCGGTACCTGGACATGGTCAACACCGCGCTGTCGGCGCGCGCGGGGGTGTGAGCCCCGTGCCGGCGGCTGCCGGCCGGGATCCCGGGGATGGCGAGCCCGTGATGGCCGGCGCGGCCGCGCCGGCGGGCGGGGACGGGGCCGTCGACGCCGACGTGTGCGTGGTCGGCGCCGGGCCGGGCGGGCTGGCCCTCGCCCTGATGCTGCTGCGCTCGGGGATGCGGGTGGCGCTGGCGGAGAAGTCCACGGCGCTGCGCCGGGAGTTCCACGGCGAGATCCTCCAGCCCGGCGGGCAGCGCATCCTCGACGAGCTGGGCGTGCTCGGGCCGGCCCGGGCGCGCGGGGCGTGCGTACTGGAGCGCTTCCAGGTGCGCGAGCGGGGGCGGGCGCTCCTCGACGTCGACTACCGGCGGCTGGGCGGCCCGTACGACCACCTGCTCGCGCTCCCGCAGCCGCATCTGCTCGCCGAGCTGGTGTCGGCCTGCCGCCGGCTGCCCGGCTTCACCTTCCTGGAGGGCCACCGGATCACCGCGCTCGTCGAGCGGCGGCCCGGCGGACCGTACGGCGGTGCGGTGCTGCGCGGCCCGGGCGGCCGGGCGGTGACCGTCCGGGCGCCGGTGGTGGTCGGGGCGGACGGGAGGTTCTCCAAGACCCGGGCGCTGGCCGGGATCGGCGCCGGGCGCTCGGAGTCCTTCGCACAGGACGTGGTGTGGTTCTCGCTGCACGCCCCCGGCCGGGCGAGCGGCGCGGTGCGGGTGCACCGGGCGGGCGGCAGCGCCGTGCTGGTGCACGACGCCTACCCCGACCGGCTGCGGATCGGCTGGGCCCTGCCGCACGGCGGCTGGAGCGCGGCCGCGGCGCGCGGGATCGACGTGATCCGGGACGAACTGGCCGGCGTACTCCCGGACGTGGCGGACCTGCTGCGGGAGCAGTTGACCTCGGTGGCGCGGCTGAGCCTGCTCGACGTGTTCGCGGCACACGCGACGGAGTGGGTGCGCGAGGGCCTGGTGCTGATCGGGGACGCGGCGCACACGCACGGGCCGATCGGGGCGCAGGGCATCAACCTGGCGCTGCAGGACGCGGCCGTGCTGCACCCGCTGCTGGTGCGGGGACTGCCGGCGGCGGCGTACGCGAGCGAGCGGGCGGCCGTCGCGCGGCGGGTCCACCGGATGCAGGTGGTGCAGGCGCGGGCGATGCTGGGTCCCGCAGCCGGGCCGGTGGCCTCGTCCCTGCGGGCCGCGGCGGCGGCGCTGGTGATGCGCACGCCGATCGGGGCGGGGCTGACGCGGACGATCGCGCGGGGGCCGGCGGCGGTGGGGGGGGGGGCGGAAACGTGTACCGGGGGGGGGGGGAGGGGACGCCTGGCTGTCTGTTTTAAACCACTGACGCTGCCGGCGTGCGTTATCGTCAGTGCTGTAGGGGGGCGACGTGGCATGCGACATAG
>NZ_WTFF01000177.1 GCF_019400985.1 Streptomyces bambusae
CCACGTTTCCGCCACCCGCTCGCGCCTCACCATATTACTTCCTACCCTACTTTTCGTTGCACTAGCCGCGCTGCGTACTGACTGATCCGCGCGCGTAAGATCGGCGGCAGCGTCAGATGTGTATACGATCCAACCCCCGCCCCGTCAGCCACCACCGCCCCCTCCGGCGCCCCCGGCGAACCTGGTGCCAGCGCCGGCGTCCCCCGCTCCGACGGCCTCGACGGCCTCGACGTCAACGCGTACCGCCGGACCGAGCTGGCCCGGCTGGCCTGGCCCGAGGCCGCCGGGACCACCCCCGAGCAGCGGGAGGCCCTGGAACTGGCCGTCCGCCACCGGCTCGCCGTCTCCGAACTGGCCGCCGTCCTCGGCACCGCGCCCGCCGCCGCCCGCGGCCACCGAGGCCGCCGAAGCCACCGCCACGCCGCCGCCGGCCCCGATCGCCGCGCTGGGCACCGAGCCGAACGAGCGGGCCGCCGACCTGGCCGCCCACCTGCTGCCGCTGGGCACCGGATTCGCCCTGATGGGACTGGGCCTGGGCTACCTCGGCGTGCGGCTGCGCCGCGACTGAGCTGCTTGCGGCGGTGAGCATACTCGGTATACATACTGAGTATGTCGATTCGCCACGGGCTGCTCGCCCTGCTGGAACGGGGCCCGCGGTACGGCTCCCAACTGCGCACCGAGTTCGAGACCCGGACCGGCTCCACCTGGCCGCTGAACGTCGGGCAGGTCTACACGACGCTCGCCCGGCTGGAGCGCGACGGACTGGTGGTCCCCGACGGGGAGGACTCCGCCGGGCACGCGCTCTACGCCATCACCGACGCCGGCCGCAGCGAGCTCACCGCCTGGTACGGCCGGCCCGTCGACCGCACCGACCCGCCCCGCGACGAGCTCGCGATCAAGCTCGCCATGGCCGTGGGCGCCTCCGGCGTGGACATCCGCGCGGTCGTCCAGGCCCAGCGCCACCACACGATCAAGGCCATGCAGGACTACACGCGGCTCAAGGCACAGGCCCTGGCCGCCGTCGAGAGCGGCCGCTCCCGCGAACGCGACGACGTGGCCTGGCTCCTGGTCCTGGAACAGCTGATCTTCCAGACCGAGGCCGAGGCCCGCTGGCTCGACCACTGCGAGTCCCGACTGGTCCGGCTCGCGTCCCTGGCCGACCGGCAGTCCGCCGCGCCGGCCACCCCGTCGGCCGATCCGTCGACCGGCCCACCGGCTGACCCGTCCGCCGACCCGTCAACCGACCCGTCGGCCTGTGAACCCGCCGCCCGGCCGGCCGCCCAGGCCGGCCCGGGTGCCCCGGCCGGCCCGGCTGCCCCGCAATCCCGCTCCCGCACCCGATCCCGCTTCCGCTCCCTCCGCGACTGATCCACCTCTCAGGGGACCGACACATGTCCGACCACATACCCGGCCAGGCGCAAGGCCGGCAGCCCGTGCTGCAACTGAAGCAGCTGACCCGCGTCCACGGCAGCGGCGCCACCGAGGTGCACGCCCTGCGCGGGGTCGACCTCGACGTGTACCCCGGCGAACTCGTCGCCGTCATGGGCCCGTCCGGCTCCGGCAAGTCCACGCTGCTCACCCTCGCCGGCGGGCTCGACACCCCGACCAGCGGCCAGGTGATCGTCGAGGGCACCGACATCACCCGCGCGAGCCGAGCGCAGCTCGCGGCGCTGCGCCGCCGCAGCATCGGCTACGTCTTCCAGGACTACAACCTCATCCCGGCGCTCACCGCCGCCGAGAACGTGGCCCTGCCGCTCGAACTGGACGGCACCTCCGCCCGCAAGGCCCGCGTCGCGGCCCTCACCGCCCTGGAGGAGATGGGCCTGCCCCAGGTCGCCGACCGCTTCCCCGACGAGATGTCCGGCGGCCAGCAGCAGCGCGTGGCCATAGCCCGCGCGTTGGTCGGCGACCGCCGCCTGGTACTGGCCGACGAGCCGACCGGCGCCCTGGACTCCGAGACCGGCGAGTCCGTCCTCGCCCTGCTCCGCGCGCGCTGCGACGCCGGAGCCGCCGGGGTCCTGGTCACCCACGAGCCGCGCTTCGCGGCCTGGGCCGACCGTGTGGTCTTCCTGCGCGACGGCAGCGTCGTCGACGAGACCCTGCGTGCACAGCCCGACTCGCTGTTCTCCGGCCAGGTGGCCGACCGGTGAAGTCCTGGTACCACTCCTGGGTCGCCGCCCTGCGCATCGCCCGCCGCGACGCCTGGCGCGCCAAGGGCCGCAGCGCCCTCGTCCTCGCGATGATCGCCCTGCCCATCGCGGGCGTCAGCGCCGCCGATCTGACGGCGCGCAGCGCCGAACTCTCCGCCGAACAGCAGGCCCAGCGCAAACTGGGCGCCGCGGACGCGCAGGTGGAGAATGCCGGCCTCGGCGGCCCGATCCTCCAGCACCCCAAGGGCGTCGGCTGGGCACCGGCCGCGGACGACAAGGACCTGCGCCTCCCGCCGAGCCGCGGCAACACCCGCGACGCCACCGCCGGGGCCCTGAAGGCGGTGCTCCCGGCCGACGCCGAGCTCGTCCAGGAGAGCAAGGCCCACATCCGCGTCCGCACCCCGTACGGCCTGCTGGAGGTGCAGGCCCGGGAGCTGGACACCGCGCAGCCGATGGTGCGCGGCCTGTTCACCCTCGACCGCGGCCAACTGCCCGAGCGGCACGGCGAGCTCATCGCGACCGAGGCCTTCCTGGAGGAGTCCGGCCTCCACGTCGGCTCCAGCGTCACCCCGCGCGGCTCCACGACCCCGTACACGATCGTCGGCGCCTACGAGAAGCCCGACGAGCTGCGCACGTCCGAGCTGCTGGCCCCGCCCGGGACCCTGCTGGCCCCGCTCGACCAGGCCCTCCAGGCCGCCGGGATGCGCGGCGTGGCCGTCGAGGACAGCTGGTTCGTCACGGTCGGCGGCCGCGAAGGTTTCACGTGGAACATGGTCCAGCAGGCCAATGCCAAGGGCCTTGTGGTGGTGTCCAAGGCGGTGCTGCTGAACCCGCCGCCGAACTCCGAGGTTCCGCTCTTCCGCAAGCAGGGCGGCAGCGGCTCCGAGGTGTTCCCTAGCCGCGCCACCGAGCTGGCCGCGCTCGTCACCGTCGTCGGCCTCGCCATGCTGGAGATCTGCCTGCTGGCCGGTCCCGCCTTCGCCGTCGGCGCCCGCCGCTCGCGCCGCCAGCTCGGCCTGGTCGGCGCCAACGGCGGCGACCGCCGGCACATCCGGGCCATCGTGCTCTCCGGCGGCATCGTCATCGGCGCCGCGGCCGCCGTGGTCGGCATCGCCCTCGGCCTCACGCTGACCCTCGCCCTCCAGCCGGTCCTGGAGCAGCAGCTCGGCACCCGCTTCGGCGACTTCGACGTCCGCCCCCTGGAACTCCTCGGGATCGCCGCGCTGGCCGTGCTCACCGGCCTGCTCGCGGCGGTCGCCCCGGCGGTCACCGCCTCCCGGCAGACCGTGCTCGCCTCCCTCACCGGGCGGCGCGGCGTGCGCCGGGCGGGCCGGGTCCTGCCGGTCCTGGGCCTGGTCGCGATCGGCCTGGGCGGCGCGATCGCCCTGTTCGGTTCGGTGTCGGAGCTCGGTGTCGTGGTCGTCGCCGGCGGCAGCGCCCTGGCCGAGCTGGGCATCGTCGCGCTCACCCCCGTCCTGGTCGGCCTGTTCGGCCGGGCCGGGCGCTGGCTGCCCCTGGCACCGCGGCTCGCGCTGCGCGACGCGGTGCGCAACCGGGGGCGTACGGCTCCGGCCGTCGCCGCCGTACTCGCCGCCGTCGCCGGCACGGTCGCGGTGGCGACGTACGACCAGAGCCGCGAGGCCGAGGAACGCCACCGGTACGTCTCCCAACTGCCGGACGGGACCGGGAAGCTGGTCCTCAACGAGGAGGGCGGCTGGCGGGAGGTGCCGGCCGTGCGCGAGGCCCTGAGCCGGGACCTCCCGGTCGCCGTGCGGGCCGACCTGGAGCGGATCGTCGTGGGCAAGCCCGACTGCAACCAGTACTCGATCGAGGCCGGCTGCGGCCTGGTCGAGGTCCTGGTCCCGAAGGACCGGCAGTGCCCGCTGTCCGGCCCGCAGGCCCAGGAGATCGGCCGCGACCAGGCCCGGGCGCTGGCCAAGGACTGGCGCTGCGCGGAGAGTTCGCGCTACGTCGAGTACAGCACCGTCGTGGCCGACGAGACGCTGCTGAAGGCGCTGGCCGTCACCGACCCCGGCACCGTCCAGGCGCTCAAGGCCGGGCAGGCCGTCTCCTTCGACCCGCGCCCGGTCAAGGACGGCAAGGTGACGCTGCGCCTGGTCACCGACAGCGAGAAGGCCAGGGAGGCCGAGGAGCGCGGCGAGGACCCGCCCGGCCAGGACAAGGTGTTCGCCGTCCACCAGGCCCCGGCCGGCGCCGAGGCCTACGGGTTCCGGCTGGTCCTGCCGCCCGCGGCCACCAAGGCCGCGGGGCTGACCACCGTCGCGTACGGCTCGTACTTCACGCTCGACGGCAAGGCGAGCAGCGAGCAGCGCCAGCGGCTGAACGGCGAGCTCGACTGGATGGGCGTGGACGCCGCCTTGTACGTCGAGGAGGGCTTCCAGGGCGGCGAAGGAATGTTCCTGCTGGTCCTCTCCGTCTTCGCGGGCCTCGTCACCGTCGGCGCGGCGGGAATCGCCACGGGCCTGGCCCAGGCCGACGCCGAGGCCGACCTGAAGACGCTGTCGGCGGTCGGCGCGGCCCCGCGGCTGCGGCGCACGCTCAGCGGCTTCCAGTGCGGTGTGGTCGCCGCGATGGGCGTGGTGCTGGGCTCGGCGGCCGGGCTGCTGCCCGGGATCGGGCTGCGGCTGGCGGAGCGGCGCGAACAGGCCCGCATGTACCGGGAAGCAAGCTTCTTCGGCTTCCGCGACACGGCCACGCCGTACGTGCCGGTGGTCGTGCCGTGGGAGACCCTCGCCGTCCTGATCGTCGCCGTGCCGCTGGGCGCGGCGCTGCTGGCGGCCCTGGTCACCCGATCCGGCGGCGCGGTGGCCCGACGGGCGGCGGGCTGACCGGCGGCGGGCTGACGGGGCGTACCGGTGCCGCGCACGGCCGTTGCGGTACCGCGCACCGGCGTTCCGGAGCATGCGGCCCGGTCCGTGCCCCCGTACAGGGTGGATCACACCCGTACGGGGGCACACCGTGTGAGAGCGAAGGTGTGCGAGAGAATGGCGGCATGGAGATGCCGAGGAGTGAACGGTCGCAGGACAGTCCCCCGCACGTCCTGATCGTGGGACAGGACGGGACGGCGGTCGGCGGCGCCGATGACGAGTCGCGCGAGGTCCCGGTGACGGAAATGGTCGAACAGCCCGCCAAGGTCATGCGCATCGGCAGCATGATCAAGCAACTTCTGGAAGAAGTCCGTGCCGCTCCTCTGGACGAGGCCAGCCGGGTCCGCCTGAAGGACATCCACGCCTCCTCGGTGAAGGAGCTGGAGGACGGCCTCGCACCCGAGCTGGTGGAGGAACTGGAGCGCCTGTCGCTGCCGTTCACCGACGAGGCGATCCCGTCCGAGGCGGAACTGCGGATCGCACAGGCCCAGTTGGTGGGCTGGCTGGAAGGCCTGTTCCACGGCATCCAGACCGCCCTGTTCGCGCAGCAGATGGCCGCGCGGGCGCAGCTGGAGCAGATGCGCCGGGCCCTCCCGCCCGGCGCCCCCCACGACGAGGACGACGGCCCCCACGGCGCGATCCGCTCCGGCCCGTACCTGTAAGGACCTCCGCGCGCGGCGGCCCGGAACCGGCTCCCGGTTCCGGGCCGCCGCTGTACCCGCGGAGGACCGCCGTACCCGCGGAGGACCGCCGTGCCTGCGGAGGACGCCGTACCCGCGGAGAGCGCCGTACCCGCGCAGGACGCCGGACCCGCGGAGACCGCCGTACCCGCCGAGGACCAGGGCGCTTCGGCGAACCCGCTGCTCACACGGGTGCCGGCGGTCACGGCGAGAGCCCGCCATCAGCCGGAAACACGGTCCCCGCATACTCGTGTCATGACCTACGACGCGATCGTGCTGGCCGGCGGCGCGGCCCGGCGGCTCGGCGGCGCCGACAAGCCCGGGCTCCGGGTGGGCGGCCGGGCCCTGCTCGACCGGGTGCTCGATGCCTGCGCCGACGCCGGGCGGACCGTGGTCGTCGGGGGCCGGCGGGCCACCGCACGGCCCGTGACGTGGGCCCTGGAGGATCCGCCCGGCGGCGGACCGCTCGCCGCCCTGCACGCCGGCCTGCGGCTGACGAGCGCCGACGTGGTCCTCGTCCTCTCCGCCGACCTGCCGTTCCTGGACCCCGCGACCGTACGGGGTCTGCTCGCCGGGCCCGGCCCCGAGGGCACGCTGCTGCGCGACCCCGACGGCCGCGACCAGCCCCTGGTCGCCGCGTACCGGTCCGAGCCGCTGCGCCGCGAACTGGCCCTGCTCGCCGCCGAACACGGCACCCTGCACGGCCTGCCGCTGCGCGCCCTGACCGCCGAGCTGGAGCTCGCCCGCCTCGACGCCTCCCCCCTGGCCTCCTTCGACTGCGACACCTGGGAGGACCTCGCGGTCGCCCGGGCCCGGATCAGGGACCATGGGAGCGTGCTGGACGAATGGATCACCACTGTCAAGAACGAGCTGGGCATCGACCTCGACGTCGACACCAAGACCCTGCTCGACCTGGCCCGTGACGCCGCCCACGGCGTCGCCCGCCCCGCCGCACCGCTGACCACCTTCCTGGTCGGGTACGCGGCCGCCCGCGCCGCGGCCGAGGGCGCCGATCCGGCCCGAGCGGTCTCCGAGGCCTCCCGCAAGGCCTCCGAGCTGGCGCTGCGCTGGGCCGCGGAGGCCGAGCAGGGCCCCGGGGCCACCTCCGAGGGGCGGCCCGGCGACGCGGCGGGGAGCGGGTCGCCATGACCGCCTCCGACGCGGAGCGGGCCGTGGACGAGGCCCTGGCGCTGGTCGCGCGCAACCCCGACACCGGCGGCCACCGGGCCGCCGCCTGGAGCCGGGCCCGGGAGATCGCCGCCCGCGCCGGAGCGGCCACCCGCCCCCGCACCCACCGGGTGCCCCTGGCCGAGGCCCTCGGCGAGGTGCTCGCCGTGCCGCTGGAGGCGCTCACCGACCTGCCGTCCTTCGACACCTCCGCCATGGACGGTTGGGCCGTCTCCGGTCCGGGGCCCTGGACGGTGCGCCCCGGCGCCGACGTGCTGGCCGGTGCCGAGCGCCCCGACCCGCTCGCCGACGGCGAGGCCGTCCGGATCGCCACCGGCGCCCGGATCCCTGCCGACACCACCGCCGTGATCCGCAGCGAGCATTCCCGCGAGGCCCACGGCCAGCTGTACGCCGACCGGGACGTCGTCACCGGCCAGGACATCCGCCTGCGCGGCCAGGAGTGCCGCTCCGGCGACCAGCTACTGCCCGCCGGCAGCGGGGTCACCCCCGCCGTGCTGGGCCTCGCCGCGGCCGCCGGCTACGACGAGCTGCTCACCCGGCCGCGGCCCCGCGTCGAGGTCCTGGTCCTGGGCGACGAACTGCTCACCGAGGGCCGACCGCACGACGGCCTGATCCGCGACGCCCTCTCCCCCATGCTCGGCCCGTGGCTGGACCGCATGGGCGCCGACGTCACCGGCACCCGTCGGCTGGGCGACGACGCCGAGGGGGTCGAGGCGCTCCTGCGGGCCGTCACCGGTTCCGCCGCCGACGTCGTCGTCACCACCGGCGGCACCGCCTCCGGCCCCGTGGACCACGTCCACCCCGTGCTGTCCCGGGCCGGCGCCGAACTGCTCGTCGACGGGGTCGCCGTACGCCCCGGCCACCCCATGCTGCTGGCCCGGCTCGACAGCGGCGCCCGGCACCTCGTCGGGCTGCCGGGCAATCCGCTGGCCGCCGTCTCCGGCCTGCTCACCCTCGCCGAGCCGCTGTTGCGCGGTCTGGCGGGACGGGCCCCCCGGCCCCGCTGGACCGCGCCCGTGCGCGGCGCCGTGTCCGGGCACCCGTACGACACCCGCCTCGTCCCGGTCGTGCTGACCTCCGAGGAGGCCGTGCCCCTGCGCTTCAGCGGGCCTGCGATGCTGCGCGGCATCGCGGCCGCCGACGCACTGGCCGTCGTACCGCCGCACGGCGCCAAGGACGGGCAGGAACTGGAGATTCTGGAGCTGCCCTGGTCCGCGGGAGGATGTTTCACGTGAAACTCCACGGCGAGGACGCGATGGCCCGGGAGGCCGACGAAAAACTCGTCACCCGGCGGGTGATACTTCCCCGCCGTGTGGTGGAGGCGCCCCTGCGCCAGGTCGGCAAACGGCTGTTGATGGCCTTGTTCGTGATGTTCCTGACGGTGCTGCTCGTCTACCTCGACCGCGAGGGCTACCACGACAACGCCGACGGGTCGGTCGACCTGCTCGACTCCGTCTACTACGCGACCGTGACCCTCTCGACGACCGGGTACGGCGACATCGTCCCGCACAGCGACAGCGCGCGCGTGGTCAACATCCTGCTCATCACCCCCCTGCGGGTGCTGTTCCTGATCATCCTGGTCGGCACCACTCTTGAGGTCCTCACCGAGCGGACCCGGGAGGAGTGGCGGCTGAACCGCTGGAGGAAGAACGTGCGCGACCACACGGTCGTCGTCGGTTTCGGCACCAAGGGCCGCTCCGCCCTGCTGACCCTGCTGGCCACGGGCCTCGACAAGGAGCGGGTGGTCGTCGTGGACCCCTCGTCCAAGGTGATCGACGCGGCGACCGCCGAGGGCTACACCGGGGTGGTGGGCGACGCGACCCGCTCGGACGTACTGCTGCGCGCCGAGCTCCAGAGGGCCCGTCAGATCATCATCGCCACCCAGCGCGACGACACGGCGGTCCTGGTGACCCTGACGGCGCGCCAGCTCAACCGCGGGGCGAAGATCGTCGCGGCGGTCCGCGAGGAGGAGAACGCGCCGCTGCTGCGCCAGTCGGGCGCGGACGCGGTCATCACGAGCGCGAGCGCGGCCGGCCGGCTGCTGGGCCTGTCGGTACTGAGCCCGAGCGCGGGCACGGTGATGGAGGACCTGATCCAGCAGGGCAGCGGACTCGACCTGCTGGAGCGCCCCGTCACCAAGGCCGAGGTCGGCAAGGGGGTCCGCGAGACCGACGACCTGGTGGTCAGCGTGCTGCGCGGCCACCGGCTCCTCCCGTACGACGATCCCCACGCGAGCCCCCTCCAGGCGACCGACCGGCTGATCGCCATCGTCCGCGCGGCCTCCACCGCCCCGCCGCTACCCCCCACGCCCCGCGGCTCCCTCGGCTGACCCGGGACCCTCGGTCCGTCAGGCGGCCGCCCCGCCCGCATTACGGATCAGCTGCTGGAGCACCTTCACCGTGGTGACGTAGTCGGCGTCGTCGATCCCCTCGTGGAGGGCGGCGCGGATCGCGGGGGCGTTGCGCGCGAGGTCGACACGGGCCTGCTCCCCCTCCTCGGTGAGCCACAGCCGGTCCTCGGCGTCCCGGCGCAGCCAGCCACGCCCGATGAGCACCTCGGCCTCCGCCGCCAGGTCGTCCTCGGGCCGGATGTAGGAGGCCATGGCCTTCCGCAGCTCGGCCACGGTCATCCCCTCGCCGTCGGGCGAGATGTCGTTCTCCGACAGATTGCGCAGCAGCCAGAACTGGGGCTGGGTGTAGCCATTCTCGGCCTGCCGGGCGCGGGTGTACGCAATGGTCGCCTCGTAGGCAACACCCGTCCATTGATCTCCTCCGCCCCGTGAGCGGGGCGGAATCCCTTCTCAGGCCGCGTGCGGCTGAGTGGGTGGTTGACGCTTCGCAGACCGGGTAGCCCCGAGGTCTCCACGTCCTGACACCGCTGATCCGGCGGCGTGGTCGATGTTGCGGCCTGCGTTGGTGTCCGCGTTGCACTCGAACCCGCAGTCAGGGTTCTTGCAGACGAAGCGGGACTGGGTCTCCCGGCTGCCGGGGGTGATGAAGCCGCAGGCTGAGCACCTGCGGGAGGTGTTCGGCGCGGGCACCTTCACTACCTGGCCGCCACGGGCGGCGGCCTTGTATTCCAGCAGGGTGACCGTTCGGCCCCATGCCTCCCCGGCGATGCTGCGGTTGAGTCCGGCCTTCTGGCGGATGTTCTTGCCAGGGGCTTCCACAGTGCCCTTGGCGGACTTGACCATGTTGGTGATGGCCAGGTCTTCCACCCCGATACGCGAGAAGGTCTCGGTGATTTCGGTGGTGACCTTGTGCTGCCAGTCGGCGGCCCTGCGCTTGGCTTTTGCGCGGAGCTGGGCGATCTGGCCGTACGTGCGGGCGAGACGCTTGGACGGCTTGCCGTCCCGCTCGCCCTTCTTGCGCGGGCCTTTCTTGCGGGCTTGGCGCTTTGCTTCCTTGGACTTCTCCAGACGGCGCAGCCGCTCCGTCTCACCCTTGGCGAGCCAAGGACCGTGTTCGCGGAAGGTGCCGTCGGAGAGGGCGAGGGGCTTGGCGATGCCCCGGTCGATGCCGACCGTGGGGCCGGCGTGCTCGGCCGGTTCGGGTACTTCGGTCTGGACGCGGAAGACGACGTACCAGCCGTCTGCTTCCTTCACGAGCCGGGCGCCGGTGACGTTGTTGTTCTTGTCGGCGCGCTTGCCGACCGGCAGGTCTTTGGTCCAGCGGAAGCGCACGAAGCCGATCTTCGGCGCCCACATCCGACCCCAACGCCGGTTCACCCGGACGATCTGGAGGTCTCGGCCCTGCGGGATGTCGATGGCCATGCGGGAGCGGAAGCGGGCCTTGAAGTTCGGGGCTTCGGCCCGGCCTTCCCAGCAGTTCTGCCAGGCCCGGAAATACGTCTTGAGGACCTGCTGAGCAGCCTGGGCGGGAAGGTCGGAAAGGAAGTCGAGATCCTTGCGGCCCTGCCGGATCGCCTGGTCGGCGTCGGCGAGGTTCCGCTTGCCCTTGGGGAGCATCGTCCACCAGGAGTGCAGACAGTTCCACATGGTGCGGGCTGCGTGCCCCTGGTCATCGGCGGTGAGCGTCTGGGAGGGCGTGAGATAGAGCTTGGCCTTGTGGCCGCGCTGCTGCTTCAACTTCCTTCCCCAATCCGCTCGTTGGCCGGTTCGCCGAATATACTGCACTTGGTGCATGTCACCACGATGGGAAGCGGCCCCGGATATTCGCAGGTCAGCGCACGTCGTCTACAACCTTCACGCGCATTTGGTGCTTGTCACGAAGTATCGGCGCGGTGTGTTCACGCCCGAAATGCTGACGCGGGCTGAGGAGATCATGCGCGACGTGTGCACGGACTTCGAGGCGGAGTTAAAGGAGTTCAACGGCGAACGTGATCACGTCCACCTGCTTGTGCACTACCCGCCGAAGGTCCAGCTCTCCAAGCTCGTCAACTCCCTCAAGGGCGTGTCCTCCCGCTACCTGCGGGCCGAGTACACCGGGCAGGTCAACCGCGCCATCATGCACGGCCACTTCTGGTCACGTTCGTATTTCGCCGGAAGCTGCGGCGGGGCACCGCTGACCGTCGTACGCCGGTACATCGAGAATCAGCGGCGCCCCGTATAACCCGGCAGCGCAGATCCGTGCACCAGGCCGAGGCCAGAGCAGTCTTGAGATTGCCTACACCCCCCGCCTGAAGGCGGGGGGCACTGGCCAAGATCATTGGTAGGTGTGTCGGGACCCGTCCGTACGCTGGAGCCCCGTGGCGCATGGGCGGGGCCCTCTCGTGAGTAGCGTGAGGCCATGAAGGCAATCACCATCACTGCGCCGGGTGGGCCGGAAGCGCTCACATGGACCACGGTGCCGGACCCGGAAGCGGGCCCCGGCGAGGTCCTCGTCGAGGTTGTGGCCGCGGGTGTCAACCGGGCCGATGTGCTCCAGCGACAGGGTTTCTACGATCCCCCGCCCGGCACCTCGCCCTACCCGGGGCTGGAGTGCTCCGGCCGTATCTCCGCCCTGGGCCCGGGGGTCTCGGGCTGGGCGGTGGGCGACGAGGTGTGCGCGCTGCTCACGGGCGGCGGGTACGCGCAGAAGGTGGCGGTGCCCGCCGGGCAACTGCTGCCGGTGCCGGCCGGCATGGACCTCGTGGATGCGGCGGCCCTGCCGGAGGCCGCGTGCACGGTGTGGTCCAACGTGTTCATGGTGGCCCATCTGCGGCCCGCCGAGACCCTGTTGGTCCACGGAGGCTCCAGCGGCATCGGGACGATGGCGATCCAGCTCGCCAAGGCCGTGGGCGCGCGGGTGGCCGTCACGGCGGGCGGGCCGCAGAAGCTGGCCCGCTGCAAGGAGCTGGGCGCGGACATCCTGATCGACTACCGCGAGCAGGACTTCGTGGAGGAGCTGCGGGCCGCCACGGGCGGCGCGGGCGCGGACGTGATCCTGGACATCATCGGCGCCAAGTACCTGGCCCGGAACATCGCGGCGCTCGCCGTGAACGGGCGGCTGGCGATCATCGGCCTCCAGGGCGGGGTCAAGGGCGAGGTGAACCTGGGCGCGCTGCTGTCGAAGCGCGCGGCCGTCACCGCGACGACCCTGCGGGCCCGCCCGCTGGAGGAGAAGGCGGCGATCGTGGCGTCCGTCCGCGAGCACGTGTGGCCGCTGGTCGAGGCGGGCCGGGTCCGGCCGGTGGTCCACGCGGTCTTCCCGATGTCCGACGCCGCCGAGGCCCACCGGGTGATGGAGGCCAGCACCCATGTGGGGAAGCTCCTTCTGACCACCACCGGTTCCTGACCACCACCGGTTCCCGACCACCACCGGTTCCCGACGTCCGCTTCCCGGCGTCCGGTCAGCGCAGGGCGGCCGCCACCAGGCCTTCCAGGGCCTCGCGGGGCACCGGCGTGGACGTGAGCAGGTGGTCCAGGACCAGGCCGTCCACACAGGCCAGCAGCGTGTGGGTGCGGGTGTCGGGGTCGGCGACGCCGTGCGCGGCGAGGAAGGCGCGTACGGCGTCCCGGCCGGCGTTGTCGCGCGGCACGAGGATCTCCCGCAGCTCCGGGTCGCGTACAGACTCCACGGCGCAGGCGTAGCGGGCCAGGGAGCGCCGCCGGCCCTCGCCCGTCAGCCGCTGCCGGGTCAGGGCGGCGAAGCCGTCGGTCAGTTCGTCCGCCGTACGCAGCGGCGGGGCGGCCTCGCCGGCCGCCTGGAGCTCGGCCTGGTCCCGGGCCACCAGTCGCCGCACGAGGGCGGTCAGCAGGGCGGCCCGGGTGCGGAAGTACGCCGAGGTGGTGCCGTTCGGCAGCCCCGCCGCCCGGTCCACCGCGCGGTGGGTCAGCCCGCGCATCCCTGCCTCGGCCAGCACCTCGATGGCCGCGTCGGCCAGGACGGTTCGTCGATCCTCACTCACCCCCTCTTTCTACACCTGTAGAAGGTGGTGAGTACACTGCGCCCACTGGTCTTCTACAGCTGTAGAAACGGAGGCGCCATGGGCGGCAAGGCTGTGGTGGTCGGCGCGGGGATCGTCGGTCTGGCGGCCGCGATCGGGCTGCACCGGACGGGCTGGGAGGTGACCGTCCTGGAACGCGCCGCCGTCCTCGAAGATGCCGGCGCCGGAATCTCCCTGCACGCCAACGGCATCCGGGCACTGGACGCGCTCGGCGTCGGCGCCGCCGTACGGCAGACCGGCCGCTTCCAGTACTCGGGCGGCACCCGTACCCCCGACGGCCGCTGGCTGTCCCGGATGGACGGAAGGGCCCTGGAACGGGCGGTGGGCGTCCCGATCACCGGAATTGCGCGCGCCGAGCTGCACGCGCTGCTGCGGGCCGCGCTGCCCGCCTCCGCCGTGCTGGTGGGACGGACCGCCGACCGGATCGACACCGACCCGGCGCCCGGCGGACCGGGGCGGCGGGCCGTGGTCCACTGCGGTACGGAGAGCCGTCCGGCGGACCTGGTGGTCGCCGCCGACGGGCTGCGCAGCCGCACCCGCTCGTCCCTCTTCCCCGCGCACCCGGGCCCCGCCTACAGCGGCTCGACGGTGCTGCGCGCGATCACGGCCGAGCCGGTCGCCGCCGAGGGAGACTTCACGCTGTTCTGGGGTCCGGGCGCGGAGTTCGGGCACATCCTGCTGCGCGACGGCCGCGCCGAATGGCACGCCGTCCTCAACTCCCCGCCGGGCATCCGGCACGCCGCACCGCTGGACGTCCTGCGACGCCGGTTCGCCTCCTGGCACCCGTCGGTCGGCGAACTGCTGGCCGCTACCCGCCCCGAGGACGTCCTGCACCACGACATGCTCGAACTGGTCGAGCCCCTGCCGAGCTTCGTCGCCGGCCGGGTGGCCCTGATCGGGGACGCGGCGCACGCGATGACCCCCAACCTGGGCCAGGGGGCCTGCCAGGGCCTGGAGGACGCGGTCACTCTGGCCGCCGAACTGGCGGCCGGCCCGGACATCGACGCCGCGCTGGCACGCTACGACGCCGTGCGCCGGCCCAGGACCCAGGCCGTGGCCCTCGCCGCCCGGCGGGCCGGGCGGCTGGGCCAGCAGCTGGCCAACCCGCTCGCCCTCGCCGTACGCAACACCGCGCTGCGGCTGGCCCCTTCGGCCGCCACCGTCCGCGCGATCCTGCGCCACGCGGACTGGACCCCGCCGGAGCTGCCCGGCGGGGCCGGTCCCGGTGTCCCGTACGGCTCCTACAGCGAGCGCAGCAGCACCGCCGGGGACTCCACGCAGTCCGCGACGTAGCGCAGGAACCCGCCGGCCGTGCCGCCGTCGCACACCCGGTGGTCGAAGGTCAGCGAGAGCTGCACCACCTGGCGGACCGCCAACTCGCCCTGGTGGACCCACGGCTTGGGGACGATCCGGCCGACGCCGAGCATGGCCGCCTCGGGGTGGTTGATGATCGGGGTGGACCCGTCCACCCCGAACACCCCGTAGTTGTTGAGGGTGAACGTCCCGCCCGTGAGATCGGCGGGCGTCAGCCGCCCGGCCCGCGCCACCTCGGTCAGCCGGGCGAACTCGGCGGTCAGCGCCTCCGGGTTCATGGTGTGCGCGTCGCGGACCACGGGGACCACCAGGCCCCGCTCGGTCTGCGCCGCGAAGCCCAGGTGCACACCGGGCAGCCGGACGATCTCGTTGGCCGCGAGGTCCACCGTGGAGTTGAGCTCCGGGTAGCGGGCCAGGGCGGCCGTGCATATCCGGGCCAGCAGCGCCAGCACGGAGATCTTCGGCCCCCCGGCCGCATTCATCGCGGCCCGGGCCGCCATCAGCTCGGTGGCATCGGCGTCCACCCAGCACGTGGCGTCCGGGATCTCGCGCCGGCTGCGCGAGAGCTTGTCCGCGACCGCCCCGCGCAGGCCCTTGAGCGGGATGCGCTCGCCCGCGGCGGGGGCGGCGGCCGTCGCCGTCGGCTGCGGCGCGGGCGCCCGCAGGGCGGCCTCGACGTCGGCCCGGCGGCTGGCTCTTATACACCTCTCCGCGCCCCCGCGACCGAGGCTGGACTCCGATGCCGTCTTCTGGTTTGTCAAAAAAAATACAA
>NZ_WTFF01000178.1 GCF_019400985.1 Streptomyces bambusae
GGGTACTGCCGGGGAACGGTTCAGCAGTTGTTGCTGACCGTGCTGGCCGCCATCAGGGCGGACTCCTCCTGAGAGGTCTCCAGCTCCTGCAGGTCGAGGATGGACTCCATGGTGTTCACCTCCTTTCACGGGTCGACGGGTAGACCCCGCCGGGTCGGCGGGACCACGTCTGGGTCGGGCGCTCGGCTCAGCGGCCCGCGGCCGGGACCGGGCGGGGGCCGAAGAACGGCAGGAACGGGGCGGTGCCGTCGATGGCCGCGGTGATCCCGAGCAGGACGCCCGCGGCGCCGGTCGCGAGGTCCGACGACAGCCGGTACGACTGCTCGCCGGCGAACGCCAGGTGCCCCCGGTAGGAGAGCGCGTGCCAGGCCAGGCGCTCCAGGTGCAGCTCCACCGCAGCCCTCGCCCCGCCCTTCGCGTCGCGGTGGGCCAGCCGGGAGACGACGGCCATCAGGCCCGAGCGGCCGTTCAGCAGGTGGGGCTCGACGACGAACTCCGCCTGGCAGGCGTGCCGGATGCCGGAGACGGCATCGGCGAGGGCCGGATCGTCCCGGTGCTCCAGCAGTTCGTCGGCGACGAGGGCGATGCCGCCGCTGCCGACATCGAGGTAGGCGAGAGTGCGGATGCCCCGGTCCGCCACCTGGAGGCTGCCGTTGCTCTGCGGCACGCATCCGGCCAGGTCCAGCCCGACCGCACGGACCGCGCGGTCGAGGTGGCGCTCGTCGCCGGTCGCCTCGTACAGCCGCAGCAGGAACAGCGCCGGGCCCGACCATCCGCGCATCAGCCCCGCCTGGGCGGTCCCGGGCGCACCCGGCAGCGTCGGGTCGTCGATGAGGGCCATGACCCGCTCGGCCAGGGCGGCGGCGCGACCGAGCAGGCGGTCGTCGCCGTAGTGCCTGGCCAGCGAGACGAGATTGAGTCCGACTCCGGCCATCCCCCGGAAGAGTCCCGGGTCGCGGAGCCGGTCGACGTTCGCGTCGGCCTGCTCCACGAGCTCCAGGGCCTCCTTGTCATGGCCGAACCCGGCGAGGACGTGGGCCGTTCCGTGGAGGCCGGTGTAGAACCCGGGCACGGGGTGGAGACCGCGCCGGACCTGGTCGAGCAGCCATTCCTCGTGCTGCGGGAAACGTCCCTGCCCCGCCGCGTCGAGAGCCCAGAGCACGCCGGCGGCGCCGTGGGCGAAGCAGGCTCCGTCCGCGGTGAACTGCTCGGAGTCCCCAGGGAAGAGGCGGTCCTGCCGGTGCGGCGTGGCGGTGGCCAGGATGCCCGTCGCCAGGGAACGGCGCACCGCGTCCCAGTCGGTGTCCGGGCCGCCCAGATCCACCTCGCAGGGCCGACCGAGGAGCTCCTCCCGGCGGCGGCGCAGCTCGGCCCGCCGTGGCGGTACCGGTCGCGCGCCGGCCGCGTCCGAGGGACGCGGCGGGGTCAGGCGTGCGGTGATCCGGTCGAGTACGCCGGGGGCGAGCAGGTGCCCGAAGCGCCGCCCGGCCGCGGCGACCCAGTCCAGCTCCCTGCCCGGCGACAGCGCGGCGAGCCGGTTGAGCGGGAGCAGGAACCAGGCCCGGAGCGCGGCGAGCGCGTAGTGGTCCACCGCGGGTCCGTGGATGCCGTCCGGCGCCAGGAAACCCTGGGCCCCGAGGGCGGAGCGGCCCTCAGGCTCGTCCGCCGCGAAGGCGGCCTCGAAGTCGATGAGGGAAATGCGCCCGTCCTCGGCGACGAGGATGTTGCCGGGGTGCAGGTCCCCGAAGACCACGCCCCGTGCGTGCAGGGCGTCGACGAGCTGCTCCACCCGGTCCGCCAGTGCCATGGCGCGGTCCACGTACGCGGCCTCCTCGGCCTGCCCCGAACCGGAGAACAGCAGCGGGTGGTAGGTGGCGAGCCAGAGCCACAGCATCTCGCCGCCGACGTACTCCATCGCGAGGAAGTGGTGGCCCCCGACGGTGAACCGGTCGTACAGCCGGGGTACGCCCTCGACGTCCGCGAGGCGCTCCAGGGCCCAGCCCTCGCGCTCCAGCCGGGCGACCGCGTCGCGGCCCCGGGAGTCCAGGCCGGCGCCGGGGCGCGCCTCCTTGAGGACGAGCTGGTGACCGTCCGACATGCGCTCGGCGAGGTAGACGCCGCCGCCGTTGGAGAAGTGCAGGGCCCGCAGCACGTAGTAGCCGTACGCGCGCAGCCCTTCCCCGGACGCCGGCTTGCGCTCGGTCAGGAAGGCGGGCACGTCCACCCAGTCGGGGGCGTACCGGCCCGGCTTGCGCTCGTCGGGTACGAGGGTGCCGTCGGGGCGGGCCACGGCGGGGACCCGGTGGCCGCGCTCGTCGACGAGGTACTGCTCGCGGAACGCGCCGTAACGGACGTGCAGGGGGCCCGCGTTCCAGCGGAGGTCGGTGAGCACGTGGGGGCCGGACCGGCCTCCCAGCACGGCGTCGAGGCCGTGGAGGGTCCGCTCCAGCTCCGCCTCGTCGGACGGGTAGACGGTGATGAGCTTGCCGCTGCCCTGTCGCGGCATGTACTTGGCATTGAACAGCTCGTACAGGTCGGCATCGCCGAGGAACTTGTGGGCGAGGCCGTGCGCGGTGCAGTAGTCGGAGACTGCGGTGACGGTGTCGTCGGCGTCCTCCCGGACAGCCGAGACGTGGATCTTCCAGCCCTGGTCAGGAAGGGACCCGGCCGGCGGCCGCAGGACCGTCCAAACACCCCGTCGCGTACGGGTCCAGCCCTGCGGGAGGTCGCGGACGGCCGCAGTGAACTCCCGTCCGCCGGCACGTGTTTCACCGGGCGATTCGTAGAACACAGGGTCCGCCCACCCGTACAGATGGCGCTGTTCAATCATCGTCTACCTAATTCCGAACAGGGTGAACCGAATTCATGGGCCGGGCACGGGAAGGAAGGGTCGGGTGCGGTGGTGAAGGAACGCGCGAAGGTGGATCACGCTGTTACTGCCCGCCGGCGCGCGACGTTTCCTCTTCCGGGGCCTGACCCGGCCGGATCGTCACGATGACCGGCCAGACGAGGCTGTAGATGAGGATCTTGGTCAACGGGTTCAACCACGCGAGGAGGGGCGCCCCGCGTTCGACACCCCCGACGAACCACGTCATGCCGAGCAGCAGTGCGCAACCCACCGCATAGGCCAGGAGGAATCGCAGCCATGAACGCCATTCCCGCAGGACGCGGGCCCGCCCGTAGAGGACCGGCCGTGGCTGTTCGGGGATCCCACCGAAGCGCCGCCCGAACTTGGCGTCCGCCCAGCACAGGGTGTCGTGCCCGAAAGCGACGGTGAACCCCAGATAGGCGGCGGAGAGCCCGTGCCAGATACCGACTTCCATACCGTCCTTCAGGCTGATGACCGTGGCGCCCAGCAGAACGATGTCGAGCAGGGGCACGCAGAGCAGAATGCCGCCACCGAGCCGCTTCCAGCCCTTGATGTAGCGGGCGCCCAGCCCGGCCGCCAACAGGACCCAGAAGAAGACGTCACAAGCAATGATCAGATACAGAATGGCTCGTTCACCTCTTGGCCTGTTTCTTTCCACCTGGCTGGAGTGCTGCGCTTTCCCGCCGGCAGAACCCAGTCTGCGGCTTGGCTCGTACCGGCGTCCTCCACCTTGGTAAGTACTTCCGGTAGTCCTTTAGTTGACCAACCCTATACCTACCCCCGAGTTTGGTACTCCCGCTCCCACCTGCGACGATCTGCGTGCAAGATGGCGACGCCTCGCGACTGGGGGCGTCCGCAGTAAGGGGGACATGTCATGGCCGTCAAGTTAGTAGTCTTCCACGAGGAAGACCTCGTACGGGCAGCGCTCTTGCAGATCCTTCAACGGTGGCCGGAAACAGAGGCAGTGGTGGAGGCTGCGGACGCCGACCAGGCTGTACGCGCCGCGGAGACCATCCAGCCCGCACTCGTCATCATGGAGGCAAACGGGAGGACGGCGGAACGGGCGGCCGTGATCCGGGCGATAAAACAGCAGAGCCACGCCGATGTTCTGATGCTCACCGAAGAGGGCCGAGATCGCGATGCGCTCCGGCTGCTGGGCTCCGGAGCCGTCGGCTGGTTGTACAGTAGCGCGACCGCCGATGAATTGATCCATGCCGCCCAACAGATAATCTCTGGAAACGGATTCATCGATCCGGCCGCCGTGCGTACACTGGTGGAATCTGTTGCCGACCACAACATTTCCACCGGCGAGCGCATGGACGAGGGGCGCCTCAGAAGCGAATTGACCTCGCGCGAGCTCGAGGTGATGGAATACGTCAGCCAAGGGCTGTCGAATCAGCAGATCGCCTCACGTCTCGCCGTGTCCGAGAACACCGTTAAGACGCACGTCAGTCGCACGCTCAACAAATTGGGAATGCGCAGCAGAGTAGAAGCCGCACTTGCCGTGCGTAGCCTCTTCGCACACTCCACGACTGACACCAGGTCAGTTGTACCGAAACAGAGGGGAAACAGTCCGACGTGTCCAGCATTACCGCTACTGAGAAGGTGTACGAGGCCGTGACGGCCCTGCTCGAGGAAATCGCCGAAGTGCCGGCCGACACCGTCTCCCGCGACAGCCACTTCCGGGACGACCTTGATGTCGACTCCCTGCTGATGGTCGAGCTCAGCGCCGCCATCGAGGACCAGTTCGGCGTGAACATCCCCGACGACGAGTACGGCTCCATCCAGACCGTCGGCAACCTCGTCGACATCATCAAGCGCGCCCAGGGCTGACGACCGCCCAGCAGCACTCGCGCGAAGGCGCCGGTGTCCGGAGCAGACCACTCCGGCCACCGGCGCCTTCGCCTCTCCGTCGGCGGCGCGGGCCCAGGGGGCGGAACCCGCGCGACCGTGGTGCGGCGGCTCACCCTTGCGCCGGACTCCGTTCGAGGACGTGCTGCGCGAAGCGCAAGGTGGTGACGAGGTCCGGCATGCCCGAGGCGATCTCGCCTCCCTTGTGGGCGGAGACGCCGGGCCGCGGGGGCACGACATGGAAGCCATCTTCCTGAAGGGCCTCCAGATTGCGCCGCACGGCAGGCCGCTCCAGAGTGCTCTCCGGGATGCTGGGCGCGATGACCACCGGGGCGCGCGTGGCGAGTACGGCGCTCAGCACCAGGCTGTCCGGCATGCCCAGTGCACACTTGGCGATGAAGGCCGTCGTCGCCGGCGCGACGATGACGAGGTCGGGCCACTCGGCAAGTTCGAGGTGGGGCACCACGCCCATGGACGTCCGCCACTCCGGGCCCTCTACGGGGGCCTGCGTGGCGGCGGCCAGGGCGTCGCGGGATACCAGCGCGGCAGCAGAGTGCGTCAGCCCGGCACGCAGCGACCAGCCATACCACATGCGCATGAGCAGGGCCCAGCTCGGCAGGCCGGTGACCCCGAAGGCGCCCGTCCCCACCAGGAGCACCCGACCGCGGGGCAGCGTGATCTCGGGCCGCCCGCGCTCTGCCGCGCCGGCACTGCGGGCAGCCCGTTCTCCGTCGGCTGGGGCTGCGTCCTGCATCGTCACCATGAGGCCTTTCCGAACTTTTTCGAGCGAACAGAAATCAAATTCCACTCGATCACGTGCGGAGCGTGCGGAAATCATCCGGGAAGGGTATCTTCGCGTCACCTTTCGAATGACAGCGGAAACCTTGCCCAGCAGGGCCGGGTTCCCCTAGCCTGCATATCCCAGGCTCTGAAGCGCGCAGGAGAGGGCACATGCACATTCCGGATTCCGGCATTCTCGATTCACTCGAAGAAGTGGTGGAGAGGGAATTGAACCGGCATCTCGCCTCGGCTCGGGAGTGGTTTCCGCACGAATACGTGCCCTGGAGCCGCGGTCGGGACTACGACGGCCCGCTGGCCGGCTCGGTCTGGTCTCCCGAGGACTCCCCCGTCTCCCGCGCGAGCCGCACCGCCTTGGTGGTGAACCTGCTGACGGAGGACAACCTCCCTTCCTACCACCACGAGTTGGCGGCAGCTCTGGGCCGGGACAACGTGTGGGGCGAGTGGCTGCACCGCTGGACCGCGGAGGAGGCCCGCCATTCCATCGTCATCCGCGACTACCTGCTGGCCTCGCGTGCCGTCGACCCGGTCGCCCTGGAGAGGGCCCGCATGCAGCACATGTCGCACCAATCCCGGGGCGACGAGGGCGGCGTACTGGACTCCATCGCCTATGTGACGATCCAGGAACTGGCCACGCGGGTCTCCCACCGGAATACCGGACAGCTCGCGGAAGACCCGGTATGCGATCGCATTCTGGCCCGCGTCGCGATGGACGAGAACCTCCACATGGTGTTCTACCGCAACGTGCTCGACGCTTCATTCTCCCTTTCCCCCGATCAGGCCATGCAGGCACTCAAGGACGTCGTGATCGGGTTCCACATGCCTGGCAGGGGAATGCCGGGATTCGAGCGGGCCTCGGCGAACATGGCGCTCGACGGCATCTACAACCTCCACATCCACCTCGAGGAGGTCGTCCAGCCGCTGCTGCGCAAGCTGAACGTCCTGTACCGCACGGATCTCGGCCCGCAGGGCCGCCGGGACCAGGACGAACTCGGCACCTTCCTGGCTGCGGCGGCGGAGCAGGCTCGGGCCTTCGAAGACCGCCGTGCCGCCATCCTCACCCGCCGCACGGCTCACGCCTGACGCGGCTGACGGGTCGGCGGTCATCAAGGCCCACGGCGAGGACGGCTCGGGCGATTGATGTCATTCGAGTCGGGCTGCAGCGCGCGTGGCGGAAGATCCCCCATGACTTCAGGCGAGCGATGCCGCGCTCAACCGGAGCGCGCGTGCGGGGCACGCCGTGCGTTCGGACATCCCGGAGAACACGGTGATCTACTGGAGCGTCGTCGCACACGACGGCGATGGCTGGGGTCCGTGGAGCAGCACCCGGTGTGAGTTCATGTACGACAAGTCCTTCCCGGGCAAGCCGGAGGTGTTCTCCTCGCGGTACCTGGCCGACAACACCTACCACGACGGTGTCGGCTTGGCCGGTAACTTCACCTTCTCGCCCAACCCGAATGACTCCGTGCCTGACGGGGACGTGGTCAAGTACCGATACTCCTTCGACGGCGAGCCCGTCGCGGAGGTAGCCAACTCCACGGGCGGCGGGGCGGCGTCCATGAACTGGACGCCCACCCGGTCTGGGCCGCACTGGGTCGACGTCACAGCGGTCGACCGTGCCGCTCACCCCAGCGCCACGGCCCGCTACACGTTCTACGTCGCCGGGGGCGCGGCGGCCGCGGCGCAGTGGAATCTCGCCGATGCGCCCGGCAGCGCCGCGGCCAAGGACGAGCAGGGCAAGTACCCCGCCGCCTACGGCACCGGCGTCACTCTCGGCGTCCCGGGCCCCGGCGGAAAGATCGACTCCGGCGCTCACTTCGACGGCACGGCGACAGCTGGATCGATGCGGGCAGCACCGTCCTGGACACCACCGTCGGTTTCACCGTCAGTGCCTGGGTCCGCCCGACCGACCTCAGCCGCGACATGACGATGGTCAGCCAGGACGGCACCGGCGAGCCCGGCTTCGTCCTCGGCTACGACGCCGCGGCCAAGAAGTGGAAGTTCACCATCCCCGTTGGCGACGTGGAGACGCTCGGCGAGTGGAAGGCCCTGGCCGACGCCACCGTGACCGCCGACCAGTGGGTCCTGCTCACCGGTCTCTACGACGGCACCGCCGGCAAGCTGCAGCTGTACGTCAACAGCGAGCTCAAGGGCGAGATGGTCCGCCGCTCCACCTGGAAGTCGTACGGCGCCCTGCAGATCGGCCGCCACATGACAGGCGAGCTCACGGAGCGCTTAGGGCTCGCAGAGAATCAACACACTGGTTTGATCTTCGGCTGAGTGGAAGCGGGGGCGAGGAAGGCGCTTACGTCTGCGGGAGTGCGGAAGCGTGCAGTGGACGCGGTGATGTGGCGTCCGTGCTGGTCCAGGAGCGGGCGGACCTCGGCGACTGCGTTGGTGATGGTGCTCCTGTCCACGTAGAAGAGCTCGCCGAGGAGTTCTTGGGTACCGAGTTTGCGCAGGTAGAGCACGGTGGCCAGGATCCGGTCGGGCGGGGCGAGCTTGTCCTTGGCACCCGCGCCGCGGGCTCGGCGGCGCTCGGTGCCACGCCGTGTGCAGCGGACCTGCTCGCGCAGCTCTGCCAGGGCCGGGGTCAGCTCGTTGACCAGGGCGTCCAGTTGCCCGCGTGTCATACCGGTCAGTTCGGGATCGCGGAGCGAGGCGGCATGAGGGCGAGCTGGTTCACCGGCCGGCGGTGTGGGCGTTTCCCCGCCGCTCTCGGCCGGGGGCCGGGGTGGGAGAGTGTGTACGGGATGGAGCGTGTAGTTCTAGTCGCCGTGGAAGCGGTGTCGGCTCATCGCCAGCGCGTCGACTTGGGCGTCGTCGACCTTCACGCCGGTGGGGTAGGGGTTGGTGTCGAGTTCGGCGCGGACTCTCAGTCCGGTGCGAGTGGTGTCGCCGCGATGCTGTTCACGATGACTTCATGGCTGGTCAGGGGCCTGCCGCGCCAGTTCATGGAGATGTGGGAGAACAGCCGGTGTTCGACCTTGTTCGATTTCGAAGTTCCTGGTGGTAGGTGACATACGGTGATGTCCAGGCCGGTTTCCGCGGCCAGGGCTGCGAGTTCGGTCTTCCAGGCGCGGGTTGGAGCCGCCCGCGTCGGCGGTGATCAGCAGTCGGGTGGCCGTGGGGTAACTGTCCTGCCCCTGGGCCCGCCACCAGCGGCGGATGGAGGCGGCCGCGAAGGCGGCGGTGTCGTGGTCGGTGCCGACGCTGACCCAGCCGGTGTTCGCGGTGGTGTCGTAGATTCCGTACGGGATCGCCTTGCCCGGCCCCTGGCGGTCCAGGAAGTCGTGCGTCTTGACCTGGACCGGCTCGCCCTGCGGCTTCCACTCATGTCCGGCGTTCTTGTACTGCCCGACCAGTTCTTTCTTCTTGGTGTCCACGCTGATCACCGGGTCTCCCGCGTCCATGTGATCGCGGGCCTGCTCGTTGATATAGCGGAACTGGGCGTCCCGGTCCGGGTGCTGTGCGCCCTCGATGGTCTTGGCGTTGGCCTGCAGGCTGAAGCCTTCCTCGCGCAGCAGGTCGCCGACCGTGTCCGCCGAGACGCGGTGGCCTTGCCGGGTGAGTTCGCCAGCGAGTTTGCGCGTCGACTTCACCGTCCAGCGCAGCGGCGACATCGGGTCCCCGCGCATGTCCGGCTCGACCAGCGACAGCAGTGCGGGCGCAGCCCAGGATCCACCTCGACGGCTCTCTTGCGGCCGCCGCCGGGACGACGGACCCGGCCCAGCGGCTCCGCACCCCCTTCCAACTCGTCCGCACCCTTGCGGACGGTGGTCTCGCTCATTCCGGCCGCCTGCCCGACGGCCCGGATCCCGCCATGTCCCAGGATCCGGGCCTCGGCCCCTATCAGTAGACGCCGCTGACGCTCATCCAGATGCGGGAACAACACCGCGAATCTCACGGCGAGTTGGTCACGAGACTCTTGCGATATGCGCATACCACATCAACGAGCCGAATCGCCGGAAGCAACACGTTGATTCTCTGCGAGCCCTAAGGGGCCCGCTGGTACATCCACGGCCGTGACGCCGCCTTCAACCGCCGGCGGCTGAAGGGCGCGGCGGGCTCCGGGCGCCTTGCCGACCCTTCACAGGCAGCTACGGAACGTGATCGCCGAGCGGGAGTCAGTCATCGCGCCCACAGGGCGAGCACGGACCGTCCAACCACACGGAAAGCCACCTCTTGGTCCGCGCCGAAATACCGGGCTCAAGAGGCGACCTTTCGCCCGTGACAACCCATCAGGAAATGTGTCTGGCGAGCGTCAAATGAGCGTCACGAGCGTCATTTCAGCGTCAAGATATCGCCCGTAACGCACGTACCGCACATAACGCACACTTGACGAAACAGCAGGTCAGAAGCCCTTCTCGACAGGCTCAAGGATCGCCACGCACTCCACGTGGTGCGTCATCGGGAAGAGGTCGAAGGCGCGGAGGGTGCGGACGCGGTAGCCGTGGTCGCGGAAGTAGGAGAGGTCGCGGGCCAGGGCTGCCGGGTCGCAGGCCACGTAGGCGATGCGGCGGGCGTGGAGGGAGGCCAGGTGGCGGACCGTCTGCTTGCCGGCGCCGGCGCGCGGGGGGTCCAGGACGATCAGGTCGCACTCGGTGATGCGGGTGCGCGGGAGGACCTGTTCGACCTTGCCCTGTTCGATGCGGACGCGCGGGAAGTCGGCCAGGTTGTGGCGGGCGTCCTCGACGGCGCGCTTGCCGGATTCGATGCCGAGGACGGCGCCCGTCTCGCCCAGGCGCTCGGCCAGGGCTCCGGCGAAGATGCCGACGCCGCAGTAGAGGTCGAGGGCCATCTCGCCCTTGCGCGGCATCAGGCCCTGCATGACGGCCTTGACCAGGGTGTCGGCGGCCTGCGGGTGGACCTGCCAGAAGCCGCCCATGCCGACCCGGTAGGTGCGGCCGTCGGAGCGCTCGCGGACGAAGGGGCGGCCGTGGACGCGGTGGACGCCGCCGTCCTTCTCCTCCACGCGCAGGACCGAGACCGGCTTGTCGAGCTCGACGAGCGGGAGGCGGCCGCCGGGGCGGGGGGTGAGGACCACCTGGCGGTCCTGGGAGCCCGAAGCCGCGATGGCCTCCACCGAGGCCATGGCCGGCCACTCGCGCTTCTCGATGCCGAGCTCCGTGACGCCCGGGGCGGCGATCATGCAGTGGTCGATGACCTGCACCTCGTGCGAACGGTGCTTGCGCAGGCCCGCGTGGCCGTCCTCGTCGATCGCGTACTGGACGCGGGTGCGCCACTGCGGCACCTGGCCGGCCGGCAGCTTGTCGCCCTCGGCCGGTACGACGGTGCCGTCCCAGCCGGCCTGCTCCGGGGTCAGCCCGGCGAGCCGCTGGAGCTGCTCGGCGACGACCTCGCCCTTGAGCCGGCGCTGCGCACCGGGCTTGGCGTGCTGCCAGTCGCAGCCGCCGCACTTGCCGGGGCCGGCGTACGGGCAGGGGGCCTCGACCCGGTCCTTGGAGGCCTCCAGGACCGTGATCGCGTCGGCGCGCAGGAAGCGGGAGTCCGCCTCGCCCTCGGTGACCTTGGCGATCACCTTCTCGCCGGGGAGGGTGTGGCGGACGAACAGGACGCGGCCGTCGGCGGTGCGGGCGATGCAGTGGCCGCCGTGGGCGACGGGGCCGACCTCGACCTCGTACTCCTCCCCGACCAGTGACTGCTGCTCCCCGCCGGCCGGTGACTGCTTCTGGTGCTGCGGGGTCATGGTGGGGTGGCTCTCCATAGTGCTGGGAAGTGTCGAAAGTGCTGGGAAGTGGCGAAGACGTGCGGCCGGGGCCGACCCACCAGTCTACGTGGGTTCGGCACCCGGCCGTTCATGCGATCATCCGCGGCCGCCTCGGGCAGGGCGCGGCTCACGCCTTGCCGGTCGGCTCCTTGCGGCGCGTGTCCACCGGGCCGCGGCGGACCGAGCCGGGGGCGTTCCAGTCCTGGCGCTTCTTCGCCCGCTTCTTGGCCGCTTCGGAGGAGGCGAGCTGGTACGGCACCGAGGTGACCATCACGCCGGGCGTGAAGAGCAGCCGGCCCTTCAGGCGCAGCGCGCTCTGGTTGTGCAGGAGGTGCTCGTACCAGTGGCCGACGACGTACTCGGGGATGTAGACGCTGACGGCGTCGCGCGGGTTCTCGGAGCGCAGGCCCTTGACGTACTCGACGACCGGGCGGGTGACCTCGCGGAACGGCGAGTCGAGGATCTTCAGCGGTACGTCGATGTTCCGCCGCTCCCACTCCGCCTTCAGGGCCTTGGTCTCGGCCGCGTCGACGCTGACGCTGAGCGCCTCCAGCTGGTTGGCGTGCAGCAGCTTGGCGTAGGCCAGGGCCCGCAGGGTGGGCTTGTGGAGCTTGGAGACCAGGACGACGGAGTGCACGCGCGAGGGGCGCACGTACTCGTCGGGCCGCTCCTCCGCGGCGGCGATCTCGCGGGAGACGTTGTCGTAATGCCGGCGGATCGCGCTCATGGTCCCGTAGAAGATCACCATGCCGAGCAGGGCGACCCACGCGCCGTGCGTGAACTTGGTGGCGAGGACGACGACCAGCACCAGCCCGGTGAAGGTGGCGCCGAAGGCGTTGATCGCGCGGGAGCGGAACATCCGGCGGCGCGCCGCGGTGTCCTTCTCGGTCTTCAGGTGCCGGTTCCAGTGCCGGACCATGCCGACCTGGCTGAGGGTGAAGGAGACGAAGACGCCGACGATGTAGAGCTGGATCAGCTTGGTGGAGTCGGCGTCGTAGACCCACACCAGCAGGATGGCGGCGCCCGCGAGGAGCACGATGCCGTTGGAGAAGGCGAGCCGGTCGCCGCGCGTGTGCAGCTGGCGCGGCAGGTAGCGGTCCTGGGCGAGGATCGAGCCGAGCAGCGGGAAGCCGTTGTACGCCGTGTTGGCGGCGAGGAACAGCACCAGGGCGGTGGCCGCGGCGAGCAGCACGAAGAAGAAGCTGCCGCTGCCGAAGACGGCCTCGGCGACCTGGGAGATCACCGGGTTCTGGACGTAGCTCTCGCCGACCGGGACCCCGTCGCGCAGCAGGTCGGCGGCGGGGTTCTCGGCCATCCGCACGTCGGTGGCCATGGCCAGGGCGATGATGCCGCAGAACATCACCACGGCCAGGGCGCCCATCAGCAGCAGCGTGGTGGCCGCGTTCTTGCTCTTGGGCTTGCGGAAGGCGGGTACGCCGTTGCTGATGGCCTCGACGCCGGTGAGCGCCGCACAGCCGGAGGAGAAGGCGCGCAGCAGCAGGAAGACCAGCGCGAAGCCGGCGATACCCGCGTGCTCCGCCTTGATCTCCAGGTCGGCGGTGGGGGCCTGCATGGTCTCGCCGAGGACGATGCCCTTCCAGGCGCCCCAGAGGATCATGATGAAGACGCCGGCGACGAAGACGTACGTCGGAATCGCGAAGAGGTTTCCGGATTCCTTCACCCCGCGCAGATTCATCAGCGTCAGGAGAAGGATCATGACGATTGCGCTGAGGACCTTGTGCTCGATGACGAAGTCCACCGCGGAGCCGAGGTTCTCCACACCGGAGGAGATGGACACGGCGACGGTCAGGACGTAGTCGACGAGCAGGGCGCTGGCGACGGTGAGGCCGGCCTTGGGGCCCAGGTTGGTGTTGGCGACCTCGTAGTCGCCGCCGCCGCTCGGGTAGGCGTGCACGTTCTGCCGGTAGGAGGCGACCACCGTGAACATCAGGACCACGACGGCGGCGGCGATCCAGGGGCTGTACTGGTACGCCGAGACGCCCGCGATCGACAGGACCAGGAGGACCTCGCCGGGGGCATATGCCACGGAGGAGAGGGGGTCGGAGGCGAAGACGGGGAGGGCGATCCGCTTGGGGAGGAGCGTCTCCCCGAGGCGGTCGCTGCGCAGCGCCCTGCCGATCAGGATCCGTTTGGGCACGTCGGTCAGTTTGGACACGGACAGGATCGTACGGGCTGGCGTTGGGCGTTCGAAATCGGCATGACGCACGACGCCCCGTGTGTAGCGTGGGAGGCGGTCTGAGACCCTGTTAAGCCTGAGCATGAACGAGGCTGGAATCGATACAGCCGCCGACAGCCGGAAGGACGGCCGTGCATATCGTCATTATGGGCTGCGGAAGGGTGGGCTCCGCCCTTGCGCAGACCTTGGAGCAGCAGGGGCATACGGTCGCCGTCGTCGACCAGGACCCCACCGCGTTCCGTCGGCTCGGAGCGGGGTTCGGCGGGCGCCGCGTCACCGGTGTCGGCTTCGACCAGGACACCCTGCGCGAGGCCGGCATCGAGGAGGCGGGCGCCTTCGCCGCCGTCAGCAGTGGTGACAATTCCAACATCATCGCCGCCCGCGTGGCGCGCGAGACGTTCGGCGTCGAGAACGTCGCCGCCCGGATCTACGACCCCCGCCGCGCCGAGGTCTACCAGCGCCTGGGCATCCCGACGGTCGCCACCGTCCGGTGGACCGCGGACCAGATGCTGCGCCGGCTGCTGCCCTCGGGGGCGGAGCCGCTGTGGCGCGACCCGAGCGGCGCGGTGCAGCTCGCCGAGGTGCACGCCTCCCCGGCCTGGATCGGCCACAAGGTGAGCCGGATCCAGGACGAGACCGGCGTCCGCGTCGCCTTCCTCACCCGGCTGGGCGAGGCCATGCTGCCGACGTCGCAGACGGTCCTGCAGGAGGGCGACCTCGTCCACGTGATGATGCGTACGGACGAGATCGACAAGGTCGAGGCGGCCTTCGCCGAGGGGCCCGAGGAGGCACACGCATGAGGGTCGCGATCGCCGGAGCGGGCGCGGTGGGACGTTCCATCGCGGGTGAGCTCCTGGAGAACGGCCACGAGGTGCTGCTCGTGGACAAGGCGCCGACCGCCATCTCGGTGGAGCGGGTGCCGCAGGCCGAGTGGCTGCTGGCCGACGCCTGCGAGATCACCTCGCTGGACGAGGCGGCGCTGCAGCGCTGCAACGTGGTCATCGCCGCCACCGGCGACGACAAGGTGAACCTGGTCGTCTCGCTGCTGGCCAAGACCGAGTACGGCGTCCCGCGCGTGGTCGCCCGGGTGAACAACCCGAAGAACGAGTGGCTCTTCAACGAGTCCTGGGGCGTCGACGTCGCGGTCTCCACGCCGCGCCTGATGTCGGCCCTGGTCGAGGAGGCGGTGAGCGTCGGCGACCTGGTGCGCCTGCTGCGCTTCAGCCACGGCGACGCCAACCTGGTGGAGCTGACGCTCCCGGCGGAGTCCTCCGTCGCGGGCACGCAGATCAGCGAGATCAGCTGGCCGCAGGACACCTCACTGGTCACCATCATCCGCGGCAACCGGGTCCTGACCCCGCACCCGGAGGAGACCCTGGAGGCGGGCGACGAGCTCCTCTTCGTGGCCGCCCAGGCCCGCGAGGAGCAGCTGGAGGAACTCCTCCAGGCCCGGCGCTAGCCGCACGTACGACGGCGACGCGCACGTGCGACGGCAACGCGAAGGGGGCGGGGACCATGCCGGTCCCCGCCCCCTTCCGCGTCGCCCCGGCTGCTCGCCTAGGGCCTGTTGTGAAAATGCTGGTCACAGCCATTCATTGATGGCTGCGACCAGCACGGTTGCTTCGTAGCGGACCGCGAGCTTGTCGTACCTCGTGGCGACGGCCCGGTGGCGCTTGAGGCGGTTGATCCCGCACTCGACGGCGTGCCGCTGCTTGTAGTCGTCCTTGTCGAACTTCGGCGGCCGCCCACCGCGGGAACCGCGCTTGAGGCGGTTGCGGACCCGGTCCGCGGGCACGGGAATGGTGGCCTTGATACCGCGTCTGCGCAGGTAGATGCGGTTGCTGCGGGAGTCGTACGCCTT
>NZ_WTFF01000179.1 GCF_019400985.1 Streptomyces bambusae
ACCGTCGCCAACCACGTCAAAGTGCGTGAGGGTCGGAGGCAGCGTCAGAGGTGTAAAAGAGACAGGGCCGGGAGCTCGCGCGGCTCGCCCTGCCGCTGGCGCTGCTGCCGCCGGGGCTGCTGCTGACGGTCTCGCTGGTCCATCCGCTCTACGTCGACCGGTACGTCCTCTACGCGCTGGCCGGGCTCGCCCTGCTGGCGGGCGACCGGCTGGCGCGGGTGCCCGTACGCGCCTGGCGGTCGGGGTGGACCTGGCTGCTGGGCGCGGCGCTGCTGGCGCCGTGCGCGTACTGGTCGGCGTGGCTGCGGACCCCCGAGAGCCGCAAGGACGACGTGCTCGCGGTCGCGGCGGCGGTGCGCGGGACGGCCCGGCCGGGGGATGCGGTGCTGTTCATGCCGTCACGGCGGCGGGAGTGGCTGCTGTCGTCCCCGCACCTGTACGAGGGCCTGCACGACCTCGCCCTGGACCGCGCCCCCACGGCCTCGCACACCCTCCAGGGCACCGAGCTGCCCTCGCAGGAGATCCGGGCCCGGCTGATGGAGGCCCCGCGGGTGCTGGCCCTGGCGGACCCGGCGGACCAGCCGCTGGACGCGTACCCGAGGGAGGCGGTGAAGCGGCAGACGCTGGCCGCGCACTTCGACCTGTGCGAGGTGCGCGAGGTGCGCGGGGCCCGGGTGCTGCTGTACGCGCAGTCGGGGAACTGCCCGTGACGCGCGGGGCGTTGGGGGAGGGTGGGGCGGATAGTACCGCCACCGGCCCCGACCGCCCCTGGTCAGCCCTGACCGGCCCTGATTGTCCCCGACCGTCCTTGACCGCCCCCGACTTTCCCTGCCTGTCCCCGACCGTCCCTGACCGTCCCTGACCGTCCTGGCGGGACCACCCCGCCGAGCCCTGCGGAGGCAACCCGATGAACCGTCCCACCCCCACGGCCCCGACCAGCCCGACGGCCGGCCCGGACGGTCCTGACGGCCCCGGCGGCCCTGACGGCCCCGACGGGCTGGGGCCGCTCGTCGGGGTCGAGTGGCTGGCGCGGCGGCTGGGGGAGCCCGGGCTCGTCGTGTTCGACGCCTCCGTCGGGGCGCACCGCGGCGCGGCCCGGCGGATTCCCGGGGCACGCCCCTTCGACCTCGACGGGGAGCTGTCCGACCACTCCAGCCCAGTCCCGCACACGATGCCGGGTGCGGGGCAGTTCACCGAGGCCCTGCGCGGCCTCGGCGTGGACGACGCCTCCACCGTCGTCGTCTACGACGGCGCCGGCCTCTACTCCAGCGCCCGCGCCTGGTGGATGCTGCGCGCGATGGGCTTCGACCGGGCCGCCGTCCTCGACGGCGGGCTGCCCGCCTGGGCCGCGGCCGGGCATCCCGTGGAGGAGGCCCCGGCCGGGTACGACGGCCCGCCCGGCGACTTCACCGCCCGGCCCCGGCCCGGGCTGGTCGTGGACAGCGCCGCCGTGGCCGGGGCCCTCGCCGATCCCGGCGCGCTCGTACTGGACGCCCGGACCCGCGGCCGCTTCGCCGGCACCGCGCCCGAACCCCGCCCGGGACTGCGCGGCGGCCACATGCCCGGCGCGGCCAACCTCCCCTTCGGCGACCTCCAGGGCGACGGCGGCCTGATGCGCCCCGCCGCTGAACTGCGCGCCGCCTTCACCGCCCTCGCCGGGGACCGCGAGCGGCTCGTCCTCAGCTGCGGCTCGGGGGTGACGGCCTGCGTGCTGGCCCTCGGCGCCGAACTCGCCGGCTACCGGGACCTCGCCGTGTACGACGGTTCGTGGAGCGAGTGGGGGCTGCCCTCGGCCCGGCCGGTGGTGACCGGCGACGGCGGGCAGCACCGCACGGGGGACGGCGCGGGGGACCGCCCGGGCGGGGGATACGGGGGATAACCCCACCCCGAGGCCGGGCACCAGCACTATCGGCCGGGGCCCGGCCCGGCGGCGAAGGTGGAGGCATGACTTCGACCCGTCCCGCCCGCCGCTCCGCCCGCCGCACCGCCGCCGCGCCGCCCACCGCCACGGGGAGGGCCGCCACGTCGAGGGCAGCGACGGCGAGAGCGGCCACGGTGAGCGCCGCCGCGGTCGCACTGCTGCTGTCCGGCTGCTCGCTCGTCTTCGAGGGGGAGTGGAGCAAGCGGACCACGGCCGACGCGACCGTGGCGGAGGCCGTCACGGCGGTCGAGATGACCGACGGCCGGTCGGGCGACGTCGAGGTGGTCCCCGGCAGCGGCCCCGGCGTCCGCGTCCAGCGCACCGTGCGCTACCGCGGCGACACCGCCCCCCGGCCCACCCAGCAGGTCCGCGACGGGGTCCTGAGCTTCGCCGCCGGCTGCGCGGGCAACTGCAGGATCGACTACCGGCTGGAGGTCCCCGCCGGGGCCAAGGTGAAGCTCCGGACGAGCAGCGGCGACATCAAGGTCACCGGGGTGGCGGAGGCCGACCTGTACGCGGACTCCGGTGCGGTCCGGGCCGACGCCGTCGCCGGGCCGGTGCGCATCCGGACGTCCTCCGGCTCGATCACCGCCTCGGCCCTCGTCGGGCCGACCGCCGACATCCGCACAGACTCGGGCGACGCCCGCGTGGCGTTCACGACCGCCCCCACCTCCGTGACCGCCCGCGCCTCCTCCGGCGACGTC
Organism: Streptomyces bambusae; assembly: GCF_019400985.1. Classification (GTDB taxonomy): domain Bacteria; phylum Actinomycetota; class Actinomycetes; order Streptomycetales; family Streptomycetaceae; genus Streptomyces; species Streptomyces bambusae_A. Next base: position 2,626 of record NZ_WTFF01000179.1, read on the forward strand.
ACGCTCACCGTCCCGCCGGCCGGCCCGTACCGCGTGGAGGCCTCCACCGACTCGGGCATCCGCGACATCACCGTCCCCACCGCCCCCACGGCCCCCCACACCCTCAAGGCCACCACCTCCTCCGGCGACCTCCACATCACGACGACCTGACGCCGGCGTCTGCTGTCCGCGCCCGCTGTCCGCGCCCGCTGTTCGCCCCCGGCGAACGGGGAGTTGGGAACACTGGGCGGCGCAGGAGCATTGAGTCGGCATAGCTCAATTTCGCTGCCGGAGGGAAGATCATGGCTTCGACGTCCGTATCGCTCACCCTGCCCGTGCTGCCGCTCGACGACGAGGTCGTGCTGCCCGGCATGGTCGTCCCGATGGACCTGTCCGATGCCGAGGTGCGCGGGGCCGTCGAGGCCGCGCAGGCCGCGGGCGGGAGCGGGAAGCCCCGGGTGCTGCTCGTGCCGCGGGTCGACGGGACGTACGCCGCCACGGGTGTGCTCGGGACCGTCGAGCAGGTGGGACGGCTCTCCGACGGCGACCCCGGCGCCCTCATCCGCGGCATCGGCCGGGTCCGGATCGGCGCGGGCACCACCGGGCCGGGCGCCGCGCTCTGGGTCGAGGGCGAGACCGTGCCGGAGCAGGTGCCCGATCCGCTGCCCGGCGCCGTCACCGAGCTGGTCAAGGAGTACAAGGCGCTCGCCACGAGCTGGCTCAAGAAGCGCGGCGCCTGGCAGGTCGTGGACCGTGTGCAGGGCATCGAGGGGGTCGGCGCGCTCGCCGACAACTCCGGCTACTCCCCGTTCCTGACCACCGCTCAGAAGGTGGAGCTGCTGGAGACCGCCGACCCGGTGGCCCGCCTCAGGCTCGCCGTCAAGTGGCTCAGCGACCACCTCGCCGAGCAGGACGTCGCCGAGTCCATCGCCAAGGACGTCCAGGAGGGCGTCGACAAGCAGCAGCGCGAGTTCCTGCTGCGGCGTCAGCTGGAGGCCGTGCGCAAGGAGCTGCGCGAGCTGAACGGCGAGAAGGAGGGCGAGGAGTCCGACGACTACCGGGCCCGCGTCGAGGCCGCCGACCTGCCCGAGAAGGTGCGCGAGGCCGCGCTGAAGGAGGTCGAGAAGCTGGAGCGGTCCAGCGACCAGTCCCCCGAGGGCTCCTGGATCCGCACCTGGCTCGACACCGTGCTGGAGCTCCCCTGGAACGAGCGCACCGAGGACGCGTACGACATCCGCGGCGCGCGGGCGGTGCTGGACGCCGAGCACGCCGGGCTGGACGACGTCAAGGAGCGGATCACCGAGTACCTGGCGGTGCGCAAGCGGCGCTCCGAGCGCGGGATGGGGCTCGTGGGCGGACGGCGCGGCGGGGCCGTGCTCGCCCTGGTCGGACCTCCGGGAGTCGGCAAGACGAGCCTGGGCGAATCGGTCGCGCACGCCATGGGCCGCACGTTCGTCCGGGTCGCGCTGGGCGGCGTACGGGACGAGGCCGAGGTCCGCGGCCACCGGCGTACGTACGTCGGCGCGCTGCCGGGCCGGATCGTCCGCGCCATCAAGGAGGCCGGGTCGATGAACCCGGTGGTCCTGCTCGACGAGATCGACAAGGTGGGCTCCGACTTCCGCGGCGACCCGGCGGCCGCCCTGCTGGAGGTCCTGGACCCGGCGCAGAACCACACCTTCCGCGACCACTACCTGGAGGTCGAGCTCGACCTCAGCGACGTGGTCTTCCTGGCCACGGCGAACGTCCTGGAGGCGATCCCCGAGGCGCTCGCCGACCGGATGGACATCGTCCGGCTGGACGGGTACACCGAGGACGAGAAGGTCGTCATCGCCCGCGACCACCTGCTGCCGCGCCAGCTGGAGCGGGCCGGGCTGAACGCCGACGAGGTGACCCTGGAGGAGGGCGCGCTGCGCAGGCTGGCGGGCGAGTACACCCGCGAGGCCGGCGTACGAAACCTGGAGCGGGCCCTGGCGCGCCTGCTGCGCAAGGTGGCCTCCCAGCACGAACTCGGCGAGCGCGCACTCCCGTCCGTCGTCTCCGAGGCCGATCTGCGCGCGCTCATCGGGCGCCCGCACCACGTGCCCGAGTCGGCGCAGGACCCGGCGGAGCGGCGTACGGCCGTCCCCGGCGTGGCCACCGGCCTGGCGGTCACCGGGGCCGGCGGCGACGTGCTCTTCGTGGAGGCCTCGCTGGCCGACCCGGAGACCGGCGCGGCCGGGCTGACCCTCACCGGCCAGCTGGGCGACGTCATGAAGGAGTCGGCGCAGATCGCCCTGAGTTTCCTGCGCTCGCACGGCGCCGAGCTGGAGCTGCCGGTCGCCGACCTGAAGGAGCGGGGCGTGCACATCCACTTCCCGGCGGGCGCGGTGCCCAAGGACGGCCCGAGCGCCGGCATCACGATGACGACCGCGCTGGCCTCGCTGCTGTCCGGGCGTCAGGTGCGCACGGACGTGGCGATGACCGGCGAGGTCTCGCTGACCGGGCGGGTCCTGCCGATCGGCGGGGTCAAGCAGAAGCTGCTCGCCGCCCACCGGGCCGGGCTGACCACCGTGATCATCCCCAAGCGCAACGAGGCGGACCTGGACGACGTCCCGGCGGAGGTGCTGGAGCGGCTGGAGGTGCACCCGGTGACCGACGTACGCCAGGTGCTGGAGCTGGCCCTGACGGACGCGGCCCTGACGGCCACGGCCCCGGTCGCCGCCTGAGGCGGGCGGGGCAGCCCCCGGCCCGGGCCCCGCTGCGCCCCGCTGCGGCGGGAGCCCGGGCCGGGTGCTGCCACACTGGTGGCACACACCACCGAGGGGAGCACCAGTCGTGCACGGGAGCGAAGACCAGGAGTTCCTCGCACTGGAGCGGGAGCTGTCCGTCTTCCTCCGGCGGGCCCGCGCCTCCTCCGGCGAGATGGCCCGCGAGCTGCACCCCGAGCTGGAGCCGGCCGCGTACGGGCTGCTGGTCCGGCTGGAGGACGCCGGACGCCAGCGCGCCACCGAGCTGGCCGCGTACTTCGGCGTCGGCAAGGCCACCATGAGCCGCCAGCTGCGCGCCCTGGAGGACCTGGGGCTGATCGCCCGGGAGCCGGACCCGGCGGACGGCCGGGCCTTCCTGGTCGGCCTCACCCCCGAGGGCCGCGAGCGCTTCCTCGCGGTCCGCGACGCGCGCCGGTGCCGGTACATGCGCAAGCTCGCCGACTGGGACCGCGGCGAGGTGGCGGAACTCGCCCGGCTGCTGCACCAGCTGAACCAGGGCTCGGAGTAGGCCCGGAGGGCCGGGGGACCGCCTCAGAGTTCCGCGTAGACCGCCGTGGCGTCGTCGTGGCGCTTGTGCCGCGGCGGGCGGCGTTCCGGATCGGACTCCAGCGCGCGGACCCGCCCGATCAGGGCCTCCGCGCCCTCCTTGCGCAGGACCGCCAGGCATTCCGCCCAGTCGCCCTCGCCGAACGTGTCCGTCCACCGGCTCGCGCCGTCCGTCAGGGCGGCCAGCGCCCGGACCCGGCTCCGCGGGGTGGAGCCGGTCACCGCGCGGCCGGCCGCCGACGGGTCGGCCGCGGCCGTCCAGAAGCCGCCTTCCGTGTTGCGCAGCGCGTCCGCCGACGCCCGCGTGCGCAGCGCCTCGCGCGGGAGCCGGTCCAGCCGGTCGTCCACCACCGCCGTCACCTCGCCCTCCGGGGACTGGAGCAGCAGCACCGAGTCGGACAGCACGAGGTGCTCCACGCGCTCCTCGTCCCAGCGCACCACGACCACCGTCGCCTGGGGCGTGCGGACGTGAGAAAGGTCACATGTGTCCCGATGGGCGTTTGCGGTCGAGCGGATGGCCTCCGCCAGGATCCGGTCGAGCGGCATGTCCCGCCGCGATCCGGACAGTTCGGTCAATCGACCGCCCAACCGGGCGGTGAACCACGGCACCCCGTGGGTGCAGCCGACCTCGTCCGGCGGCGGGGTGACCCCGTCCAGCGCGACCAGCACACCTCCCTCACCCGATGCGGGTACCGACGCCGACAGCCAGTCCTCATTGGGGTGTTCCGGGTCCCCGGGGGCGGTGGCGAGATCGATGCGCATAGGGACAGTGTGCCCTGGGATGTCCGGGTCGGGGCCGGGGGAGCAGTGCGGTGGCGCCGGAAGGTCCGTACCAGCACGGCGGATCGGAGGGAAGGCGTCCGCGCGGATGTGGGCGGGCATCCTGCCAAAGCCCCCGCCGATCTTTCAACCGGCCGTCCACCGCCGGGCCCTGCCGGGGCCTTCGCCGAGTTGTTCGCCAACTCATCCGTGATGTTCACTCGTTCGAGTGGCCGGGTGGGCGATGTGCGGCTCTCTCCCAAACACGCTGCAAAGGTCTGAAGCGGTACGAGGGGGCGGGGGCGTTTACTTGTTGACCGGCCGTTACCTCGGCCACAGCCAGTAGACGATCCACGGCACGACCACACGTACAGGATGGCGAGCACCGGTGCAGAAGAAGCGGTCTCGGAACAACAGCACCGCGCACGCCGAAGGGCGCACCGTGCGGGTGCGCAGCAGGCTGGTCGTCGGCGTGGCCGTCGCGGGTCTCGCCGTCCTCGGCGCGGGCGCCCCGGCCATCGTCTCGGCCATGGCCGATCTGAACGACGCCCAGGCCCTGGCCACCCTCGCGCAGCGGACCGGGCACACCGTCACCCTCGGCCACCTGCTGGCCGACGAGCGCGACGCCGTGACCGAGTACGCCGCCAAGGGCCGTCCCGCCGCGGGCAAGGGCGCCGTCGACGAGCGCACCGCGCGCACCGACCGGCAGCTCGCCGAGGTCCAGGCCGAGGCCGACGAGGCGCTCGCCCAGGCCCTCGGCCGCGTCCAGGGCGTACGGGCCGAGGCCGTCGGCGGCAAGGGCACCGCCCTCGCCGCCCACCAGGCCTACTCGGCCGTCATCGCCGAACTCCTCGCCCCCGGCGCCGAGCTGGCGGAGCGTACGCCGCCGCGCGCCGAGGCAGCCCTGGCCGCCACCCGCCCGCTGGCCCCGCTGGGCCAGGCGGTGGAGCAGGCCTCGGCCACCCGCGGACTGCTGCTCGCCGCGCTGGCCGTCCCCCGCGGCGAGCAGTCCCAGGGCGCCGCCGACGAGCTGAACGCCGCCGCGCAGCGGGCCCGCGTCCGCGAGCAGGGCGCGCTCGACGACTTCAACCGGGCCGCGCGGCCCGACGTACGGCAGACCCTGGCCGCGACCGTCACCGGTCCCGAGGTCAAGGCCGCCGACGACCACCTCAAGCGGCTCACCGAGCGGCCCGCCGCGGCCACGACGACCGACCGCAAGGGGTCCGGGGCCGGGTCCGGGTCCGGTTCCGCGACCGGTTCCGGTTCTGCGACCGGCTCCGCCTCCGGGGCGCAGACCGCCACCGACGCCGCGGCCGTCGGCACCGCGCTGACCGCCCGCATCGACCGGATGCGCTCCGTGGAGTCCACCCTCGCCACCGAGCGGGCCGAGGCGCTGGCCGCGCTGCGCGACGACGACGTGACGCGGCTGGAGATACTGATCGCGGTCGTCGGCGTGCTGTTCCTGGTCGCCGTGGGCGTCTCCACCGCCGTCGCCCGGTCGCTGACCCGCCCGCTGTCCGTGCTGCGGCGCGGTGCGGCGCGGCTCGCCACGGCGGAGGGTTCGGTGGAGCCGGTGCGCTTCACCGGCCGCAACGACGAGTTCGCGGACGTCGTCCGCTCGCTGAACGCCGTACGCGAGCAGACCGTCGCCCTGCACACCAAGATCGCCGGACTCGACGCCGACCGGCGCCGGCTGATCGGCCGCAACGAGGCGCTGGCCGCCGGGCGGTCGGCGCTGGAGCAGGAGATGGCCGCCGAGCGGACGGCGCTGGAGAAGGGGCTGACCGCCCAGCGGACGGCGCTGGAGGAGGAGCTGGCCGAGCTGCGGACCGGGCTGGAGGAGCACCGCCGCGTCATGTCCACGACGTCGGTCTCCCTGTCCCTGCGCACGCTGGGCCTGGTGGAGCGCCAGCTCACGGTCATCGAGGAGCTGGAGTCCAAGGAGCAGGACCCGGACCGGCTCGCCACGCTCTTCCGGCTGGACCACCTGGCCACCGTGATGCGCCGCCACAACGAGAACCTGCTGGTCCTGGCCGGCCAGGAGCACGGGGCCGGCCAGGCCGGCCCGGTGCCCCTGATCGACGTCATGCGGGCGGCGGTGAGCGAGATCGAGCGGTACGAGCGGGTGGACCTGCGCGACCTGCCGACGTACCCGCAGGTGGCCGGACACGCGGCGGACGACCTCGCGCACGTGCTCGCGGAGCTGCTGGAGAACGCGACGACCTTCTCGCCGCCCGAGGCCCGGGTACGGGTGTCGGCCGGCCTGCTGGACTCCGGCGACGCGGTCCTGTCCGTCACGGACGAGGGCATCGGCGTCACGGAGGACCGGCTCGCCGCGTTGAACACCCGGCTGTCCTCGCCGGACGCCTACGACGCGGAGCCGGAGTCGGAACACGGCCTGGGCCTCGGCCTCTACGTGGCCGGCCGGCTCGCCGCGCGGCACGGAGTCACCGCCGAGCTGCGCCCGGCGCCGCACGGCAGCGGCCTGGAGGCCCTGGTCGTCGTCCCGGCCGCCCTGCTGCCGACGACGCCGTCCGCCCCGCCGATCCACACCCTGACCACGCCGGGCGGCGCACCCGCGCTCCGGCTGCCGGGCATCGTGGCGGAGGCGAACGAGCACACCCTGCCGCGTATGCGTCCCGCGGGGGCGGCGGAAGAGGCCGGTGCCGGAGCCGGAGCCGGGGCCGCCACGACCCCGGCGCCCGGGGCGGTGGAACCGGGCGGGGCCGACGCCTCCGCTGCGGCTGACGGCGGGGTGTCCGCCGACGGCCACGCGTCCGCTGACGACCTCGCGCCGTTCGGCGACCTCGCGCCGGCCGCGGAGCACGCGCTGGCCGACGCCCCCGCGTCTGCCGGCGACCTCGCGCCGTTCGACGCCCTCGCGTCCGTCGGCGACCTCGCGTCCGCTGGCGACCTCGCGTCCGCTGGCGACCTCGCGTCTGCCGACGACCTCGCGTCTGCCGACGCCCACGCGCCGTTCGGCGACCTCGCGTCTGCCGACGAACCCGTGTCTGCTGACGTTCACCCGTCTGCCGATGGCCTCGCGTCTGTCGACAGCCTCGCGCCGTCCGACGCCCTTGCGCCTGCCGCCGAGCACGCGCCGGCCGACGGGTACGCGCCTGCTGGCGGGCCCACGCTGGACCTCGGTCCGGACGTCGACCTCGACGTGGACGTGGACCGGGACCTCGGCCTGGACCGGGACCTGGACCTCGACCAGGACCTCGGCGTGGACCTCGACCTCGGCATGGACCTTGACCGGGGCCATGCCCCGGCCCCGGGTGCCGAGCGCGACTCGACCGCGTACGACATGCCCGCGTACGACGCGGCCGACGAGCACGCCTCGCCCGCCCGCGCCGGTGCCGACGCCGGTGCCGCGGACGCGCTGCTGCCGCCGGCCGACCAGGTCTTCACCGCGGGCGCCGCGCCCGAGGACGAGCCCGAGGCCGAGGCCGACGCGGCCGCCGAGCCGCCCCGTACGGACCGCCCGGCCCGCCCGGCCGAGCCGACCTCGGCCGGTCCGGAGGACGTGCTGCCGTCCGCCGACCAGGTGTTCACCGTCCCCGGCGGGGACGAGCCGTCCGCGTCGGAGTCGCACGCACAGGCGCGGGACGACGCGGAAGGGTGGGTGCCGCGACAGGGCAGCCACCCGGAGGAGTTCGACACGCCCGGGCGGTCCGGCCGGCCCGAGCAGTCGGCCAAGGCAGCCGGCAAGCCCGCGCGGGGCGCGAAGGCCGCGAAGCCCGTCAAGGCCGCCAGGCCCGCCCGGGTCGTGAAGGCCCGTAGCCCCGAGCGCCCCGGCACCGCCGAGGAGTCCGCGGCAACGGCCGAGGAGCCTGCGACACAAACCGGGAAGCCCACGGCACAGGCCGGGAAGCCCACGGCACAGGCCGGGAAGCACACAGCCCAGCCCGGGAAGCCCACGGCGCAGCCCGGGAAGCCCGCGCCGCAGCCCGGGAAGCACACAGCCCATGCCGGGAACGCCGCGTCCACCGAGCAGCCCGCCGGGACCACCGGTTCCGCGGCGACGGCCGGGTCCGCAGGGCCCGGGGAGGCCGTCACCGACACGGGGCTGCCCAAGCGGACGCCGCGCGTCGTCGCGGCCGGGCAGGAGCGTTCCGCCCGGCCCGAACCGCGCAAGGTGGACGCCGAGGAACTGCGCCGCCGGCTCGGCGGGTTCTACCAGGGGGCCCTGGACGGGCGGCGAGTCGTGGAAGCGGAACTCGCCGCGAGCCAGGGGCACAACGACCAGGGGGACACCGCACAGGAGGCCCGCACATGACCGCGCCCAGTACGTACGGACTGAGCACCCAGGCCCGCAACCTGCAGTGGCTGCTGACCGACCTGGTCGAGGAGGTGCCAGGGATCGTCTCCGTCGCGGTCGTGTCCTCCGACGGGCTGCTCCTGCTCTCCTCCGAGCCGGACGCCGCGTCCGCGTCCGCGTCGGCCTCTGCCGACAGCCGTGCCGCCGGCTCCTCCCGTCCGGCCGGCCCCCGCGGGGCCTCCGCGGACCTCGCCACCATCGTCTCCGGCCTGGGCAGCCTCACCAGCGGCGCCGCCCAGCTGATGGAGGGCGGCGCCGTCAAACAGACCATGGTCGCCATGGAGAACGGCTCCGTCTTCGTCATGGCCATCAGCGACGGCTCGCTGCTCGGGGTGCACGCCACCCCGGACTGCGACATGAGCGTCGTCGCGTACCACATGGCGCTGTTCGTCGGCCGCGCCGGCCACGTCCTGACCCCCGAAGTCCGCAGCGAGCTGCGCCAGTCCATGGAGAGCGCCAAGTGAGGGCAGCAGCACCCGCCCCCGAACGCCTGCCGATACGCGGGGCGGACCGCCGCCCCGCGCGCGTCCGCCCCTACTCCCTCACCGGTGGCCGCACCCGCTTCGCCCGCGTCCTGCTCGTGGAGACCTTCGTCGCCACCCTCGACGCCGAGCCGAGGAAGAACGACCGGATGCCCGAGATGCGGGCCATCGTCGAGGTCTGCCGCCGCATGCGCACGATCGCCGAGATCGCCGCGCTGCTGAAGCTGCCGCTCGGCGTGGTCCGCGTCCTGGTCACCGACCTCGCCGACCAGGGCCGGATCCGCGTCTACGCCGACGGGCACGGCAGCGGCCGCCCGGACCGCGCACTGCTCGAAAGGGTGCTCAGTGGCCTCCGCCGTCTCTGACCAGCTTCAGCTTCAGGAGCGCCTGGAGCTCCTCGACGGCGAGCAGGGCCTCCAGCCCTGGCAGTACGACCGCTCCCGCGCGCCCGTCGCGGTCAAGGTGCTCGTCGCGGGCGGCTTCGGGGTCGGCAAGACCACCTTCGTGGGCTCCGTATCCGAGATCGTCCCGCTGCGCACCGAGGCCCTGATGACCGCGGCGGCCGCGGCCACCGACGACCTCTCCGGCACCCCGGACAAGAACACCACCACCGTCGCGATGGACTTCGGGCGCGTCACCCTGGCCGACGACCTGGTCCTGTACGTGTACGGGACGCCGGGCCAGGAGCGCTTCTGGTTTATGTGGGACGACCTCGTGCGCGGCGCCGTCGGCGGCATCGTCCTCGCCGACACCCGCCGGCTGCGGGACTGCTTCCCCGCCCTGGACTACTTCGAGAGCTGCGGGCTGCCGTACGCCGTCGCCGTCAACCACTTCGAGGGCTCGCAGTCGTACGCGCCCGAGGACGTCCGCGAGGCGCTCAGCGTCCTGCCCGAGGTGCCCGTCGTGATCATGGACGCGCGCCGCCGGGACACCGTCGTGGAATCCCTGCTGACCCTGGTCGGCCACGCCCTGGACCGCACTCCCGAATAGAGATCCCATGCGCACGGTACTTGTCGTGGGGGCCGGGCAGTCCGGCCTCCAGCTCGCCCTCGGACTCCAGGCCAAGGGCTACGAGGTCACCCTCATGTCCAACCGGACGCCGGACGAGATCCGCGCCGGCCGGGTCATGTCGACCCAGGTCATGTTCGACACCGCGCTGCGGCACGAGCGCGACCTGCGGCTGAACTTCTGGGAGCACCAGACCCCGCGGATCGAGGGCCTCGGCGTGTCCGTCGCCGCCCCGGACAGCGCGGCCCCGGACGGCGCGGGCCGGGCCGTGGACTGGCTCGGCCGGCTGCGCGGGTACGCCCAGTCCGTCGACCAGCGGCTGAAGATGGCCGGCTGGCTCGACGCGTTCGTGCAGCGCGGCGGCCGGCTGGTCGTCCACGGCGCGACGGTCGCCGACCTCGACTACTTCTCCGGCACCTACGACCTCACCCTCGTCGCGGCCGGCAAGGGCGAACTGGTGTCGATGTTCGAACGCGACCCGGCCCGCTCCCCGTACGACGCCCCGCAGCGGGCGCTGGCGGTCAGCTACGTGCACGGCCTCGCCCCGCGCCCGGAGCACCCGGGCACCGAGGCGGTGCGCTGCAACCTGGTGCCCGGGGTCGGCGAACTGTTCGTCATGCCGACGCTGACCACCTCCGGGCGGGCCGACATCCTGTTCTGGGAGGGGCTGCCCGGCGGCCCGGCGGACGTCTTCCAGGGCGTCAAGGACCCCGCGGAGCACCTGGCGCTGACGCTGCGGCTGATGGAGCAGTTCACCCCGTGGGAGTACGAGCGGGCGGCGGAGGTCGAGCTGACCGATGCCGGCGCCACCCTGGCGGGCCGCTACGCGCCGGTGGTCCGCAGGCCCGTCGGGCGGCTGCCGGGCGGCGGGCTCGTGCTCGGCGTCGCGGACGTCGTCGTGGCCAACGACCCGATCACCGGGCAGGGCGCCAACTCGGCCGCCAAGTGCGCGGCCTCGTACCTCTCGTCGATCCTGATGCACGGGGACAAGCCGTTCGACGAGGCCTGGATGAAGGCGACGTTCGACAAGTACTGGTTCACCACGGGCAAGCCGGTCACCACGTGGACGAACGCGATGCTGGGCGTGCCGCCGGAGCACGTACTGAACCTGATCGGCGCGGCCGGGCAGCTCCAGCCGGTGGCGGACCGTTTCGCCAACGGCTTCGACAACCCGGCCGACTTCGACGACTACTTCTACGACCCGCAGGACGCCGCGGACTACCTGGCCGAGGTGACGCGGGAGGCGGAGCCGGAGCCGTCATCGCCGGAGTCGTCATCGTCGGACCCGTCGTCGTCCGTGCCGGGGGCGGTCCCGGCGGAGTAGCCCTCGTCGGACCCTGCCCCGGCCGACTCGGGCAGCTCCGGCGGGGCGTACGCGGCGAGCGGGGTGCCGTACGGGTCCGGCCGTACGGCGCCCAGCAGCGGATTGGCCGCGATGGGGGAGACCTTGACCCGGGCGCCGGGGCGCGGCGCCTGCACGACCTTGCCGTCGCCGACGTAGAGGGCGACGTGGGTGGCCTTGGGGAAGTACACGACCAGGTCGCCGGGGCGCAGCTGGTTCAGCGGCACCCTGGGCAACTGGGCCCACTGCTCCTGGCTCGTGCGCGGGATCGTCCGGCCGGCGGCCGCCCAGGCCTGCGAGGTGAGCCCGGAGCAGTCGAAGGACTCCGGGCCCTCGGCGCCCCACACGTACGGCTTGCCGATCTGCGCGGCGGCGTACCGGACCGCGGCCCCGCCGGCGGCGGTGGGGGTGCGGACGGTGCTGCCCAGGCGGCCGGAGGCCAGCAGGTCGCGCTGGGCGCCGGCCGTGACGGCCTTCTCGCGGGCGGAGAGCTCGGCGAGTTGGCCGGTGGTGAGGGAGGCCAGCAGGCGTTCGACCTCCTTGAGCCGGCCGGTCACCTCCTGCTTGTGCTGCCGGCGCTGCTCGGCCAGGGTCCGCTGCGCGTCCAGCTCCTTGCGGGCCCGGTCCGCGAGCGCGCCGGCCTTGACCTCGCCGCGGCTGAGCCGGCGGATCACGGCGGCCCGGTGCGCCGCCTCGCGCGCGGCGATCCGCCGCTGGTCGAGGGCGGCCTGCGGGTCACCGGCCAGCAGCATCCGGGCGTACCGGGGCAGGCCGCCCCGGGAGCCCTGGTACTGGGCCCGGGCCAGCCGCCCGGCGGCGGCCTTCTGGCGCTGGAGCGCGGTACGGGCGGCCCCGAGCTCCGACCCGAGCCGCCGCGCCTCGCCCTGACGGGCGGCCAGGGCAGCCTCGGTGGCGTTGTAGGCCTCGGTCGCCTCCTCGGCAAGCTGATACAGCCCTTGCAACCGCGTGAGCAGCGCCCCGACCTCCCCGGGCCCGCCGGCCCCGACCCCTTGCCCGGGCCCGGCGGCCCCGACCCCTTGCCCGGGTCCGGCGGCTCCGATCCCTTGCCCGGCTCCGGCGGCCGGGGCGCTCTGCGCGGCTCCGGCGGTCGGCATGCCTTGCCCGGTCCCAGCGGCCCCGACCCCCTGCCCGGGTCCGGTGGCCGGGACCCCCTGCCCAGGTCCTGCGACCCCGACGCCCTGGTCGCGCCCGGTCGGCGCGGCGGTCGAGGAC
>NZ_WTFF01000018.1 GCF_019400985.1 Streptomyces bambusae
TGTGTTGTTGTCAAGCACAAGACGGCAGCCGACAGTGGCCACGGTCACGTGGGCACGGAGATGTGTCTAAGAGCCAGACCCCACCCCTACCCGGAGGCCCCCTCGTCTCCGGCGACCCCCCGTCCGTCCCCGCCCCCGCCCGCGCCCGCGCCCGCGCCCGCGCCTGCGCCCCCGACCGCGCCCCCGACCGCGCCCCGGGCGGAATCCCTCCCCGCATCCCTCCCCGCGGCCCGGATCGCCCACCTCGGCGAACTGCTCGCCGCCGCGTTCCAGCAGGACGCCCTGACCCGCTGGATGATCCCCGACGACCGGCGGCGCGCCGAGCTGCTGCCAGGGTTCTTCCGGGTGTTCCTCGACCTCTCCGGGGCCCATGACGGCGTGGTCACCACGCCGGACGGCGACGCCGTCATGCTGCACCTGCCGCCGGACGCCCGGCCCGACGAGGCCGCGCTGGAGGCGGCCCTCGACGCCGCGCTCGGCCCGTACGCGCCCGCCATGCGCACCATCGCCGCGCTCCAGGCCGCCCGCCACCCGGCCGGGCCCCCGCACTACACCGTCTCGTTCGGCGCCGTACGCGCCGGCCGCCGGCAGAGCGGCGTGATGTCCGGCCTGCTCGCCGGGCTGCTCGACCGTGCCGACCGCGAGGGGGTCGCCACGTACTCCGAAGCCAGCTCGCCGGGCGGTGAAGCCGCCCTGCTGCGCGCCGGTTTCGCCCGCCTCGGCCCGGACATCGTCCTGCCCGACGACGGGCCGGCCCTGCGACCGATGTGGAGGGACCCCCGATGAGGGGCGACGACCTGATCATGTCCTGGTCCGCGGGCGAGGTGGCGCGGGGCGAGGTGCCGGCGCCGTACGCCGCCCCGCTGCAGCCCGTCCTCCTGTGGAGCCGGGACTTCCTGGTCTCCAGCCACCCCGAGCTGGGCCGCACCGGGCCCGTGTGCCCGTACACGCAGCCGTCGTTGCGCAAGGACCTGTTCCACCTGGCGCTGCCGTCGCCCGACTGCGAGGACCTGTCCTCGGCGGTCGACTCGCTGCGCACCCGGCACGCCAAGCTGTCGGCCCCGCTCTCCCCGGAGGACCGCGAACTCCTCACGATCCTCCTCGTCCTGCCGGACTTCGACCCGACCGACTCCGTCGAACTGGACGAGCTCCAGCGCAAGGCGAAGGACGAGTTCGTGGCGGAGGGGCTGATGATCGGCCAGTTCCACCCGGTCTGCGAGGAGCCCGGCCTCTACAACGAGTCCTTCCGCCCCCTGCGCTCCCCGATCCCGCTCCTGGCGGTGCGCAAGCTCCTGGTCTTCGACCTCCCGTTCCTGGTGGGCGACGACGCCCACATGGACCACTACCTCCAGCGCTTCGCCCCGGAGATCCCGACCCGCATCCGCGACCAACTGGTCGACCGGGTGGTGGCCTGACGGCGACCGGGTGGTGGCCTGACGACACCCACCCCACCCCTGCGCCACCCACCCCACCCCTGCCACCCGCCCGCCGCCCCCTGCGAACCCACCCCGCAGGGGGCGGCCGCGCATCGCGCCCGTTGCGCGAGCGGTACACCGGGTACGGCGCCCCGCTCTGCCTCCTGGCCGACCGCCAGGAAGGCAGGGTCACCCTGTTCTCCGAACCCGGCGAGCTCGGCTACGCCAGGGTCGGCCTGCAATCAGAGGACCCGGCGGCGCAGGGACCAGGCGCTGAGGGCCAGGAGGGCTGCCGCGACGGTCAGGAAGGCCGTGCTCTCGGCGGTCTGGAAGGCCCAGAAGCGGGTGGCCGGGTAGTACTCCGCCGCCTGCTGCCTCACCCCCTGCTTGGTCAGGCAGCTCTGGATGCTCTCCGTGCCGTCGCAGCCCGAGGGGTTGAAGGAGACCTTCCGGCCCTCGTCGTCGTAGTACGCGGAGCCGACCCGCCAGGCGTCGTCGGGGATCCAGCTCTTCCCGCCGCGCTCGCTCTCGCCCGTGCTCTGGGCCACCGTGCCGGTGGTCCGCTCGGGGGAGAAGTAGTGCGGGCGCAGGCCCCCGCCGAGGGCCAGGAGGACGACGAGGTAGAGGCCCAGGGTGATCGCCATGGCGGCGAGGGTGTTGCGGAAGAGCATGCCGGCCGCCACCCCGATGGCGAAGGCGAGCACCGTGTACGCGCCCAGCACCAGGCCCTGGGTCTCGAATCCGGGGGTCAGCAGGGGGCCGCGTGTCACATGGTTCAGCGGCTTCAGCGCCCAGACCCCGATCACGCCGAGGAACAGCATGAGGACCGCCACCGGGCCGCCGCCGACCAGGAGCTTCGTGGCCCACCACCGGCGCCGGCCGACGGACTGGGTGAGCCCGAAGACGTGCGTGCCCTGTTCGAACTCGCGGGCGAAGAGCGGCGCTCCCGCGAACATCCCCAGGAGGACGGGCAGGCAGAGCAGCACCATGGGGAGGAAGGAGACGTACGTCTTGTACTCGGAGCTCAGCGCGGCCATGGCACTGCTCGTGCAGGGGTCGGAGCCGATGCGGAGGCAGCCGGCAATGCCCCGGTCCTCCATGAAGGAGACGGCGTCGAACCGGTAGAAGACCATCACGGCGCCGACCGCCGCGATCAGCAGGGCGCTGACGAGGAACTGGAGGCGCTGCTGGCGCCAGGCGACCCAGATCATGCGGCGGCCACCTCCGCCGTCGCGCCCTGGCCGGCTGCCGGGCGGGCGGACCTCAGATGGGCCATCGCGAGTTCCTCCAAGGTGGGTTCGTGTGCCTCCCAGCCGGGCATCACCGCCGGTGCGTGACCTCGTACGAGCACGGTGGCCTGGCGCTGGGTGCTGCGGGACTCCACGACGATCTCGTCCGGGAAGCGGCTCTCCGCGCCCTGGCTCGGCCCGATCATCAGCCGGTGGCCGGCGAGAAGGTCCTCGACGTCCCCGGCCAGCCGCACCCGGCCGCCGGCCAGCAGGAGCAGGTGGTCGCAGATGCCCTCCAGGTCGGCGAGGACGTGCGAGGAGAGCAGTACGGTCATGCCGGTCTCGGCGACCTCCGCCATCAGGGCCTGCATCACCTCCTCCCGGGCAAGTGGGTCCAGGTCGGCCAACGGCTCGTCCAGCACGATCAGTTCGGGCCGCCGCCCGAGGGCCATCGCCAGGGCGACGCGGGTGCGCTGGCCGCCCGAGAGGGTGGAGATCCTGGCGTGGAAGGGAACTCCTGCCGACTCGACCAGGCCGCGTGCGTAGGTGTGGTCCCATTCCTGGTTCAGGGCGCTGCCCGCTCGTAACATCTCCTCCACCGTGAACCCGCGGTAGAGCGGTTTGTCCTGGGCGAGGAAGGCCAAGCGCGGGTGGGTCCCGCTGCTGACAGGGCTGTCGCCCAGCACGCGGATCGCCCCGGCGGTGGGGGTCAGCAGGCCGGTGGCCAGCGCCATGAGCGTGCTCTTGCCTGCTCCGTTGGGCCCGACCAGCGCGGACACCCGTCCGCGCGGCAACTCGAAGGTGCAGTTCTGCAGTGCCCAACCCCGCTTGTAGCGCTTGCCCAGGCCCTCAGCCGCCAGTGCTGCGACGCCATCGGTCGTACTCAACCCGTCACGCTCCTTCTTGTCTTCAGTACTGAGCGTCGATGACGGCCTTGACCAGCGCTTCGACGTCCTCGCGGGTCAGCCCCTCCGCCTGGGCGGCGCTCGTCCACGCCTCCAGCTCGCGGCGCAGCCGCGAGTCGGGCCCGGCGGCCGCGCTGGCCAGGGAGCGCCGGACGAAGGTGCCGAGGCCGGGCCGTGGCTCGACCAGTCCCTCACGCTCGAGTTCCCGGTAGGCCTTGAGCACCGTGTTCGGATTCACCGCTGTCGCGGCCACCACTTCCTTGGCCGTGGGGAGCCGGTCGCCCACTTCCAGCATGCCGAGCCGCAGCGCGTGCTTCACCTGCTGCACGAGTTGCAAGTAGGTGGCCACTCCGGAACGGCGGTCGATCCGGAACTCGATCACTCAACACCCTTTCACTAATCAGTTAGTGAAAGCATGATGATCCCGTCCCGTCCGGGGTGTCAAGCACATCGGCACCGCGCGGTGCCCAGGCTCTATGCCTGCTGGTACGCCTGCGCCTGGAGGCGGAACAGACGGGCGTACGTGCCGTTCCGGGCCATCAGCACCTCGTGGCTGCCCCGCTCGACGACGCGGCCCGCGTCGAGTACGTAGATCCGGTCGGCCTCGCGCACATTGGCGAAGCGGTGCGAGATCAGCAGGACCGTGCGGTCGGCGAAGAGGTCGCGGATCCGGCCGAAGAGATCGGCCTCGGCCTGCGGGTCCAGGGAAGCCGTGGGCTCGTCGAGGATGACCAGCGGCGCATCCCGGTAGAAGGCCCTGGCGAGGGCGAGGCGCTGCCACTGGCCGAGGGAGAGCTCGGCGCCACCGGTGAACTCCTTGCCCAGCACGGTGTCGTAGCCCTCGGGCAGCCGGTCCAGGAAGGCGTGCGCGCCGGCCCGTTCCGCGGCCAGGACCGCCCGGTCCCGATCGGGCGGGGTCTCCGGGCGGCCGAGGGTGATGTTGTCGGAGGCCGTCAGCTTGTACCGAACGAAGTCCTGGAACACGACGGAGGTCGCGGCGCGCAGCCGCTCGGGGTCGGCGTCGCCGTGGGCCCCGGCGCCGCTGCCGTCCTCTCCGTACAGCAGGCGTCCGCCGTCCGGGCGGTAGAGGCCGGCCAGGATCTTGGCCAGGGTGGTCTTGCCCGAACCGTTGGCACCCACCAGGGCGACGATCTCCCCGGCCCGTATCTCGACGCTGACGTCCTCCAGGGCGCGGGTCGTGGACCCCGGGTAGGCGAAGGCGAGGGACTCGGCGCGCAGCGAGGTGAACTCCTGTGCCGGCCGCGCGGGTTCGCCGGTGTCCGGTCCGGCCGCGGCGGCGAAGTCCTGGAGGTCCTTCATGTACAGGACGGCCTCGCCGAGGCCGTTCAGCAGGGCACCGATCATCTGGGCCCGCAGGGACAGCTGCCACAGGCCGGCGAGCGCCGCCAGCGCGGTGGACAGTTCGACGCGCCCGGCCGCCACCAGCCACCACATCGCCCCGATCACCGCACCGGTCGTCAGGTCGCCCGCCAGCCGGGCCGCGATCTTGCGGCGTACGTGGACCGCGTGCATGGCCTCGACCTGGGTGATCTCCTGGCCGTACCGGTCGGCCCAGCGGCGGCGCAGCGTCCCGGCCAGGTCCAGCGCGCGAATCTCCTTCGCCTCGTCCCGGCCGGTCAGCAGCTGCTCCAGGTACTGCCGCGACCGGCGGTTCTCCGACAGGGTCCGGTGCAGGTCGTACCCCGCGCCGCGCTCGTCACGGGCGGTCTTGAGCGTGGGCAGGACCGCGAGGAGGACGAACGGCAGCAGCCACCAGACCAGGACGGCGAGGACGGCCGTGACCGCCGCGACGGTCAGGACGGCCTGGAGACCGGCAGCCAGTGCCGTGACGACCATCGCGGGCTGGGCGCGCGAGGCGAAGACCGCCCGCTGCAACCGGTCATGGAACGCCGGGTCCTCGAACTCCGGGAGCTCCACCCGGCCCGCGGCCCGCAGGACCAGGCCGAGGGCAAACCGGTCGACCTTGACGGCGAGCACCCGTTGCCGCGCGCCCGCGACGGCGCGCAGGATGCCCGCCCCCGAGCCCAGCACCACCAGTCCCGCGATGACGGCGATCAGCCACTGGCTGGGTGCGGCCGGGGCCGCCCGGCCGCCCGGGGCAACGGCCCCGCCGAGGGCGTACCGGATGAGCAGCAGGACCGCCACCAGGCCCAGCGAGGCGGTCAGTTGGGCGATGAGGAGCTGGAGCAGGCAGCGGCGGTCGGCCCGCCAGGCGAGCCGTACGGCGAACAGCGCGCAGCCCACCGGCTCCCGGAGGCGCGCGCCGGCGCTGCGGTCGCGGGTACGGGGCATTCAGTGTGTCTCCAGCTTCTCCAGCCAGGCCTGGTGTTCCCCGGCCACGGCCTCAAGGGCCTCGTGGGAGCGGAAGGTGTGTCCCTCCTGGGGGAGCAGGACCAGCCGGGCGGTTCCTCCGGTGGCGACCACGGCCCGGTACAGCTCGACGGCCTGCTCGGGGGTGGTGGCCGGGTTGGCGTCGTCGGCGCCGTGGACGACGAGCACGGGGCGGTCCAGCCGGTCCGCGAACTGCAGGGCGCTGAAGGCCCGGTAGACATCCGGCGCCTGCCACAGCGTCCGCCGCTCGTAGTGGAATCCGGTCGGCGTGGAGGTGCGGTTGTAGCAGCCGCTGTGGGCCACGGCCCCGGCCGGCTCCGGGAGCTGCGCCAGGGCGTAGAGGGCGAGGGTCGCGCCGAAGCTGTGGCCGCCGACGGCAACGGTGCCGGGGCGCAGGAGCCGGAGGGCGGTGGACAGGGCGGCGGTGATCTGGCCGTTCAGCAGGGCTGGTGTGGCATCGTCCGGCCAGTGCAAGGGCAGGTCGAGCACGGCGGCGCGGTGGGAGGCCGCTGCGAGGAAGTGCGGCGGCCGTCCCGGGGCGGCTTCGCCGCTGCGCAGTGCCCTGATCCACAACAGGGCGGGACCGCCCGCGGCCCTGCCCGGCAGGACGGTGAGCCGGGCCTCGGCGAAGCCGGTCGGGATGGAGTGGACGGCGGCCGGCGCATCGGGAGGAGGCGGGACGGCAGGCCGCGCCCCGCCCGGCGGCGGGGCGGACGCACCCCGCGCCGCGGAACGCCGGTCACGCCGAGCGGACCGTACGGACGACGGTACCGGGCGTGCGGACGGCGGCGGCGCGTCCGGCAGCGGTACCGGTACGGGGACCAGCCGGCCGGGGGCGGACGGGTGCAGCCGTGACGTGGCCCAGCGCAGACCGTGTTCGTCCGGGCCGACGCCCGATGGATGGGCGTGTCCGATGGCCAGGGAGCCGTCCGGCGCGGCGTCCAGCGCCCGGACCAGCAGCAGCGGTCCGAGCAACTCCACGGCCCCGTACCCGGGTTCGAGTGTCGCCGGCCGGACGGCCGCCACGCGTTCGAGCTCCTCGGGCCCGGGCTGGAAGCTGACGAACCCCGGGCCTGTCGCCTCGTACACCGCCGCCCGCCATCGGGGCCGGTCCGCAGGAGCCGGGCGGGAGGCGTCCGGGGTGAGCAGTGCGAGCCGTCCGTCGGTGAGCCAGGCGAGCGGCGGGCGGCCGGGCCCGGTGAGGCTGGTGGCTGCCCGCACGTCCGGGTAGTGGCGTACCGTCCGCGCGGTCAGGTCCGCGATCCACGGACGGGCGGACCTGTCCTCGTGCACCGAGAGTCCGGCCACCAGGGGCCGGCGCGGATGCCAGGCGAGCGGGGTCGGCAGCACATCGGTGACGGGCAGCTCCCAGCCGTCGTCCGGGCGCTGCGCGGTGTGGAGTGCGATCCGCAGCGGCCGGGCCCGGCCCGGCTCCGTCCCGGCGAGCGCGGGATCGAGCACGAGCGAGCGCCAGTGGACGGGCGAGGGGTGCCGTTCGGCGACGGGGGGATGGGCGGGGAAGGTCAGCTCGGCCCACGTCCGCCCGTCCGGGCCGGTGTCCTGGCGCCGCCAGACGCCGTACAGCTCAGCCGGCACGGTGGTCCGCCGGGACCGCGGGGACGGAGGCGAGGGTGATGCCGTCGATGAGGGCCTTGACGGCTCCGATGCCGGAGGCCGGAGCGCACACGGGTGTGCCCGAGGCGTCGAGGCCGGTCGCGCACGGCACGCCGAGGCCGTGCAGGGCGCCGGGCAGCTCGGCCTCCTTCGCCACCGTGACCATGGTGACGGCAGCCAGCCGCTCCGGTTCGCCCGTGGACAGGAGGTGCTTGAGCGAGCGGCACGAGGGACAGTCGTCGGCGACGTAGAGCCGTACCGAGCGGACCTGTGCCGTGCACGGCGGGGCCGTGGAGGCGGCACGCGCACGGCGCCGGTCGGCCGTCAGGAGGGCGGCGAGGGTGAGGGCAGCGGTCGCGGCGGTGGCCGCTGCGCGCGGGAGCGGGCGGGCGTCCGCGTCGGACAGGGCGAGAACGGCCCCCGCGAGGAGCGCGGCGGCGGCGTTCAGGCCGATGTGGGCCCGGCCCACGGCGGCGAGCCGGGCCAGCCCGAAGCAGGCGCACTTCTGTCCCCGGGTCCGGGCGGCGACGACGGTGAGCACGGCGTACGCGAGGCATGCGACGGCCGCCCCCCAGCGGACGGGCAGCAGCACCACGGCAGCGGTCGAGGCGAGTTCGGCCGTACCGACCAGCCGGGGGCCGGCGGGCGCGGCCAGGAGGCCGGACCGGAGGGGCCAGGACAGCTTCTCCGGGGCGGTGACCAGTTTGGCCGCGCCCGCCACGGCGAGCGGCCCGGCGACGAGGGCGAGAGCGAGGTCCGCCGGCCGGACGCCGAGGAGCGCGCCGTCCCCGGGCGCGGCCGTGGCCGACAATGCCGACAGGTCTGACAGGGCCGACGACAGGGCTGATGACATGGTCAGGCACTCCGTTCCGGTACGAGCCAGCCTGCGGCGATCAGCTGGGCGGTGAAGCGGGCCACGGGCGCGCCGGCCTCGGGCGGTGGGACGCCCACACCGAGCAGGCGGGCGAGGACCTCCGCGTCGCGTTCGCCGTACTCGGCGACCGCGAGCGTGCGCCCGTGCGCGAGGACCGCGCCGCCGAACGGCAGCGGCGTCAGCGTGACGGCCGGTCCGAGCCGCAGGGGCGTCCCGGGCGGAGGCAGGAGCGGAGCCTGCGGCAGGCCGGCCGGCGCGAGGGGCGGCGTTCGGGGTAACGGTGGCGCGGCGGGCGGTCCGGCGGCGGGCGGCACCGGCGGCGGGGTCGCGGAAGGAGTGCTCATCAGCGCTCCCTCAGCCAGCGGTCCAGCCAGACGAGGCGCAGCAGGGGCAGGGCCTGGCCGGCAAGGGACCGGCCGTCGCGCAGGCTGGCCGTGACCAGCCGCGGCTCCAGCAGCCCCAGGTCGCCGAGGGCGCAGTGGCGTTCGAGTTCGGACACGATCTTCCTGCGCTCCCGGTGCAGGTACGCCGCGGCGCCCAGCCGCAGCCAGTGCCCCGGAGCGCCCGCCCGCAACCCTGTGACACCCGCGGCGGTGACCGCACGACGCAGCGGAAGGTGGTTCTCGAAGCAGCCGCGGCGGATCCGGCCGAGCCGGCGCGGGGCCAGCGCGGCCGCGGCGGCGAGTACGCCGATGTCGGTCGCGGGCAGCAGGGCTCCGGCCGTGCCCCGCTCCGCGAGTCCGCCCACCAGTCGGCCGACCACCGGTTCCTCGGCGTCCAGGTGGTCCTGCCAGACCGCCATCGACCCGCGGTGGGCGGTCTCGTAGGCCTGGCGGCCTTCGTCGGTGAGCCAGGGAAGCCGGCTTCCCCCGGTCGGTGACGGTGGCGGCGGCGCACCGAGCTGCTGGGTGTCGGGGCCGCTTCCGCTCCGTGCGTCATCGCCGGAACCGGCGCCGCGCCGGCCGGGTGTGTACACGACGCGGTTGTCGAGCAGTTCGCGTGCCTCGCCGAGGGTGCGCAGGGTCCCGGAGATGTGGAAGGGCTCGCAGCCCAGCAACCGCCAGGCCCTGGCGCCACGCGGTACGTCCGGCAGCCTGACCGAGATGAGTGACTCCAGCAGCGCGCCGGAGACCACTGGCAGTCCGGTGGCGTCGGCGAGGGCTGCGTGCAGGCGCACCGGGGCCTCGAAGTCCGGGAGGGGCGGGAGGAGTTCCCCGCCGTGGACGGTGTGGTGGTCGAGCATGCCGTGCAGGTCGAGCGCGATACGCCGGGGCTCCCCGCCCGGTACGGACGCCGGCGGGTGCCAGTCTCCGGCCGGCACGAGGTCGGCGTGCACGAGGTGGGCGCGATGACCGGCGGCCTCGGCGAGGACGGCGAGGTAGCCGGAGGCGAGCCCGCCGCTGTACGCGAGGGCGTAGGCCCCGCCGTCCGCCGCGCGCTCCAGCGACCGGGTCACCGCGTGCGCCAGATCGCCCTCGGGGGGCGGGAGTTCGGACCGCTCCCGGGTGACGGTGATCCCCTGTGCGTCCACCCGGATCCGGGTTCCCATGGTCAGCCTGCGGACGCCGGGCAGGGGGGTCGCGTCGGGGGGTGCGGCCTGCCCGTGCAGCAGGGCGAGGAGTGCACCGGGTTCGGGCTCCGGACGTGCGCCGGGTGGCAGGAAGGCGGTGAGGTCCGCGCCCCATTCGAGGCGTCCGGGGCGCGCCCGGAAGTAGACGGGGCGTTCGTCCGGCCGGGTCCTGCGCAGTTCCAGGCGTTGGTCGTGGCGTTCGATCAGGATGCCCAGGGCGGCCGCGGTCGCGTCCGGTGCCGAGCAGCGCGGTACACCGCGGGACATCTCGACCACGGCGGGTGCGGGTGCGGGTGCGGAGGTGCTCATGCGGCCCCCGACCGGTGGACCTCGACGTACTCCTCCCGGACGGGCAGGGAGGTGCTGACGACACGTCCGCCGCACTCGACCCAGGCGTAGAACCCCGCGGGAGGAGACGCGGGCGCGATCTCGCGGCCGAGGTGGAAGCTGGCGGGCAGGCCGATGCCGCGCAGGCCCGCGGTGAGGTAGACGGCGTCCTCGACGGGGTCGAGAAAACCGACGGTGAGACGCTGGGCGATGCGCAGCCGCGCGACGGCCCGGCCCACGGCTCGCGGTCCGGTCCCCAGGTCTCCGCGCCTGGCCGGCCAGTGGTCGATCTCGTACAGGCCGCGTCCGGCGCGCGCCGCCGCCAGGAAGGCGGCGGCTTCGCGTGCAGCCCGCGGCACTGCGAACAGTCCTGTCACCATGCGTCTCCGACCTCGGCTTTCGCGCCCCCTCGGGACCTGGGGGCGGGATCGTACGCAGCGGAGTCCGCCGGACCGCCGCATCCGGGCGACCGGGCGACCGTCCGGCGGATTCCGCTTTCGTTCATGTCACGGCGCCGCCGCCCGCTCCGGGGACCGGTTCGGGGACCGGAGGATGCGCGGCGGGGCGGGGACGCCTACGCGTAGCGGCAGGTCCACCACTCGCAGATGAGACTCACCGATTCGTTGCAGCAGTCCGAGTCCCACCAGCAGCTGTATCCCGCCATCCGGCATTCCTCGGCGACCGCCGTGGGCTCCGAGTAGAGGTGCTGCTGCAAGCCGTTGCTGGCGAGCTGCGAAACCACCGATGTCACCGGCACAGTGTTCCCCTTTCCGATGAGAATGGTGCTGTGGCCCAAAAGGACGGGCGCAGCACGGATTTCCGACGTGGGGACGCTAGCCATCGCACGATACGTCACGGAAGAGCGCGATACCGAAAATCCTGTCCGGGACAGAACGGGACAGGCGCGATCAGGCTCAGGTCAAGTCCGGCCAAAGCAGCGGCGTTATCCGGACACCTTGTCAACTTCATTGACTGACCCCGTTCGGTCACACTAACGTGCCCCATTTGCGGAGGAGGACTTCGCTTTCTCGCTCGCACGGGGGTGTGGCGTACGCATGCTGAAGGCCAGGGTGGAGTTGTTCGGAATCATCGGCCGGCGACGGGGCAGCGAGACCGAGGTGCTCCTGCTGCCCTCGCCCGACGGCTGGTCCCTGCCCCGCTGGCGTCACCCCGGCCCGCAGGCCGTGCACGCCGAGATAGCCGACCGGTTCGGCCTCTTCGTGACCACGCGCGACTGCCTGGAGGGGCGCGGCACGTCGGAGACGGCCTCCGGTGCGCCGCGTTACTACGTCCACGAGGTCCACCGCGCCACCACGGGCCCGGCCCCACTCGCCCTGCGGGAAGGCCGCTGGGTCACGGCGGCAGGACTGGGCGGCGCGGATCTGGCCGAGCCCGGCCAGCGCGAGGCCCTGGAGGCCGTACTGGACCGCGCCGGCGACAGCGACGGCGGTGACAGGGCACAGGCCGCGACCAGGGCATGTCCGCCGTGGACGCGCGCCGGGTGGTACGCCGAGGCCGCCGCCTGGGCCGACGACCGGCTGCGCGGCTGCGGACGGCCGGCTGCCGGCGTTCCCGAGCAGCCGTTCCTGCGCGCCTGGTCGTTCCAGTTGCGGATACCCGTCCAGGGCGGCGGCGCGGTGTATTTCAAGGCGTCGCCGCCGGTGTTCGGACACGAAGCCGAGGTGACGCGACTGCTCTCGGACCGCTTTCCGGCCAATATCCCCCGAGTTCTGGCCGTGGACGCGGAACGGCACTGGATGCTGACCGATGATTTCGGTGGGGTGCAGCGCACGGATTCCGTCGGCGAGGCCGTCGAAGGCTGCGCCACCATGGTTCCTGTGCTCGCCAGGATCCAGCGGGAGGTCATCGGCGATTTACCGGCATTACGTGCTGCCGGGTGCCCGGATCACCGGACGCTGCGCCTGCCGGAACTCTTTGCGGAACTCCTCGCGAATACTTCTTCACTTGGCATCAAGGAAAATCGCCGGCTCGCCGAAATCCTGCCGCGCTTCCGCGGGCTCTGTGCCGAACTGGCGGATCTGGGCGTCCCGGATTCCCTGGTCCACCAGGACATCTGGCGCGGCAACCACACCTTCCGGAACGGCACACCGCTCCTGTTCGACTGGGCGGAAAGCGTGATCGGCCATCCCTTCATCTCGCTCGACGTCGCCCTGCGCGATCTGCGGTCGGCGGCCCCCGGTGACGACGCCGCCGTACGCCGGGTGACCGACGCTTACCTGCGCGGCTGGTCGCGCCACGCCCGCGCCGGGCAGCTCCGGCGCGCCGCCCGGCTCGCGGCGACGGCGGGAATCGTCAGCCGCGCCCTGCTGTGGCGCTCGGCACTCCATGGGCTGGAGCCGGAGCGGGCACGTCCGTACGCGGGCACGGTGGAGGCCCAGCTGCGCGAGCTCCTGCGCGCCCCGGTCTGACGATCCCCGCCGCTGGGCCGGGCCCGGCGGCCTGCCTGCGCGGCCGTGCGCCGCAAGGAGCCCTGCCCCGCCCGCGTGTTCCGCCCCCGCTTGCCCGCCTCTGCTGCCCGTTCCCGACGTCCGCATCCTCTGTGACCTCGCATCCGTCCCTTTGCTCTCCTGCGCCTCCTGACGCACGGGGGTCCGCCGCCCCACCCCGTACAGCCGGCTGTGACGGCGTGTCCGCGGCCGCCCACCGGCCCCATGTCCACGAGGAGAAACGTTGGCCCTCATGCCCCCGCGAGCACTCCGCCTCCCGAGGCCGCCCCGACGCCTGCGCACGGCGTTCGCGGCCGGCCTGTGCGCGGCGGTGCTCCTCCAGCCGACGGCCGCCGCCACCCCCCGGGAGAACGGGAGCGGCACTCCCTCCACCGCCGTGCGGTGGCAGGAGTGCAGGGCGATCGTCGGCATTCCCGTCGACCCTGCCGTCGCCGACTGCGCCGTCCACCACGTTCCGCGCGACTACGCACGGCCCGCCGAAGGAACCGTCCCCCTCGTCATGCTGCGCCGCCGGGCGAGCGACCCGGCCCGCCGGACCGGCACGCTGTTCGTCAACCCCGGCGGGCCCGGCACCTCCGGCCTGCACACCGCCTACCGCGCCGAACGCTTCCTGGACCCCGAGGTGCTCGCCCGCCACGATGTGATCGGCTTCGACCCCCGAGGGGTCAACACCAGCGCCGCGCTCAAGTGCTACCTCAGCCAGGAGGACTACGCCGCCGGGGCCGCCGACCGCGTTCCCGTCCCGGTCGCAGACTCCGAGATCGCGCGGACGCTGCGCGCCACCGCCGCCTACACCGATGCCTGCGCCCGCAATGCCGGCCCGCTTCTGCCGCATGCCACGACCCTCAACGCCGCCCGCGACCTCGATCAGTTGCGCCGCTCGACGGGCGACGAGCGGCTCGGCTACATCGGCTTCTCCTACGGCACCCTGCTCGGCGCGACCTACGCCAACCTCTACCCCGACCGCGTAGGGTCCATGGTCCTGGACGGCAACGTCGACCCGGTCCTGCGTTCGTCCGACGGGCTCGAGTACGACCGCCGCCGCGCGGCCGGGACGGAGCTCGCCCTGGCCGAGTACCTCCGGCGCTGTGCTGCCGCCCCGGCCGTCTGCCCCTTCGCCGGCAGCGATACCCGGCAGAAGTTCGACCGGATCCGCGACCGGCTGCGTACGGGACCGCTGACGCTTCCCGACGGCACGACGACGACCCTGAGCCGCTTCACGGCGAAGGTTGCCGACTCGCTCGCCACTCCCTCCCGGCACACCGAACTCGCCGGCACCCTCGCCGAGCTGCACCAGGCCGTAGCCGCCGAGCCGGCCGCCCCTGCGGCGCAGGCGTCGGAAGGTGCCCGGGTGATCGAGGCCGCGGAGGCCTCCGTACAGGCGGGCACTCCGTACCGCCGCGACGACTCCGAGACGGCGTACAACTGCCTCGACAAGCCCTATCCGCCGACGCCCGCGCTCTGGCCCGTCCTCGCCGCGCACTGGGAAGGCCAGTCGCCCACCTTCGGGCGGATGGCCGCCTTCGAATCGCTTCCGTGCGCCACCTGGCCAGCGCGCTGGTGGCAGGCCGACCGCTATGCCGGGCCGTGGAGCCGCCCCACCCCCCGCCCCGTGCTGGTGATCGGCAATCGCTACGACCCGACGACCCGGTACCGCTTCGCCGAACGCATGGCCACCGTGCTCGGCAGCGCACGACTGGTCTCGGTCGACATGATCGGCCACACGGCACTCGGCCTGAGCCGCTGCGCCGACGCCATCACCACGGACTACCTGCTGGGCCGGGCCGATCCGCCGCCCGGCGGCGCCGAGTGCCGGCCCGACACCGAAAGCTTCTGAACCCCGCCCCATATGTTCCGTTTTCACGCACCAAGCGCACCGAGCGCACCACACGCACCACGTTGGGAGTACATGTGCCAGCCGACCGACCGTCGTCCACCTCCTGTCCTCCGCCGGAGCCCGGTGTTGCCCGAACCGCCCGGGAGTTCAACACCATGCTCCGGCTGCTCAAGGAACACGCCGGGCTCACCTTCCGCCAGCTGGAGACCCGTGCCGCCCGCGCCGGCCGCCGGCTCCCGCGTTCCACCACCGCCTCGGCGCTCGCCCGCCCCACTCTTCCCCGGGAGCACGTCACCGAGGCCCTGGTCGTGGCCTGCGGCCTGAACCCGCAGCCCTGGCTGGCCGCCCATCGCAAGCTCGCCTCCGCACAGCGCTGCCCGTCGGCCGTCATCAGCGATCCGCCCGGCGTGGGCAGGTCGGTTCTCGCCACGCGCGACGCCGCGCAACTTGTGGCCGCCGCCGGTGAACCCGCCCAGGAGGGGCGGCTGTACGGTCTCGTTCGGGTGATCATTGCTCCTCCGCCGACGACGACACTCCGGCACCGAGGTACGTTCGCGAGCAGAAGAGAGGAGCGCAGCAACGTGAGCACTGCACCGGTCGAGGGGGACGGCCGTCTCGGCGACTACAGCCGGGTGGCCGATCCCGAGCGTGCCCTGAAGTACGCCATCCAGCACATCAAGGGTGATCGCACGGAGATCATCGAGGGGGTCATCGATACAGTGTCACCGTCCTGGGCTCATGAGACTGCTACGGAGCGAATCCGTGATCAGGTCAAGCCTCGTGCGGCAGAGCTTGATTGCATGACCGGCTCTGGGAACCTCGACCTTCCCGGCTCCCCCAACTGGTACGTACCCGATATCGCCGTCGTTCCGAAGGACGTGGCCAAGGACAGCGGGGCCCTCCTCCCCGACCAGACCCTGCTCGTCGTGGAAGTGACCTCCGAGTCCAACGCCGAGACCGACCGGATCGTCAAGCGCAAGCGATACGCCGAGTACGGCGCCCCGCTCTACCTCCTCGTGGACCGCATCGAGCGGAGCGTGACGCTGTTCTCCGAACCCGGCCAGCTCGGCTACAGCAAAGCCGACGGTCCGCACCCCTTCGGCACCGTCATCACCCTGCCCGACCCGTTCGGCATCGACCTCGACACATCCGAGCTCTAGACCCAGCCCTTGGCGCGCCCCGCGCCCAGCAGGCATTCCTCCAGGAAGGCCAGCGCCCGCAGGTGGTACGCCCGCCCCGTCAGGCCCAGGGTGATGTTGTGGCCCGCGGCGGGAAGGTGGTCGACGGCCACCGAAGGAGCCGCCGTCAGGCGGGCCGTCATCTCCGTCAGCGTGGGGCCGTCCAGCTGCCACCACAGCTCGTGCTCCGCGAAGGTCAGGCGGACCGGGATGCGGACCCGGGGGGCCAGGGCTTCGAACTGGCGGGGCCAGTGGATCGTTTCCGCCGATTCGCGGGGCGGGGTCGGGGAGAGCAGGGCGCGGCTGGCCTGGAAGGTGCCGCGGGGGTAGAGGTTCAGGGGGCCCCAGTTGAGCTTGGTGGCGCCGCCGCCCAGGGTCGAGGGGAAGTGCAGGGCCTCGGGGTTGTAGAGGTAGCCCGTGCCCGAGGTGTCCAGGCCGAGGAGGGGGACCGCGCCGTCCGTGGCCGCCGTGTGGAGGGCGACCTTGCCGCCGTCCGAGTGGCCGAGGAGGAAGACGCCGGCGCCGAGGTCGTGGGTACGGGCGTACTCCTTGAGCGCCGCGTGCAGCGTCTCCGCCTGCTCGGCCAGGGTCAGGCCCTCTGGCAGGAGGTTCGCGGAAGCGCCGTAGCCGGGGCGGTCCACGGCGAGCACGGTGTGGCCGAGGGCGGTGGCCAGCGGGACGAAGAAGTTCCAGTACGCCGCCCGCATGCCGCGGCCGTGCACCGCCAGGATCGTCGAGCGGGCCGGGCCCCCCGCGGGCTCGGCCAGCAGGGCGGACAGGGTGATCCCCGCCGCTTCGATCTCGTACGGGCGGATCCCCGTAGCCGCCGGGGCCCCGGCCCCGGCCCGGGCCACCGCCGGAGCCGCCGTAGCCGCCCCAGCCGCACCCTCGCTCGCACTCACGCTGAGCGCGTCCAGTGCATCCGGTGCGGCCAGTTCATCCAGTGCACTCATCGCAGTGCCAGTCCCTTCCGCGCCGCCGCCACCGCGTCCACCCACGCCACCGGCGAGCCCGTCCGTAGCAGCGACGTGCCCACCAGCAGCCCGCCGAAGCCCGCGTCCAGCAGGTTCGCCGCGGTGGCCGGGCCGTCGATGCCGCTCGCGCTGACCGGGCAGGGGGTGCCCGTCGCGCGGACCGCCGGCAGCAGGTCCAGGCTGCGGCCCAGGTCCCCGGCGCCGCGCTCGCGCGTCTTGATGTCCTTGTTGTTGACGGCGATCACGCACCGGGAGGCGTGCGGGACCAGCTCCAGCTCGGCCTCGGTCGTCACCTCCACGAACGGGGTCAGGCCCGCCAGCAGGGCCTCCGTCACCAGCGTGCGCATGCTCGACTCGGGCAGCAGCGCCGCCGTCAGCAGCACCGCTGACGCGCCCAGCTCCTTCGCCGTGCGGATCTGGTCCTTGCGGGTGATGAAGTCCTTCTGGAGCAGCGGCAGGTCGGTCATCGCCGCGACGTCCCGCAGCAGCGCCGGCGAGCCGCCGAACCAGCGGCCCGTCACCACCGAGATGCACGGCGCGCCCGCCCTCTCGTACGCGGCCACGATCGCGGCCGGGGTGCGGCCGCCCAGCAGGTCGTAGCCGTGGGCGTCGCGCCGTTTCACCTCCATCACCACCGGTGTCGGCGAGGCCAGCAGGGCGTCCAGGAAGGACACCTTCGTACGCGTACGGCTCGTACGGCTCGTGCTGCGCGTGGTCGTGCTCGTGCCGTGCGTGGTCGTGCCGTGCGTGCTCGTGTTACGGGTGGTCATGACGACAGCTCCATCTCGCGGGTGGTCCGGTGACGGCCTTCGGCGCCCGTGCGCCACGCGCGGGCCAGGGCGGCGATCTCCGGTGTCCCGAAGCCGCCGGTGACGCGGTCGCGGGCCGCCGTGTCCACGTCGATGCCGCGGAAGCCCGGGTCGCGCACGACCTCCTCGTACGCCGGCCTGGTGGCCGGGGTCAGCCCGCCGGCCAGCAGGAACGGCCGGGTCAGGCGGGGCAGCAGGGCCATGACGTCGGCCTGGTCCAGGCTGCGGCCGGTGCTGCCGATCCGGCCGTCCTCGGTGGCGGTGTCCAGCAGGAACAGGTCCGTGCCGGCCCGGGCGTAGGCCCCGATCAGCGGGCGTTCGACGCACCCGCCGCCGCCCGGCGCGACATGCAGCACCTTGACGATGCCCACCGACGCCGGCAGTGCCTCGCGCAGCGCCCGTACGACGGCCGGCGGCTGGTAGGCGTGGAGCTGGATCCAGCTGACCCCGGCGCGCCGGGCGGTCGCCGCGAGCGCGGCGGGGTCGGCGAGGAAGGTGACCCAGACGGGCAGGAGCCCGGTCGAACGGGCCGCCGCCGCGAGGGCGGCGAGCCCGTCCGGGTCCAGTTCCGAGGGGCCGCCGGGTACGCCGTGCCAGAGCCCGACGCAGTCCGCCCCGGCGGCCGCCGCGGCCTCGATGTCCTGCGGGGCGGTGGCCCCGCAGACCTTGAGCAGGGTCCGGGAGCTCATTTACCGAGCCCCAGCATCGAGGCGATGCGGTTGTACTGGATCTCGTTCGTGCCGGAGTAGATGGTGCCGCCGACGGCGTTGCGCACGTCCTGCTCCAGTCCGAACTCGGCCATGTAGCCGTGCCCGCCGAAGATCTGGACGGCGGTGAGGCTGGTGGCCAGGTTGCTCTCGCTCGTGACGAGCTTGGAGATGGCGAGGTCGACGGTGACGTTCTCGCCCGCCTCCAGCTTCTCCCCGGTGTCGTAGAGCCACTTGCGGGAGGTCTCCAGCTGGATCTTCGTGTCGACGATCTTGTTGGCGATCGTCTGGTACGAACCGATCGCCTTTCCGAACGACTTACGCGTCCTCGCGTAATCGACACAGCGCTCCAGCCGGTGCTGCATCTCCCCCACGTTGACGATGAAGGAGAAGAGGATCTCCCGCTTCATCACGTGGTCCAGCACCAGAAAGCCGCCCCCGACCCGCCCGAGCACCGCCGACTTGGGCACCCGTACGTCGTCGAGGAAGAGCTCGCTCAGCGGCGAGGTCCGCAGGCCCATCTTCTTGATGGGTTTGCCGCGGGTCAGCCCCGGGGTCGTGCCGTCCACCAGGAACGCCGTCGTTCCCAGCGGGCCGCCGTCCGGGTGGGTCCGGGCGTAGACGACGATCACGTCCGCGACCGGCCCGTTGCTGACGAAGACCTTGCTGCCGTTGATGACGAAGTCGTCGCCGTCCCGGACCGCCCGGGTCGTCATCGCCATCGCGTCCGACCCGCCCTCGGCCTCGGTGATCGCGTGCGCGCCGATCGCCTCGCCCGAGCAGATCAGCGGGAGCCAGCGCTCCTTCTGCTCCGCGGTGCCGAACTGCTGGAGCGGGATGCCGGTCGAGCACATGGACGTCGTGACCGAGAAGCTCAGTCCCGCGTCCCTGTTGTACTCGCCGAGTCCCTCCAGGACGTACATCGTGGTGAGCAGCGACTGCCCGAGTCCTCCGTACTCCTCGTCGAAGGGCAGTGCCAGGATTCCGGTCTTCTGGACGAGCTTCCACTTGTCCTCCGGGAAGGCCGAGCGCTCGTCGAGTTCGAGGTGGTCTGCGCTGAGTGCGTCTCCCCACCGCTCCAGGCCTTCGCGCAGATCTGCCTGGTCGGCGTTCCAACGGATCACGGTGGACCCCTTTGAGTCGGTGTCGGTGATCGGATCAATGCGTGGCTGCTGCTCGTCGGGCGGTCAGTAGGCGGACGAGCGGGCGGCGTCGAGGTTGTGGACCTCGTCCCCGCGCAGGGCCGGCGAGAAGACGCAGACCAGGCGCAGGTCCTCGTGCGGGCTGGCGACGAGGAAGTGGGCGTCGTGCTGGTCGAGGGCGTACATCCGGCCCGGGACGATCTCGTGGGAGGTGCCGTCGAGCTCGATGACCTCGCCGGAGCCGGCGATGCAGTAGCAGGCCTCGAGGTGGTTGACGTACTCCAGGCGGGACTTGGTACCCGCCGCGACGACGGTGTCGGTGAGGGTGTAGCCGAGGCCGTCCTCGGCCAGGAGGAAGCGGCGGCTGAGGCCGTTGCCCCACTCGACGGTCTTCACGGACTCGATGTCGCGAACGATCATGACAGTCTCCTGGTGTGAGATGAGGGGTGCGTGGCTGGGCGGAGCAGGACCGTACGGGTGAGAGATGCGCAGGTCAGGACTGTGCAGGTCGTACCGAGCGGACGAACTCGCGGAAGGCCTCGGTCACGTCGCGCCCCGCTTCCTGGGCCGCCGCCACGGCGGCGACGGCGGCGGAGCCGATGATCGCGGCGTCGGCGCCGGCGGCGCCGACGGCCTCCACGTGCTGCCGTGTGCTGACCCCGAAGCCGACGGCGATCGGGGACGTCGTGTGCGCCCGGAGCTCGGTGACCGTCTGCGCCAGCGCGGCATGGCCGGCGGCCGGGGCGGTCCCGCTGCGTCCGTAGTGGGCGACGAGGTAGAGGTAGGCGGAGGCGTGTGCGGCCGCCTCGGCGCGGGTCTCGTAGGGGCTGTTGGCGTAGCAGGTGGTGACCACCGGGAGCCCGGCCTCGGCGGCCGAACCCAGGTGTTCCTCGCGCAGCCGCGGCGGCAGCGCGTGGACGAGCAGTCCGTCCGCCCCCGCGGCCGCGATGTCGCGGGTGGCGGCGGTCAGGTCCCGGTGCCCCAGGGAGTACCTCCAGTCGGCGAGCAGGGCGATCCGGGTGCGGGTCAGGTGCGGCCGTACGTCGGCGACGAAGCCGAGTACGTCGTCCAGGCCGGCCCCGCCGCGGTCCAGGGCCCGGCGCGCGGAGCGCCGTACGACGGGCCCGTCGGTGACGGAGTCGGGGAACGGGACGGCCAGTTCCAGGCAGGCCACGCCCTCCTCGTCCAGCATCAGGACCAGCTCGCGCAGCTGCGGCAGCGGCGGGTCCCCGGCGTTGAGGAAGAGGGCCAGCCCCGGCACGCCGCCGGGGCGGCGGGCGGGGAAGAAGGGGGCGGGGGCGGTCGTGGTGGTCGCGGTGGCGGTGGTCGCGGTGGCGGTGTCCGGCCTAGGCATGGGCCACCGCCGGGACGAGGGTACGGGCGGGGGCGGGGCGGCCCGCCGCCGCCAGCCGGTCGGCCAGGTCCAGGGCGGCGCCCGAGCGGATCGCCTCCTGGGCCTCGGCGACCGCCGACAGCCAGTCCCGGCGGGTGCCGGCGGCCACCGCCAGGGCGGCGGCGCCCAGGCTGACCGTGCGGGTGGCCACGGCGCCCGCGGTGCCGGCGAGCACGGAGCGGAAGTGTTCGACCGCTCCGGCCGGGTCGGCGGCGGGCCGCAGGTCGGCGAAGGACCCGTCGCCCGGGGTGAGTTCGCCCGGCCGGACGATCCGGGTCAGGGAGCGCTCCCCGTGGACGGTGTTGGTGGCGAAGGGAAGCAGCTCGTCGGCCCCGGTGTCGTTGGAGACGAGCCAGATCCGGCGGGTCGTGGTCGAGGCGGCGAGCTCCCGCAGGACGTCCAGGGGCGCGGCCGCGGAGACCCCGGTGACCTGGGCGGTCACCGGCAGGTCCGCGAGGAACGGCCCGAGGGCGTTGAGGAACCGGCCGAAGGGCTTCATACCGATCGGGGCCACGGTCCGCGCCAGCCGGGTCAGCTGCGCCGGGTAGACGAAGGGCCCGGCGAAGGCGATCCCGTGGGTGGCGAGGGTGTCCTCGGTCTGTGCGTAGGAGGAGGTGAGCCGGACGCCGAGCCGCTCCAGCAGGTCCACGGAGCCCAGCGAACTGGTGTAGGCGCGGGAGCCGGTCTTGACGACCTTGACCCCGGTGGCGGCGGCGACGAAGGCTGAGGCGGTGGAGATGTTGAAGGTCTTCGGGCCGCCGCCGGTGCCGACGACGTTCACGGTGCCCTGCCAGGTGGTCCGGTCGATCCCGGCCGTCCCGTCCGCCCCGCCCGTCCCGGCCGGCGTACGGCGCTCGGCGAGCGAGTCGAGCAGGTGCCGCAGGGTGTCGTGGTCCGGGAGCCGGCTGGTCAGGGACGCCAGCAGGGCGACGACCTCGGCCTTGTCGAGGCTGCCGGCGCCGAGCTGGTCCCACCAGGACCGCCAGGTCTCGCGCCCGACCGGGGCCTGCTGCTGGAGCAGACCGGTGAGTGCGTCATGCACGGTCGTTCTCCGTCTCTCTCCTCGTGCGGATCGGTAGGGGCGGTGCGTGGGTGGTGCGTGGGCGGTGCCTGGGCGGTGCCTGGGTGGTTCTAGGCGGCCGCCGTGCGCGCACCGGAGATGAACGTGTCGATGGCCTCGACGCTGCGGAAGTTGTTGGGGTCGAGGTCGGCGTCGCCGACGGCGAGCTCGAAGCGGTCCTCGACCCAGGCGATGAGCTTGAGGACGCCCAGGCTGTCGATGACCCCGTCGTTGAGCAGGTCGTGGTCGGCGGCGAGCTCGGCGGGGGAGGTGCCGGGCAGGAACTCGGCGATGACGAAGGTCTTGATGGTGTCGACGTTGCTCATGACGGGCTTCCTTCGGTGAGAGGCGTGTTCGCGGGTCGTGGGGTGGTGCGCTGTCGTGGGCTGCGCCCGTGCCGACGGGTGGATCCGCCGGCCAGGCGGCCGGTCAGGCGGCCGGCGCGGCCTCCGGTACGGCCGCCGGCGCGATCGGTTCGAGCCGGTCGAGCGCCTTGCGGTCGACCTTCCCGGTGGCCGTCTTCGGCAGCGG
Source organism: Streptomyces bambusae (assembly GCF_019400985.1). Classification (GTDB taxonomy): domain Bacteria; phylum Actinomycetota; class Actinomycetes; order Streptomycetales; family Streptomycetaceae; genus Streptomyces; species Streptomyces bambusae_A. The sequence goes on from NZ_WTFF01000018.1 coordinate 22,386, forward strand.
TGCTTCGGTGAGGGTCAGCTGGGTGGGTACGGCGGCCCGCGGCAGGTGGCGGGCGCAGTGCCCGCGCAGGGCCAGGACGGTCAGGTCGGAGCCGGGGGCGCGGCGGACGCCGGCGACGAGCTTCTTGCCGGCGATCGGGTCGGGTACGGCGGCCACTCCGGCCTCCAGCACGTCGGGGTGCTCCTGGAGGACCCGTTCGATCTCGGCGGTGTTGACGGCGACGCCGCGGACCTTGACCTGGAAGTCGGTGCGCCCGGTCAGGTGCAGGGTGCCGGCCCCGTCGCGCCGTACGAGGTCGCCGGTGCGGAACCAGCGGCGGTCGTCCAGGCCGAGCGGGTGCCCGGTGAACTTGTCGGCGTGGCGGGTCCGGTCGAGGTAGCCCCGGGTCTGGAAGGGCGTGGAGACGAACAGTTCGCCGCTGCCGGGTCCGTCCACGACGGCCCCGGTGTCCGGGTCGAGGACGAGGGCCTCGACGCCGGGCAGCGGGCGCCCGATGGGAACGGGCGGGAAGCTGGTCGCGGACGTGTCGACCTCGTGGACGAAGCTGTCGTTGGTCTCGGTGCAGCCGTAGATGTTGTGGATGCGGGCCTTGGGGAAGAGCGTGGGCAGGACGGCGTACGTGCGGTCGGGGACGGCGTCCCCGGTGAACATCACGTGGTCGACGCCGGGGAAGGTCGCGCCGGTCTTCGCGGCCGCGTCCTGGAGCAGTCCGAAGGCCATCGGCACGGCCTGGACGACATGGACGTCGTGGCGGGAGACCAGGTCGAGCAGGTGCCGGCCGTGGGCGGCGAGCGCCGGGTCGACCAGGACCACGCGCCCGCCGCGGGCCAGGGTGGTCCAGACGTCGAGGAGGCAGAGGTCGAAGTTGAGGGGGGCGTAGTTGAGGACGGTCCGGTCGGGGCCGATCCCGAACGCCGGCCCGGCCCAGGCGGCGAACCGGTCCACGGCGTCCCGCCCGAGCGGGACGATCTTCGGCAGGCTGGTCGATCCGGAGGTGGTGAGCATGAACGCCACCTCGGCGGCCTCGTCGGCCGGCAGCGGCTGGGCGGCCACGTCCGGGTTGGGCGCGACCCGGCCCGGTGCGCCGCCGGGGGCGAGCACGTACCGGCATCCGGCCTGGGCGAAGAGGTCGGCGAGCAGGGTGTCGGCGAGGGCCGGCGACGGCAGCAGCAGCGGCCGCCGGGCCAGCAGGCAGGCCAGTACGAGCGCCACGGCGTCGGGCGATTTGTCGGCCAGGACGCCCACCGGCTCCCCGGGGTCGAGCTCCAGCCGGGCGAGCCGGTCCCGCTCCTCCCCGGCGAGCTCGTACAGCTCGCGGTAGGTGGTCTCCTCCCCGTTGAAGAGCAGCGCCACGGCGTGCGGCCGGTCGCGCACCTGGGTCAGGAACCCACCCACGATGCCGAGCGACGGCTCCACACCGCCGCTGCCACCGGCGGCCACACCGGACCGCAGCCCCGATCCTTCAGCCCCGCCGCTGCCACCGGCGGCCGCACCGGACCGCAGCCCCGATCTTTCAGCCCCGCCGGCGTTTGCGGCGCGGGGTCCGGGGCGGAGCCCCGATCTTTCAGCCCCGCCGGCGTTTGAGGCGCGGGGTCCGGGGCGGAGCCCCGGGAGGGCGGAGCCCGAAGAAGTCCCGGCGGAGCCGGACACGTTCCCGGCGGAGCCGGACAGCGCCCGGGCGGAGCCCGACACCACCTCGGCGGCAGCCGGTCCCTCGGCCTGGGCGGAGCCCGGCCCCCGGTTCTGCTGCGGCGCGGCCATCACGCACCCCCTGCGGGAACACCGAGCTCGATCCAGCCCGACTTCACCGCCGCGCCCTTGGGCGTCTTGCAGGTGAAGCGGACCACGCGGGCCTCGGCGTCGGGCTGGAGGGCGATCTCCAGCGGGATGTCGGGCGGCACGGGGGCGGAGAAGCGGCAGCCGAGGCCGCGGACCCGGGCGGAGTCGCCGCCCGCGAAGCGGTCGACCGCTTCCTCCACCGCCAGCGCGACCACGCTCATGCCGTGCGCGATGACCGTCTCGAAGCCGGCCGAGCGGGCGGCGTCCTCGTCGAGGTGGATGGGGTTGAGATCGCCCGAGGCATGGGCGTAGGTGCTGATCCAGTCGCAGGTCAGCTCGTGCACGGCGGTCTGCGGTTCGCCCGCGCCGGCCGGGGCGGGGACGGCCGGGCCGCCGGTGATGTCGCCGAAGGGCTCCAGCAGGGTGGCGCCCACCAGCAGCGCGGAGATGACCAGTTCGGCGAAGGGCCGGGGCCCGTCCTCGCCGAACAGCTGCACCCGCAGCGCGATCCGGGCGCCGCGCGGCTCCTTGCGGATGCCCAGCACGTCCAGGGAGACGGTGACCTGCTCGCCGGGGCGGACGGGCCGCTCGGTGCGGATGTCCTGGCCGAGGTGGACCACGGACACCGGGCCCGGCTCGGCCGCGGTCAGCGCGGCGACGGTCTCCTCGGCGACGGTGTGGGCGAGGACGAAGGTGTGGACCGGGGAGGCCTGGCCGGGGCGGGCCGTGGGCAGTCCGCGGCGGGCGGCGCCCCGGTAGTCGGTGATCTCGGGCTCGGTGACGGTGACCGTACGGACCGGGGTGGGCAGCGACAGCAGCGTCATACCGGCATCACCACCACGGAGGCGTTGTGGCCGCCGAACCCGAAGGAGTTCGAGAGGGCGGGTCCGGGGCGCACGGTGCGCGGCGCGTCGCCGTGGACGACGTCGATGTCCATTCCTGGCTCCAGCTGTTCGTGGTTGGCGGTGGGCGGCACCTCGCAGTGCCGCATGGCCTGCACGGTGGCGATGAGTTCGACGGCGCCGGCGGCGCCGATGAGGTGGCCGATGACCGACTTGGGCGCGGTGACCGGCGGCTGGGCGGTGCCGAACACCTTGGCCAGGGCGGCCGCCTCGGAGCGGTCGTTGTACGGGGTGGAGGTGCCGTGCGCGTTGACGTGCACGATGTCCTCGGGGGCCAGTCCCGCGTCGGCGATGGCGCCGGCCATCGCGGCGGCCGCGCCGGCGCCGTCGGGCAGCGGCATGGCCAGGTGGTGGGCGTCGGCGGTGGCGGCGTACCCGGCGAGCAGCCCGTACGTCCGGGCCCCGCGGGCCGTCGCGTCCGCCAGCCGTTCGAGTACGACGAACCCGGCGCCCTCGCCCATCACGAACCCGTCGCGGTCCACGTCGAAGGGCCTGGACGCGTGCTCGGGGTCGTCGTTGCGGAAGCTGACGGCGCTGAGGTTGCCGAAGCCGGCCAGGGTGACCGGGGTGAGGGTGTGCTCGCAGCCGCCGGCGACGACGACGTCGGCGCGGCCGGTCTGGAGCAGCATCAGCGCGTGCCCGATGGCGTCGGCCCCGGAGGCGCAGGTGTTGGCGAGGGTCAGCGCGGGCCCGGTCCAGCCCAGCCGCATGGCGATCTGGGCGGCGGCCGCGTTGGGCATCGTCATCAGCGGCATCAGCGGGTTGACCTTGGCGGGGCCGCCGGTGGTGAAGTTCGCGGACTCCAGGTCGCTGGTGGCCCGCCCGCCGACGGCGTTGCCGACGACGATCGCGGTGCGCCCGGCCTCGGCGGCCGGGGAGCCGGCGTCGAGGTGGGCGGCGAGCGCGGCGGCGGTGCCGTAGTGGGCGAAGGGGTCCATCCGCCGGGCCTCCTTGGGCGGTACGAGGCCGGCGACGGCCTCGATGCCCCGGACCCGGCAGCCGATCCGTACGCGGTGCCGGCTGAGGTCGATGTGGGTGAGCTCGGCCGCGGTGGAGCGGCCCGCGCGCAGCGTGCTCCACAGCTCGTCCGGGGTGCACCCGCCGGGGGTGACCACGCCCATGCCGGTGATGGCGACGGGCGGCTGCGCCGAACTGCCCCTGGACGGTCCAGGCATGTCTGCTCCCTGCTTTCCCTGACGTGGTGGTGGGCGGCGGGCCGGCGGCGGCGTCAGATGATCCGGCACTCGCGCGCGGCCTTGATGAAGGCGTCGGCGGCGAAGTCGATGTCGGACACGGTGTGCCGCGCGGTGATGGCGATGCGCAGCCGGGCCAGGTCGTTGGGCACGGCCGGGGTGACGACCGGCAGGCCGATCACGCCGTGCTTGCGGGAGATGGTGGCGAAGTCGTACGCGGCGTCGTCGGAGCCGGCGATGACCGGGACGACGGCGGTCTCGCTGTCGACGGTGGAGATGCCGGCGGCGTGCAGCAGGCCGCGGAAGCGCTCGGACTCGCGCTGGATGAACTCCACCCGCCACGGCTCGCGCTGGAGGATCCGCAGGGACTCCAGTCCTGCGGCGGCCTGGGCCGGGCCGAGGGCGGCGGAGAAGAGGAAGGGGCGGGAGGCGTACTTCAGGTGCTGGATGAGCTCGGCGGGGCCGGCGACCCAGCCGCCCATGGACGGGATGCCCTTGGAGAGGGTGCCGACCTTGACGTCGACCTTCACCTCGTGGTCGAAGTGCTCCTCGATGCCGCGGCCGGTCGCGCCGATCACGCCGAGGGCGTGGGCCTCGTCCACCATCAGCAGGGCGTTGTGCGCGTCGCAGACCTTGCGCAGCTCCACCAGCGGGGCGATGTCGCCGTCCATGGAGTAGACGGAGTCGACGATGACCAGGCGGACCCCGGTGTCGGGGGTGCTCGCCAGGCGGCGCTCCAGGTGGGCGACGTCGTTGTGGCGGAAGCGGACGACGCTCGCGCCGGAGAGCTTGCAGCCGTCCACGATGCTGGCGTGGTCGTACTTGTCGATGAAGACGGTGTCGCCGGGGCCGACGAGTCCGCCGATGACGCCGGTGTTGACGGCGTAGCCGGAGCCGAAGACCAGGGCCTGCTCGCGGCCGGCGAACTTGGCGACCTCGGCCTCCAGCTCCTCGTGCAGCGGGGTGCTGCCGGCCAGGGCGCGCACGCCGTGGTTGCCGGTGCCGTAGCGGTCGACGGCGGCCTTGGCGGCGGAGACGACCCGCTCGTCGCCGGCGAGGCCGAGGTAGCTGTAACCGGACATCATCAGCAGCCGCTGGCCGTCCTGGTCGGCGTAGGCCGAATCACGCTCGGCGGTGTACGCCACGAAGCTGTTCTTGCGGGCCGGCTCGTACTCCAGCTCGGCGACCCGCTTGCGGAAGTAGGCGAACTTCGGCTCCAGGCGGGCCCAGGCAGCGGATGCGTTCACGAGCTTCTCCTCATCGGCAAACGTCCGGCGGACCCGGAACTCCATCGGTGCCCCGCCGTTTTTCCGGCCGGGCTCTAGTGGAATTCCATTAAGGCTCGGGGGGCGCAATAGCAGCGCAAGAGGAGTCCCTGGGGCATCCCTGTGCGGGAGCCGCGCGGCGATGGATTCCCGCTCGAATGCGGGGCGTGGCGGTCCATCGGCCGTTGACATGCAAAGAAGTGGCGCGGGTATCTTCGAAACCGCACGAACTAGGGGGACACGGCCGGAAGCCGACCGTTTTCGGAGAGTGCATAGTGCTGATCAGACTCGTAGGTCTTGTCACGATCGAGCCGGACGGAGCTCCGCCGCAGCACCTCTCCAGCGCCCAGGCGCAGGTGGCCTTCGCCCGGTTGCTGATCGAGCGGACCACGGGCACGGACCGCGACCAGCTGGCCGAAACCGTGTGGCCCGAGGGGCTGCCGGACACCTGGGCCTCGGCGCTGCGCAGTGTGGTGAGCCGGGTCCGTACGTTCGTGACGACCCCGCAGGACCAGCCGGGCACGACACCGCTGGTCGCGCAGGGCGGCCGGTACGTGCTGCGGCTGCCGCAGGACGTGGCGGTGGACGTGGAGTGCGCGGAGGCCGCGGTGGCGGAGGCGGGTGAGGCGTACGCGGAGGGCGCGTACGCGGTGGCCCAGCAGCTGGCGGCCGGCGCGGTGTCGAACCTGCGCGGCTCGTTCCTGCCCTCGCACGAGGGCGAGTGGGTGTGCGCGATGCGCGAGCAGCTGGAGGAACTGCGCCTGAAGGCCCTGGAGACGGCGAGCCTGGCCTCCTCCGCCCTCGGCGACGAGCACCACGCCCTGCGCTACGCGGAGGAGGCGGTGCGCCGGGCCCCGTTCCGCGAAAGCGCGTACCGCTGCCGGATGGCGGCGCACACCCGCGCCGGCAACCGGGCGGAGGCACTGCGCAGCTACCAGCAGCTGCGCGAGGTCCTGGCGGAGGAACTGGGCATCGACCCGGCCCCCGAAACAGAGGCCGCCTACCTGGCCCTCCTGCGCACCCCGGAACCCCGCCGCCCCCTGCGCCCCTTCACGTACGTCGACCCGGTCCTGATGGGCACGTTCGAAGTCGACCGAGCGGCGGCCCCCCAACCGTGCTCACTGTCGGACCACGGCTGCACGACGCACCGGCGGGTGGCGTAGTCCCCGTCTCCCGCCTCGGGGCTATGACGGGTCGAGCGGCTGGATGCCGGTCCCCTCGTACAGGTCGGGCCTCAGCGACAGGACGGTGACCGGCTCACCGTCCTTCGCGGCCTGCCAGGCGATGGCCGCCGGGTGGGCGACGGCCCAGTCCACCCCTGGCCAGGACGCGGCGTCCAGGGCGTGGGCCGCGGTGAACGGGACGGTCTCGGCGAACCGCAGGCGCGCGGCATGGGTGCCTGCCCCAGGTGTCAGGCGCTCCGCCGCGAGCACGGAGAGCGCCGGGACCAACACGCGCCCGCCGCCACGCGAGGCCTCGACGTAAACTCCGGCGAAGAACTCGTCAGCCTGGTACAGGGCCGTCAGAGCGGTGTGGTCGAAGACGGCGGTGACGTTCACGCAGCCGCGCCCTCTTGGTGGGCACGGATGCGCTCCCAGGCGGACCGACCGGCCTGCTGGAGCCCGTCCGTGTACTCCAGCCCCAGCTCGGCGGCGGCCTCCATGGCCCGCTGCTCCTGCTCGGCCTCGGTCAGCCGACTCTGGGCGAGCTGCTCAAGGAGCTCGGTGATGGTGGTACCGCTCTCCTGCGCCAGTATGCGCAGCCGGTCCCGGACGGCCTCGGTGGTCTTGACGCTGGTGGGCTTGCTGCTGCTCATGGGAGCGATTCTACCGCCGGTAGAACTCTGCTGCCAGCAGGACGGAATCCCTGACGACTACCGGCCCATCGCCTTCGCGATCCGCCGCTCCAGCTCGCGGTCGATCTCCGCCTCCTCGCTCGGCGTCGGCGCGTACCCGCTCCAGGCGAACAGTGCCGCCAGGGCCTGCTCGGAAGACACGACGGGAGCGGGCAGAGCGACGGGAGCGGACGGCCTGGGCGGGCGCTGAGACAGCTGGATCAGGTAGTCCCGTAGCGACAGCCCCTCGGCGGCAGCCACCGCAGTGAGACGGTCCTTGGCTTCCGCGGCGATGCGGATGGTGACGTCAGCCATCGAGGGGCCCCTTTCCACCGGGCCAGGATAGGGCGCGAGGCACCACCACGTACGCGGCCCGGCGGGCGCGCCAGTTGGCCCCGGCCGCCCAAGGGGGGTGGGCGGCCGGGGCCGGGTGGGGGGAAGGGAACGGGCGGTGGGGATCAGGTGATGGAGACGCCCGAGTCGATGCTGACGACCTGGCCCGTCATGCAGTCCTGGTCCAGGAACAGGCCCACGCTGCGCGCGACCTCCTCGACCGTGACGAACCGGGGGATCGGGGCCTTGTCCTCCATGCCCTCCTTGACCCGGTCGGGCAGGTCCTGCGTCATGCCGGTGATCATGAAGCCCGGGGAGAGGGCGTTCACGGTCACCCCGCGCCGGCCGCACTCCGCCGCGAGGGTCCGCGTGAGGCCGATCAGGCCGGCCTTGGAGGCCGAGTACGCCGTCTGGCCGGACGTGGCGATGATGCCCGACGGCGAGACGATGTTGACGATCCGGCCCCACCGCTTGCGCAGCATGTACGGGACGGACACGCGCGCCGTGTGGAAGGACCCGATGAGGTTGGTCTGGATGACCTGCGCCCAGTCGGCCGGGTTCTGCATGGCCATCAGGCTGTCCTTGCGGATCGCGCCGTTGTTGACCAGCACGTCCACCGGGCCGAGCGCCGCCGAGATCTCCTCGTACAGCTTCTGCGTGGCCTCCCAGGAGCCGACGTCCCCGGTGACCAGCACCGACTCGTTGGTCAGCTTCTCCTGGACGGCCAGCGCCGCGTCCCGCGAGCTGTTGTAGTGGACCGCGACCCGGCAGCCGAGCGCGTCCAGCTCCAGGGCGAGGGCCTGGCCCAGCCCCCCGGAGGCGCCGGTGACCAGCGCGACCGGGGACTGCGGGCGCTCACCCGCGCTGTTCTTGCTCATGCCGCGACACCGCCCCACTCCATCAGGATCGAACCCCATGTCATGCCGGCGCCGAAGCCGGCCAGCAGGACCTTGTCGCCCGCCGTGATACGGCCCGCCTCCAGGGCCTCGGTCAGCGCGATCGGGATCGACGCCGACGCGGTGTTGCCGTACTTCTGGAGGTTGGTGATCAGGGCCTCGGGCCGCAGGCCGGTGTGGGACAGGATCGAGTTGATGATCCGGATGTTGGCCTGGTGCGGGACGACGTGGTCCACGTCCGCCGCGTCCACCTTGGCGCTCTCCAGCGTCTCGCGGACGGTGCGGACGGTGTAGCGCACGGCGTTGAGGTAGATCTCGTTGCCGTTGATCTGCGCGTAGTGCAGACCCGCCTTCACCGTCTCCTCGGTGGTCGGCATCCGGCTGCCGCCGGCCAGCACCTTCAGGGAGCCGGTGCAGGAGCCGTCCGCGCCCAGGTTCCAGGCCTTGACCCGGTTCTCGGCGCCCGGCTGCAGCACGATGGCGCCCGCGCCGTCGCCGACGAGGATGGACAGGTCCCGGTCCGCCGGATTGGCGGTCAGGGTGTGGGTGTCGGAGCCGATCAGCAGGATCGGCCGCGGGTCGATGGCGATCAGCGCCATGGCCGAGACGAGCCCGTAGACGAAGCCGGCGCACTCGGAGTTGACGTCGTGCGCGCTCCCGGCGATGCCGAGCTCGTGGTGGACGAACGCCGACGTGGCGGGCGAGGGCTGCTCGGGCGTGGCGGTGGCGACGATGAGGTGGGCGATGTCGGCGCCGGTCAGGCCCGCCTTGTCCAGCGCGCGCCGGCCGGCCTCGACGGCCAGGGAGGCGGTCGTCTGACCCGGGTCCACCGCTCGCCGCTCGCGGATGCCGCAGCGGCTGACGACCCAGTGTTCGTCCACGCCGAAACGCTCCGCGAGCTCCGCACTGGTGACGATGCGCTCGGGTACGGACATGCCCCACCCGGTGATGTCGAAGCCGGTCACGTGGCTGGCCCGCCTTACGCCTGTGCCGGAACGAGCTCGACGATCTTCGCGTACACGTCACGCAGCGTGGTGGTGTCGTCGAGGTCGGCGAAGAGCGACTCGTCGGCCGGAATGTGCGGGTACTGGTTCTGGAAGCCGTACAGCCACTCCATCAGGTCCAGCGAGTCGACGTCCGCGATGTGCTGGAGCGGGGCGTCGGGGCTGACCTCTGCGGCACCCGAAACGGCCTCGAGCTGGCTCGCCAGTTCTTCGATGGTGGGCAGCGACATGGGGTCGGTCCTCTCTCGGCAGTGCAACTCGGCGGTGCGTGATGTGTTTTCGGAAGTGATGAAAACCCCGCCCCCGCAAGGAAGGCGCAACACGCACACCCGCTCCCGCCGCCACCGCCGTTCCGGCCGTCTTGCGCCCGCCTTGCGGGGCATCGGGTTTCCTCGACGCGAATTCAAACGCGGCACCACCCCGAACGCGGCACATTCCCCGCGGTACGTCCCACGCGGCAATTCCACGCGGTACGTCCCACGCGGCGCGAAGACGCGGCACTGCCCGAGCCGGACAGGAAATGAGGACCACAGGATGACAACGGTCGCCCCCAAGTCGGTGGACCCCGAGGTCGACGCGATCAGGCACCACTACGAGGTCAGCAATGACTTCTACCGGCTGCTGCTGGGCCCCACGATGATGTACTCCGGCGGGTACTGGGAGGAGGGTGAGGACCTCGTCGCCACCCTCGACGAGGCCCAGGAGCGCAAGCTCGACAAGTTCGCGGAGCTCGCGGGCGTCCAGGCCGGCGGCGACGCCAAGCGCGTGCTGGACATCGGCTGCGGCTGGGGCACGATGCTCAACCGCCTCACCACCGTCCACGGCGCGGAGGCCGGGGTGGGCCTGACCCTGTCCCGCACCCAGGAAGCCTTCATCGACGGCCTGGGCAACCCGAAGATCACCACGCTCGTGCAGAGCTGGGCCGACTACAAGGTCGCCGACGACAGCGAGAAGTACGACGCGGCGTTCTGCATCAACGCGCTGGAGCACTTCGTCTCCTCCAACCTGCCGCCGAAGGAGCGCACCAAGCGCTACCGCTTCTTCTTCCAGCAGGTCGCGAACGCCCTCAACCCGGGCGGCAAGTTCGTGCTGCACACCATGACCGCCGAGGCGCTGCCGATGAACCGCGCGCTGCTCGACGACCTGAAGTTCCTCCAGCGCTCCGAGTTCGAGGGCTGCCACATCCCGCACCTGAGCGAGCTGAGCGCCGCCGCCGAGGGCCTCTTCGAGATCGACGAGATCGTCAACGAGCGCGAGTCGTTCGCGATGGCCTGCCGCGCCTGGCTGGTGCTGCTCGCCGAGCGCCGTGACGAGGCCGTGGCCATGGAGGGCGAGGAGGTCGTCGCCCGCTTCGAGCGCTACCTGGACATCTTCGCGTACACGCTCGAGGACAAGTTCTTCAACAACTTCCGCGTCACCATCACGCGCCGCTGAAGGAGGCCGACGTGACGAGCATTCTCGAACCGGCCACGGACGGCGGGGCCCGCCCGGCCGCCGAACCGGCCCCCGGCGGCCGCGGCCCGACCCGGCACCTGCGGGTCGCGGTCATCGGCACGGGCTTCTCCGGCCTGGGCACCGCCGTGCGCCTGCTGCAGTCGGGCATCGACGACTTCCTGGTGTTCGAGCGGGCCGACGAGGTCGGGGGCACCTGGCGCGACAACAGCTACCCGGGGTGTGCGTGCGACGTCATGTCCCACCTGTACTCCTTCTCGTTCGCCAGGAACCCGAACTGGAAGTCCACGTTCGGCAAGCAGGACGAGCTGTACGCCTACCTGCGCGACGTCGCCGACCGCTTCGGCGTACGCCCGCACATCCGCTTCGGGCACGAGCTGCTCGCGGCCCGCTGGGACGAGGGCGAGCGCCACTGGCGCATCGAGACCTCGCAGGGCGAGTACACCGCGCAGGTGCTGGTGACGGGCACGGGCTACCTGAGCGAGCCGGCCGTCCCCGACATCAAGGGCATCACGTCCTTCGAGGGCAAGATCTTCCACTCCTCGCAGTGGGACCACGACCACGACCTCACGGGCCGCAACGTCGCCGTGATCGGTACGGGCGCCAGCGCCATCCAGTTCGTGCCGAAGATCCAGCCCGAGGTCGGACGCATGGACCTCTACCAGCGCACGCCCCCGTGGATCGGCCCCAAGAACGACAAGCCCACCAGCCCGCTCCAGGCGAAGCTGCTGCGCTCCCTGCCCGGCTACCAGAGCTTCCGGCGGAACTTCAACATGTGGGGCCGGGAGATCCTGGCCTTCGTCATGGCCCGCCCCAAGGTCGCCGGCAAGATGCAGAAGATGGCCTCGGACCACCTGAAGAAGTCGGTCCCCGACGAGGCCCTGCGGGCGAAGCTGACGCCCGACTACGTGATGGCCTGCAAGCGGCTGCTGTTCTCCAACGCCTGGTACCCGGCGATCCAGCAGCCCAACGTGGACCTCGTCACCGACGCGATCGCCGAGGTGCGGGCCACCTCGATCGTCACCCGGGACGGCACCGAGCGCGAGGTCGACACCATCATCCTCGGTACGGGCTTCCAGGCGACGGACCGGCCCGTGGCACGGCGGATCTGGGGCCGGGGCGGCCTCGCGCTGCGCGAGGCGTGGAAGGACGGCAACGGCATGGCCGCGCACCGCGGCACGACCGTGGCCGGCTTCCCGAACCTGTTCATGCTGCTCGGCCCGAACACCACGCTGGGCCACTCCTCGCAGGTCGTGATGATCGAGGCGCAGATCCAGTACCTGCTGGACGCGCTGAAGCAGATGGACAAGCGCGGCCTGGCCAGCGTGGAGGTGCGCCGCGAGGCGCAGGACGCCTGGAACGAGGCGCTGGACGCCAAGCTCGACGGCACCGTGTGGAACGCCGGGAACTGCAACAGCTGGTACCTGGACGCCAGCGGCCGCAACCCGTCGATCTGGCCGACGTACACCTGGCGCTTCCGTCGCGCCACCAAGCGGTTCGACCTGAGCGAGTACCAGCTCGCCTCGCGGGTGCACACGCCCGAGCCGGTACGCCACCAGTAGGAATTGGGAGACGCACGCAGATGAGCTCTACCCCGAGAACCACGGCCGGCCCCACTGCCGCCGGCGCTGCCGCCCAGCCGTCGCGGCGCGGTCTGCTGCGCGGCGCGGCGGTGGCCGCCGTCGCCGTCGTCGGCTGGAACGCCGCCAACCAGACCTGGGCGACGGCCGCGGAGGCCGGCAAGCGGGACATCGTCCCGGTGCCGAACCTGGTCGGCACCCTGGAGACGTCCCCCGCCACGGTGGACGCCTTCAGCCACGACTTCGGCCACTTCTTCGACAACGCCAAGCCGTGGGCGGTCCTGCGGCCCGGCTGCGTCCAGGACATCGTCACCATCGTCAACTACGCCCGGGTCAACGGCATCAAGGTCGCCGTCAACGGCCAGGGCGGCACCGGAACCGACATCGAGTCCCACTCGGTGTACGGACAGGCGCGGGTGCCCGGCGGCATCTCCATCGACGCCAAGGGCCTTTCGAAGATCCTGTCCATCGGCAACGACTACGCGGTGGTCGAGTCCGGCGTCACCTGGGGCCAGCTGACCGACGCCACCCTGGCGCTGGGCAAGACCCCGCCGGCGCTGCCGGACTACCTGTACATCTCCGTCGGCGGCACCCTGTCGGTCGGCGGGATCGGCGGCACGGTGCAGAAGCACGGCCTGATGGTCGACACCGTGCAGGCCATCGACATCGTCACCGCCGACGGCAGGCTGGTCACGGCCACCCCGTGGCTGCGCGCGGACCTGTTCAACGCGGCCATGGCGGGCGCCGGCCAGGTCGGCATCATCGTCCGGGTCAACGTCAAGCTGGTCCCGGCGCCGAAGCGGTCGGTCATCTTCAGCCTCTTCTACGCCGACCTGGAGACGTACCTCGCGGACTCCGAGAAGGTCATGGCCGAGGGCCGCTTCCAGGTCCACGCGGGCGAGATGCTGCAGAAGGCGGACGGTTCGGGCTGGCGCTACAAGATGGAGGTCGGCGCCAACTACGACACCACCCCGCCGGACCGGGACCGGCTCCTGGCCGACCTGCACGACGTACGCGCCGACGCGGTCATCGAGGACGTCTCGTTCCGCGACTACATGTTCCGCCTCGACGCCTACGAGGCGTACCTGAAGTCCAGCGGGCACTGGTACACGCCGAAGCCGTGGCTGAGCATGTTCCTGCCGGCGTCCAAGACCAAGACGTTCATGAAGCTGGTCGAGCAGGAGCTGAACGCGGACTCCCTCGGCGGCGGGTTCCTGCTCTTCTACCCGTACTACACCTCGAAGATCCGCCGCCCCCTGGCGGTACAGCCGGCCGAGTCCGTCGGCTACCTCTTCGACCTGCTGCGCTTCCCCAACCCGGGGGACACCGGCATCCAGGCCATGCTCGACCAGAACCGCCGCCTGTACGACATCGCCCGCTCCATGGGCGCCAAGCGCTACCTGGTGGGCTCCATCCCGAACATGACGCAGGCGGACTGGAAGGCCCACTACGGCAACCGCTGGTCGGCCTTCGCCTACGCCAAGAAGAAGTACGACCCGACCAACATCTTCACCCCCGGCCAGGGCATCTTCACCTGACAGCCCCGACCGGACGCGTGAATCCCGGCGGCGGGGGTGGGGATGAGGGACCCCGCCCCCGCCGCCTCCCCTTTTTCCGCAGGAGGACCGGCATGACCACGTACGACCTGATCGACGAGGCGGTGATCGACGCCCCGGCGGCCGCCGTCTGGGACGCACTCGTCGCCGAGTTCCGCGGCGCCAAGCAGTGGTGGGTCCCGCACAACACGTTCACCACCGTCTCCGGCTCCCCCGACGCGGTCGGCGGCGAGGTCGGGGTCACGGTGCACACCAAGGGCGTCGACAACGGCGGGCTCAAGCTGCGCTTCACCGCCCGTACGACGGCCGTCGAGCCGGGCCGCCGGCTGGACATCGAGTACGTGGACGGGGTCTTCCGCGGGCCGAGCACCTTCACCCTGGAGCCGCTCGGCGATGGCCGCACCCGCCTGGCCATGCACTTCAGCGCGCGCCCGCACGGCTGGCTGAAGCTGCTGTCGAAGGTCGCGGACCTGGGCGCGGAGCACTCGCGCGGCACCCTGGCGGCGTTCGAGTCGCTCGACCGGCGTCTGTCGGCGGGAGAGCGCGCATGACCGCCGTGGCCGAGGCGACCCGGGAGACGACGGTCCGTACGGACGACGGCGCGGAGCTGGCCGTCACCGTCCTGGCCCCGCTCGCCGGTCCTGCCCCGGCCGGCGACGCCGTCCTGGTGCACGGCTGGGCGCACTCGCGCCGTGCCTGGGGCACCGTCGCCGACCGGCTGATCCGGGCGGGGTACCGGGTGGTGCTGTACGACCAGCGCGGCCACGGCGCCTCCACCCTGGGCCGTTCGCCGCTGTCGGTGGAACGGCTCGGCGCCGACCTGGCGGCCGTCCTCGGGGAGACCGCGGCGCGCGAGGCGGTCGTCGTGGGCCACTCGGGCGGCGGCTTCGCGGCCCTGTCGTACGCCGCGCACCACCCGGAGGCGGCGCGGCTGCGCGGGCTGGTGCTGCTCGGCACGGCGGCGCACGGCCAGGACACCCCCGACAGCGAGGTCAAGATGATGGGCAGCGCCTTCTTCACCTGGGCCCTGTCCCGCCCCGCCCTGGGCCGCAAGCTCCTGGGCGCCAACACCATGTCCCCGCACGCCGACCGGTGGGCCCGGGAGATCAACCGCCAGCTGTTCTCCGCCACCGTCCCGCGGGTGCGGGCGGACTTCTTCCGCTGCACGCGCGGCTGGGACGTCCGCGAGGCGCTGGCCCCGGTCCGCGTCCCGGCGGTCGTGCTGCACGGCGACCAGGACAAGGTCATCGACATCGCGCTGGCGAGGACGCTGGCGGACGTGCTGCCCGCCGCCCGCTTCGAGACGGTCCCGGACACCGGCCACATGCTGCCGCTGGAGCGCCCGCTCCCGGTGGTCGCCGCGGTGGCCGAGCTCTCGTCCCGCTGACGGGGACCGTCGATGATCGAGCAGCTCCTCCCCCCGGGCGTCACGTCGTCGGAGGCCTTCGACGACGCGGCGCCCGCCCCGCTGTTCCCGGCGGAGGCCGCCCTGATGGCGGGCCGGCGGGCGCGCCGGCGCCGGCAGTTCGCCACCGCCCGCGCCTGCGCCCGGCGCTGCCTGTCCCAGCTGGGGCGGCGCCCGGTCGCGCTGCTGCCCGGGCCGGGCGGGGCCCCGGCGTGGCCGGACGGCGTGGTCGGCAGCATCACCCACTGCGACGGCTACCGTGCGGCGGTGGCCGCCCACGCCCGCGACACCGCGGCCCTGGGCATCGACGCGGAGCCGGCCGGACCGCTGCCGCCGGGCGTGCTGTCCCTGATCGCCTCGGACACCGAGCGCGCGCACCTGGCGGAGCTGTCCGCGGCGGACCCGGCCACGCCCTGGGAGCGGCTGTTCTTCTCGGCGAAGGAAGCGACGTACAAGGCCTGGTACCCGGCGACGTCGACCTGGCTGGGCTTTCGCGACGCCACCCTCGCCCTCCGCCCCGACGGCACCTTCACCGCCACGCTGCACCCCCCGCAGCCGCCCCCGGTGGACCCGGTCTACGAGGGCCGCTGGCTGGCCTCGGAATCCCTGGTGATCACGGCGGTCGCCCGCGGCTGGGGTGCGGTGCCTCCGGTGTAAGGAGGGGTAGCCTCAGGCCACGCTCTGTGTAGTCGGGCGCCCCTACCGCGCCGGCAGGACCACCGTTCTCGGAGGCAGCGTGGTCGGCTCCGGGGCGGTGGGGCGGATACCCGTGCGGAACTCCTGCGGGCTCATGCCGCGGACCCGCTTGAACGCCGCCGACAGTGCGAACGCCGAGCTGTAGCCCACCCGCCGGGCCACGCCCGCGACCGTGGCGTCCGGTTCGCGCAGCAGGTCGGCGGCCAGGGCCAGGCGCCAGCCCGTCAGGTACGCGACCGGGGGCTCGCCCACGACGTCGGTGAAGCGGCGGGCCAGGGAGGCCCGGGAGACGCCGACCTTGAGGGCGAGCTCCTCCACCGTCCAGCCGTGGGCCGGGTTCTCGTGCAGCAGCCGCAGCGCGGGGCCGACGACGGGGTCGCTCTGCGCCCGGTACCAGGTGGGGGCGCCGCTGCCCGGGGCGGCGAGCCAGGCGCGCAGTACGCCGATCAGCAGCAGGTCCAGCAGCCGGTCCAGGACGATCTCCTGGCCCGGCTCGTCCTTGCCGATCTCCGCGGTGAGCAGGGTGATCAGCGTGGTGTCGGCGGTCTCCGCCGGGCGGACCAGCAGGGTCGGCAGGGCGCTCAGCAGGCGGCGGCCGATCTCGCTCGGCGCCTGGTAGGTGCCGCTGAGCATCACCGCCGAGCCGGCGTCCTGCAGCGGGTCGCCCCAGGTGCGCACGCCCAGGGACATGCTCTCGGTGACGTCCTCGCCCTCCTCGGTGCTGCACCGCTGCTCGGGGCCGACGGTGATCAGGACCGGGGTGTCCGGGGAGTCGGCGACCGTGTACGGGTCGGGGCCGCGGACCACCGCCACGTCGCCCGGGCGGATGCGGACCGGGGTGCCGTGGTCGGGCAGCAGCCACGCCTCGCCGTGCACCATGGTCACGACCGACAGCGGCGCCCGGTCCTCCACCCGCAGCGACCACGGGGGGTTGAAGACGGACTTCAGCAGGAACGCGCCGCGGGCCTTGGGGCCTTCGAGCAGTCCGGTCAGGGTGTCCATCGCCCCATCCTCCCTCGGTCGGGAAACACGTGGAAGCGCCCGCTCTCCCGCGGGGGACGGAAGAGAGAGCGGGCGCCGTTCACAGGGGCCCGGCCCGCGCGGGTCAGGCCGACGCGGGCCGGACCGGCGTGGGGTCGGGCCGACACGGGGTCAGGCCGACACGGGGTCAGGCCGACACAGGTCGGGCCGACACAGGTCAGGCCGACACAGGTCAGGCCGACACAGGTCAGGCCGACGCGCGGCCGTGCAGGGTCAGCGCACGGCCCAGCGCGGCGAGGGCCGCCGTACAGGCCACCGTGCGGACCACGTTGCCGCTGGTCCAGCGGCCGCCGAAGCGGGTCCGGGCCGCGGACAGGTCCGGCCCCGCCTTCGCCAGCTGGTTGTTCAGCGGGATGTTGACCACGGCGGTCACCGCCAGCGACAGCCCGTACAGCGCGAACGCCAGCCAGCCCCAGCGCGCCGCGTCGGGCCGTCCGCCGCGCTGCTGCTGCGCGGCCGCCACGCCGGTGGCGAGGAAGGCCCCGAGGAAGAGCAGCCCGAACAGGCCGTTGTCGATCGCCTCGTTGATGTTGCGCATGGCGGTGACGTACGTGTGGTCGTCGCCGCGCCCGAGGCCCGGCATCACCGAGATGTCGAAGGCGAAGTAGAGCCCGGCCATCAGGCCGGTGCCGACCGTCGCCGCGACCAGGGTGGCGGACTGGGTGCTCGTGCTCGTGCGGCTCACGTCAGGATTCCCTTCACGGTGCGCTCGTAGCGCCGGCGCAGCAGCGTCGCGCCGACCAGCCGGACCGGCGGCGGGATGGTGGCCGAGACGTGCGCGACGGAGGCCCGCGGCGCGCCGTCGAACATCCACGGCTGGAGGTACGTCATCACGCGCATCGGCGCGGTCCCGATCAGCTTGCGCTCCTCCGCCAGGTACGCCCGCTCCCCGAGCCGGTCGAAGACGGGGAAGACGACCTCCTCCTCGGCGGCCAGGTGGTCGCGCAGGACGGTCTCGAAGTCGGCCGCCGCCACCACCAGGCCGTCACCGCCACGGCCGATCGCCGTGGAGACCGCGGCCATCGCCGCGTCCAGCGCCTCGTGGTCCTCGTGCAGTTCCCGGGCCTGCGAGTCGAAGTCGGCGTCGCGGGCCCGCAGTCCGGGCCACAGCACGTCGTCCTCGCTGGTGTGGTGCCATTCGATCACCTCGCGCAGCCGCTGCCACCATTCGGCGCCGGTGCCCCGCCACGCGGGCGCCGCCGCCCGCAGGCGTGCCGCGTCACGCCGCATGGCCATGTGCATCAGGGCGAAGCCGTGGTAGTGGGCGGGCAGCGCGGCGAGCCCGTGCTCGCTGGAGCGTGGGGCGGAGCCGGAGCCGGACGGCTCGGTAGTGGACATCCAGGGCCTCCTCGTACCCGCACCACCCCGGACACCGGCGGGCGGCGGCCGTACCAGAGTCGCCGCCCGGCCGGACCGGGGTGACAGGGGCGGATCGCGGGTCAGACGTTCCAGACGCCCGTGGCCGCGGCCTCGCGGGCGAAGTCGGCGAAGTCCTTGGGCTTGCGGCCCAGGGCCTCCTCGACACCGTGGACCAGGTGCGCGTTGCGCCCGTCCAGGATCATCGTGAACAGGTCGGCGAACTCCTCCGGCAGACCGTTCTCGCGGAGCACCGCGCGGTACTCCTCGTTGGTCACCGAGATGTACTTGATGTCGCGTCCGGTGGCCTTGGACAGCTCGGTGGCGACGTCGCTGTAGCTGAGCAGGCGCGGCCCGGACAGCTCGTAGGTCTTGCCGATGTGCTTGTCGTCGGTGAGCGCGGCGACGACCACGTCGGCGATGTCGTCGGCGTCGACGAAGGCCTCGACGGCGTCACCGGTCGGCAGGGCGATCTCGCCGGCCAGGACGGGCTCCAGGAAGAAGCTCTCGTTGAAGTTCTGGTTGAACCAGCTGGAGCGCACGATGGTCCAGTCGGCGCCGGAGGCCTTGACGTTGTTCTCGCTGACCTCGGCGGCCTCCTCGCCCCGGCCGGACAGCAGGACCAGCCGGCGGGCGCCCTTGGCGACGGCGAACTCGGAGAACTCCGCCACCTGCTCGGCGGCGCCGGGGAAGGCGAGGTCGGGGTAGTAGGTGATGTAGACCCGGTCCACACCCTCCAGCGCGGCCCCCCAGGTGGAGGAGTCCTCCCAGACGAAGGGCGGCTCGCCGGTGCGGGAACCGATGCGGACGGCTCGGCCCTGCGCGGTGAGGCGCTCGGCGACGCGGCGGCCGGTCTTGCCGTGGCCACCGATGACGAGGGTGATCTGCGTGTTCTGCGTGTTCTGAGTCATGAGTACAGTCAAGTCCAGTCTCGCGAGACGGGCCATAGCCACAAAGCTCAGTTCCATACGCGTGCGTCTACGAGTTGGGGCCGAGTCGGTCAGGGTCGGCCCACCCGCGGACGGCGTGGAGAGTGCGGCTGCGGCATGAGCCCGAGAATCGTAGGCACGCCTTCACGGCGTGGGCCACAGCGTCCCGAGCGCCTCTCGACCCCGCGTGGAGCGGCCGTGGACGGCCCGTCGAGCCCGTCTTGAGCGGGCCCCGAGCAGGTCCCGAGCCGTCCTGTACGGCGGGACTCAAGTGCTTCTCCGGGCGTTCCCGACACCATCGGACCCGGAGTACCCGACCCGAGTCCGGGAGGCCAGATGAACCCCACTCCGGAGCGTCCGGAGCTCGACCAGTTGTCCGCCGATCTGGCCGGGCTGCTCGGCCGGATCGGGCTCGACCCGGCCGGTGAGCGCCCGATGCGCCGCGATCGCATCGACGTCCGCTTCGCTGCTGCGGCCGCCCGCTGTCCGGGCCAGGTCGCCGCCCAGGACGCCGAGGACTCGGCGACCTACCTGGAACTGGAGCTGCTGGCCGACGACATCGCGCGCCGGCTGAGCGGCCGGGCCGGCCCCGGCCAGGCGGTGGCGGTGCGCGCCGCCCGCTCGTGCCTGTCGGCCGGCGCGGTGGTCGGCGCGCTGCGCTCGGGCGCGGCCGTCCTGCCGCTGGAGCCCGGGCACAACGCCGGCCTCCAGGAGTTCCTGATGCGCGACTGCGGGGTCGAGATGGTCGTCTCGGACAGCGGGCTGCTGCGGGACGAGGTGCCGGTGGCCAAGGCCGGCCGGTTCGTGGTCGCGGTCCGCCCGGAGCAGGCCGTACGGCGCGAACTCCCGCAGCGGACCGCGTTCCTGGCCCTGCCGTCCGGCGGGCGGCCGGGGCGCGCCCTGGCCGTGCAGCCGGTCTCGCACCTGGACGTCCTGTCCTGGGTGGACTCGGTCGTCCCCATGCTGGAGGCCGGCCCGGACGATGTGTGGACGTACTACCACTCGCTGAGCCTGGACCTCGGCATGCGGGAGATCTGGGGCCCGCTGCTGTCGGGCGGACGCGCCGTCGTCGTGGACCGGGACACGGCGTCCGAGGCGCGGGAGTTCGCCCGGATGCTGGTGGAGCACGGGGTGACGGTCCTGACCCAGCTGCCCTCTGCCTTCGGCCGCCTGGTGGACACGGCCCGTGTCTCGCGCATGCCGGCCCTGCGGCACGTCCTGCTCTCGGACGAGCCGGTGCCGCCCGCGACGGTCACGGCCTGGCACGCCTCGGCCATGGCCCCGCAGGCCACCCTCTGGGACGTCTCGGGCTCCCCGGTGATGCTCTGAGGAGGCCGCCGCGACCGGGTCGAGGGCCCCGGGCGATGCCTGGGGGCCCTCGACCGCGCGTGCCGGCGGGTCAGCCGCGGAGCTTGTCCGGGTCGACGGTCTCGTCGGCGCTGGGCGCGGTGACCGTGACGGGGGCGTTGAACTCGCGGAACTCCACCCACCGCGGGTCCTTGCCGCCCTCGACGCTGAACTTCAGCAGGTACGGCTCGCCCTCGGCGGCCACGTGGAAGGTGACGGTCTCGCCGGCCGGGGTGGTCTTGCTCAGCACGACCGTCCTCTTCCCGCCGACCTCGGCGTTCGCGCCCTTGGTCAGACCGGACTTCTGCTTCTCGGCGGGCTGGGTCAGGTCGTCGGTGTCACAGAAGTCCTCCTCGCCCGCGTCGTCGGCGGGCACCTTGACCCAGCGGCCCTTGAGGAGCTCGACGACCGTGGTGCGCTGGGCCGCGGGCACGTTGTCCTCCTTGAGGACCGTGTCCCACAGCTTCGCGTCGCCCTTCATGTAGCCGGTGGTGCCCACCTTTCGCACGGTCGCGTTCGCGCCCTTCATCGTGGCCGTGCCCTCGCAGTCGCCGTTCGCGGCGACGGCCACGTCGAAGTCGGTCGGGGTCTTCTCGCCCTTCTCGATCGAGGAACCCTTGGCCTTGAGCGAGTTGGCCGCCTTGGTGGTGTCCAGGGCCTTGTCCGCGATCTGGTCCGGGGTCATGCCCGCGAACGGCTCCGGGGTCGGCGTCGGCGAGGGGGTGGCGGAGGCGGCCGGCCCGGCCGGGCCCTTGGCCTTGTCGTCCCCGCAGCCGGTCACGCCGATCGCGGCAGCGGCACACATTGCCGCCGTGGCCAGAATCTTGCGGTTCATCACCCTGTCGCTCCGTGCTTCCGTACGTACGGCACGCGCCTTGCCTGCCGCCACAGCCTGATATCGCCTACCCATGACCGTCGAGATCAGGCAATGGTTGTACGGCGTAGATGTGACTCACACCACGTTGATTTTCAGCCGTCGGCCGTCCCGCTCGGCCTCCTGGCGGACCGCCGTCAGCAGGTCCCGGCTCTGCCGGCCCAGCTCCCGGCGTACGGACGCACGTACGGCGCCCGGGTCCTGCGCGCCGAGGGCCGCGGGCCGGAGCACCACGCTGTGCCGTACGCGCACCAGCCCGTCCCCGTCCACGCACCACACCCCGGTGTGCGCGGCCAGCGGTCCGTCCGCCGGCTGCGGACGCTTGCCGACGATCCGGCCGGAGGCGGGCAGGCAGACCCGGTAGGGCCACTGGCCGGCACGCGCGGCGAGGCGTTCGTACGTCGCCCCGGGCGCGGCGGCCACGCGGGCGGAGTCCTCGAAGGTGAGGACGAGCTCGTCGAGCCGTTCCCAGTGCGCGGCGAGCGCCAGCAGCTCCCGGGCGTCGTGCCAGGCCGCGGCGGAGCCGCCGGCCAGGGTGACGCGGGCCCGGTCGGGGGCGGGCGCGTCGACCTGCCAGGTGCCGGCGGCGCAGTCGATCCGGCGCCGGGCCGGGTCGAGCACCCGCCGCTCACCCACCGCCCGCACCCCGCCACCGGCCTCGGCGCCGGCCCGGCCGCCGACGGCACCGCCGGCCTCGATCACCCCGGCCCCGCCTGCTGTGTCGGCCGTGTCGAGGAGGCCGGCCACGCACCACACCTGCAGCTCGTCCCGTACCCCGTCCGACCCGGGCAGCCGTTCCACGTGCACCGCCGACGGGCAGTACAACGGCCTGCGCGCCGCGTCCGCGAGGAGTCCGTAGACGATCCCGGCGGGCGCGGCGACCTCGGCCTGCCACATCAGAAGTTGCCCAGCCCGCCGCACACGTTGAGGGCCTGTGCCGTGATGGACGAGGCCAGGTCGGTGGTCAGGTAGCCCACCAGCCCGGCGACCTCCTCGGGGGTGGAGTAGCGGCCCAGCGGGATCTTGGCCTCGAACTGCTCCTGGACGTACTCCTCCGTCGTGTCCCACGCCGCCGCGTACCCGCTGCGCACCCGCGCCGCCATCGGCGTCTCGACGTAGCCGGGGCAGACCGCGTTGACGGTGACCCCGGTCGGCGCGAGCTCCTTGCCGAGGGCCTTGGTGAAGCCGACGACGGCGTGCTTGGACGCGGAGTACGGCGCGCCCAGCAGGACGCCCTGCTTGCCGGCCGTGGAGGCGATGTTGATGATCCGCCCCCAGGAGGCCCGGCTCAGACCGCCGTGGTTGAGGACCTCCCGGGTGAGCAGGAAGACGCTGTTGAGGTTGGTGTCGATGACCTCGTGCCACAGCTCGTCGGTGATGTCGGCGGTGGCCCCGCCGCCGCTGCGGCCCGCGTTGTTGACGAGGATGCCGACGGGGGAGTCGTACGCGGCGACGGCCGCGGCGACGAGCGCCGCGACGTCGGCCCGGTCCCGTACGTCGGCGGCCGTGCCCTCCACGGTCAGGCCCTCGGCGCGCAGGTCCTCGACGGTCTGCTTGACGGCGGCGCCCGTCCGCGCGCACAGGAACACCCGGTGCCCGCGCGCCCCGAGGTCCCGGGCGATGGCCAGCCCGATGCCGCTGGTGGCTCCCGTGACCAGGGCCACGGGCCGCTGGGGTGCCTTGCTCGTCGCCTTCGCCGTCACTGCCGTCTCTGCCGTCATCGGGCGCCCTCCCTCACTCGCGTCGACGTCTCGACGGTGGCGCAGTCCACTCGGGGCGCGCCGGAAGCCGGGTGGGGCCGCAGGGCCTGTCCCAGCCGCAACGGGGCCAGCGCCCGGGACAGGGCCGCCTCCGTCAGGTCCGGTCCGGCTGCGGCGACGTAGCCGTCCGGCCGGATGAGCAGCCAGCCGCCCGCCGCCAGGCCGAGCGCCTCGCGCAGCCGGCCGCGGGGGTCGGCCAGCGGCCGCAGCGTCCACCGCCGGCC
>NZ_WTFF01000180.1 GCF_019400985.1 Streptomyces bambusae
GCTCCGGCTGCTTCCGGCCCGCCGCCCGGCCCATCGTCAGGGCCAGCCTGCGCACGCCCGCCCAGTCCAGGGGAACGGCCGCGCGGTTGCCCGGCCGGTGCCGCGGTACGAGGACGCGCAGGGCGCCGGGCTCCACCCGGCAGTGAACCGGTGCCGGCATCGTGATCGACTCCCCGTCGATCCCGACGCGCACGAGCGGCTCGTCCGAGTCCACCACCACCTCGCGGGCGGTCAGCGAGGTCAGTCCCGTGGAGTACCGGCCGCCCATGATGCCCGCGGCCTGGGCGGCGTTGTCCACCTTCACGCCGAGGACGCCGAGGACGCCCGCGTCGAGCCGGCTGCGCCGGCCCAGGCCCGCCGTGTCGCCGGTGCCGTAGGGGTTGTTGCTGACCAGCACCGCCTGCGGGTTCTCGACCGTGGTGCCGTCGGCGCGCACCGTCAGCCGGGGGCCGGTGTGCCGCGCCAGCAGGTCCGGCAACAGACTCAGCGTCGTACGGATCTTGTCGTCGCGGTAGGCCGGGCTCTGCACCACCTCGGCGTAGGTGCCGAAGGAGGCGTTGTTGACGAAGGGGCGGTCCCCGACGCGGCCGAGGTCCACCCGCAGCTCCACCCCGTCGGTCAGGGCGTCCAGACAGGTCGACGGGTCGCGCCGGTCCAGCCCGAGGTCCATCGCGAAGTGGTTGCGGGTGCCGGCGCTGATGACCAGGAACGGCACCCCGCGCTCGGCGGCGACATCGGCGACCAGGGCCTGCGTACCGTCGCCCCCGGCGACCCCGACGAGATCGGCCCCGCGGTCCACCGCGCGGCGCGCGAGCTCGGCGACGTCCTCGTGGCGGTCCGGGTCGAGCATGACCACCTCGGCGCCGAGCGCCTCGGCCTTCTCCCGCAGCCGGAACGCGGCGACCTTCCCGCCCCCGGACCGCGGGTTCATGATCAGGACGGGGTGCTGCGGCGCCCGCGCCGGATACCCGGGCATGCGGGAGCGCCCCTCGTCGGCCAGGGCCGACCGCCCTGCCCCCACGGCCAGCCCCCACAGGGCCGACGCGCACAGCACGACCCACAGCAGCTCCGCGCGCACGTACGAGACGATCACGGCGAGGGGCGCCACCAGCGCGAGGGCCAGGGCGATCCACCGGACCGGCCCGCGGTGCGCCAGGAACAGCCACAGCGCCGCCGCGGTGACGGCCAGCCCGGCCAGTCCCACCGCCAGCAGGACGATGCCGCGCAGGCCGGCGAAGACCACCATGACGACGAACGCCGCCGCGCCCGCCAGCAGCGCCACACGGGCCTTGGCCTGCATGCTCACGCGGCCCACCTCCACTCCGCGACACCCGGACACGTCCCCACACCCGGATACGTCCCGACACCCGGACACGTCCATTGGCGCCCCGGACCGGACCGACCCGCATCGCCCGGGCCGGGCGATGTGCACGGGCGGGCCGCGCACCACCCTGGACGAGGCGGGCCCGACCGGGCTGCGGCGACTGGGAGAGAGGGACGGCTGCCCATGCGCTACGAATTCCGCATCACGGGCCACGTGTCCGAGCCGGTCTCCCACGCCTTCCCTGAGCTCAGCGAGTTCCCGGCGTCCCGTCAGACCCTCTTCTTCGGCACCGTGACGGACGAGGCACACCTCTACGGCCTGCTCGGGCGGTTCCGGGACCTGGGACTGCACGTCGAGGAGATGCGACGCCTGCCCGACTGACCGGGCAGCATCGCCCAGCACCACGCAGGCAGGAGGCGGCAGCACCGTGACCACGTCCGCATTCCCCCGAGGCGACGCCCTCACACCGGCCGAACGAGCCGAGCGCGGCAAGCGGGCGCGCGCGAAGGTACCGCGCTCGCAGCAGGCGCGGTTCGATCCGGGGCAGGACCGGCCCGACCCCGTCGAGGTCCTCCTGGACCAGGCCGTGACACGCGTGCCGGAACTGGTCCCCATCCGCCACGGACGGATGCTGCAGTCGCCCTTCCGCTTCTACCGCGGTGCCGCCGCCGTCATGGCCTGCGACCTCGGACGCGCACCCCACTCGGGCCTGACCGTGCAGCTGTGCGGGGACGCCCACGTCCTGAACTTCGGGCTCTTCGCCTCACCCGAGCGCTCCCTCGTCTTCGACGTCAACGACTTCGACGAGACCTATCCGGGCCCCTTCGAATGGGACGTCAAACGGCTCGCGGCGAGCCTCGCCGTCGCCGGCCGCGACAACGCGTTCACGCCCGAGGAGCGGGCCGCCGTCGTGGGCGAGGCCGCCTCGGCGTACCGCCGGCGGATGCAACGCCTCGCCGAGATGCGCGTCCTGGACATCTGGTACGCCCAGGACAATTCCGAGGACCTGCGCCTGATCGCCGCACAGGGCGGCGACCGCATGCTGCGCCGCACGGACCGGACCCTGGCCAAGGCCCGCACCAAGGACCACCTCCAGGCCTTCGCCAAGCTCACCCACCGCGTCGACGACAAGTTGCGCATCGCCGCCGACCCGCCCCTGATCGTGCCCCTGTCGGACCTGATCGACGACGCCGCCCGCACGGACCAGGACACCGCCGTGCGCGGCCTCGTCGACACCTACGCGCGCAGCCTGTCCCTCGAACGCCGGGAACTGCTCGCGCGCTTCCGCGCCGTCGACCTGGCCCGCAAGGTGGTAGGCGTCGGCAGCGTCGGTACCCGCTGCTGGATCATCCTGCTGGTCGGCCGGGACGACGACGACCCGCTGCTGCTCCAGGCGAAGGAGGCGCAGGAGTCCGTCCTCGCCCCCTACTGCGCCCCGGCGGCCTACGAGAGCCAGGGCCAGCGCGTCGTGACCGGGCAGCGGCTGATGCAGGCCACCAGCGACATCTTCCTCGGCTGGATGCGGGCCACCGGCATCGACGGCCTCGACCGGGACTTCTACGTCCGCCAGCTGCTCGACTGGAAGGGCGCCGCCCCCGCGGAGACCATGCGTCCGGAGGGCCTGCGCCTGCTCGCCCGGGCCTGCGGCTTCTCCCTCGCCCGGGGCCACGCCCGCTCCGGCGACCCCGTCGCCATCGCCGCCTACCTCGGCATGGCCGACACCTTCGACCGGGCGCTCATCGCATTCGCCGAGGCGTACGCCGAACAGAACCTGCGCGACTACGACGCGTTCGTCGAGGCCGCACGAACCGGCCGCGTACCGACCGCCGAGGGCTGACCGCCCGCGGCAGCGGCAGCGGCAGCGTGGCACCGAACAGAGGAGGACAGGCATGGACCCGACCGCCCCGGTCCCCCGGAACCCCGAGAACCCCGAGAACCCCGAAGGCCCCCACCCCCCGCTGACCGCGGAGGAGCACGAGGAGTACAGACGGCTGCGCAAGGCCGCCTCGGTGCGCCACCGGCGCCTGCGCTACTCCGGGGCGTCGGTCCTGCTCCTGCTCGCGGTCCTGCTGTCCCCGGTCGCCGTCGTGTCGGCCTGGCTGGACGACACGATCACCGACACGGACCGGTACGTGCAGACGGTCGCCCCCCTCGCCGACGAACCCGCCGTGCAGAACGCCGTCACCGACAAGCTGACCGACCGGGTCGTCTCCAACGTCGACGTCAAGGCGATCACCGAGGCCCTGGGCCGGGCCCTGGAGCAGGCCGACGCGCCGCCCCTGATCGTGGAGAAGTCGCAGGCCCTGGAAGGCCCCTTGAAGAGCGCCATCACCTCGGCCGTCCACGCCGTGGTGTCCAAGGTGGTGACCAGCGAGCAGTTCGAGACCGTGTGGACCGAGGCCAACCGGCGGGTCCAGGCCGCCGTGGTCAAGGTGCTGACCGGTGAAGGCTCCAGCGCCGTCCAGGCCAGCGGCGACGAGATCGTCCTCGACCTCAGCACCCTGACCGACCAGCTCAAGCAGCGCCTGACCGAAGCGGGGTTCGAGAAGGCGTCCGCCATCCCCCAGGTGGACAAGCAGATCCCGCTGCTCAAGGTCGACAAGCTCAACCAGGCCCAGGACGCCATGCGGCTGCTGAACGTCGTCGGCGTCTGGCTGCCCGTGGTGGCCCTCGCGCTGGCGGCCCTCGCCATCTGGTGCGCACCCGCCCACCGGGTGTGGCTGATGGCCACCGCCGTCGGAGTGGGCGTGATGATGGCGGTGCTGCTCGTCGGCCTGGCCGTGGCACGCCGGATCTACCTCGACTCGGTACCGCCGACGACCCTGCCGCCGGACGCCGCCGCCGTCATCTACGACACGCTGGTGCGGTTCCTGCGGGAGAGCGCCCGGACGCTCATCGTCGTCGCCGTGATCACGCTGCTGGCCGCGTACCTGTACGGGCCGGGACGCGGCGCCCGCGTCGTGCGCCACGCGGCCGGCCAGGCCACCGGAGCCGGCGGGCGCTCCCTCGAGCGGCTCGGCCTGCGCACCGGTTCCACGGGGCACTGGCTGGACGGCCACCGGCCGTGGACGACCGGCGTGGTGATCGGGGCCGGGGCACTGACCCTGCTGCTCTGGAACCACCCGACCCCCGGGGTCGTGGCCGTCGTCTTCGGCATCGTCGTACTCGTCCTGGCCCTCCTCGGCGTCCTCGCGGCCGCCCCGGGCGACGAACCGCACCCCGGCCGGGAAGCCGCTCCCCCCACCCGGAGCGAGTGATGCGGACGGCGGACGAGCGGGGGAGCATGGAGTACGTCACACAGACGTCGCCCGGCAACCGGGGGCGGCGGTCCGACGGAGGCGAAGATGGACGACTATCCGCTGCTCGACGCGTTCCTCACCATGCTCTACTTCTTCCTGTGGGTCCTGTGGTTCCTGCTGCTCTTCAAGATCATCGGGGACATCTTCCGGGACGACGACCTGGGCGGCTGGGCCAAGGCCGGCTGGACCGTCTTCGTCTGCATCGTGCCCTTCCTGGGCTGCTTCGTGTACCTCCTCGCCCGCGGTCGCGGCATGGGTGAACGCGACGTACGCCAGGCGCGCGAGCAGCAGCAGGCCTTTCGCGCGTACGTCCAGCAGACGGCCGGGACCGCCCCGGCCAGGACGGGCGAAGAGCTGTCCAAGCTCGCCGCACTGCGCGACCACGGCGACCTGACCCCCGCCGAGTACGAGCAGGCCAAGACGAAGGTCCTGGCGTCCCACTGACCGTACGGCCGGTGTCCCCGGGCCGCCCCGCCCTCGCCCCTGATCACGAGGACGCCCGGCCCGCCGCGCGAAATGGAGGGCGAGGTGGCCACTCCCGAGGGAGCACCTGAGGTCCTCCTGCGCGCGGCCGTGCGGGAGCCGCAGCAGCTGCCCGAACTGCTCGCCGGCTTCGCGCTGCGGCACTCCGGACCGCGTGCCGCACGCAGCGTGGCCCGGCTGCGCGCCGAGCGGCCCGACGCGGACGCCGCCGCGCTCGGCGCCGAGGTGGTGGCACGCGGCGTCCGCCGGACGGCCACCGAGGGCGCCTTCGTCGGCGGCCCGTTCCTGATCTTCGTCCCGGTCGCGTTCTGCGCGGCGCTGCTGAGCCAGGCCCGG
This sequence comes from Streptomyces bambusae, assembly GCF_019400985.1. GTDB lineage: Bacteria > Actinomycetota > Actinomycetes > Streptomycetales > Streptomycetaceae > Streptomyces > Streptomyces bambusae_A. The sequence continues at coordinate 5,443 of NZ_WTFF01000180.1, forward strand.
ACCATGCTGGAGCTGGCCGCGCTGGCCGGACACGACCCGACAGCGACGCGGCGAGCTGCCGAACTCCTGGTGCTGCAAGGGGTCTACGCGGACGCCGACACCGCGGAGCAGGCCCTGGTGGCGCGCCAGGGCGACGAGCGCCAGGGCGACGAGCGCCAGGGCGACGAGCGCCCGCCGCCCGAACCGCACAGTCCAGGCCGCCCGCGCCACCGCCGGATCGCCGCCCTGACGGCCGTGACGCTGCGCATGGCCAAACTCCTGGGGCTGATGCCGCCCCGCCGTACGGACACCACCCCGACCGCTCGCGAGCGGCTCGTCGTGGTGGGCCGTTGGGCGCTGCTGGGGGTGACGTTCCTGGTGGGCACGGTGGCCCCACTGGTGTGGCTGCCCTACATGGCGGTCTCCTACCGCAGGGCCACCCGCCAGGTGCTGAACCGCGCCGCGGAGTACTACCTCACCGACACCCCGCTGCCGCCCCAGCGCAGCACCGCTTCCCGCCTGGACCCCGGCATGCTGGCCGCTGCCGCGCGGGCCGTGGGCTTCGTGGTCCTTCCGGTGCTGCTGATGGTCCTGGTCCACGTCGTCAATCTGCGGATGGCCGGAAGCGTATGGCCGGTGGTGGGCATCGTCCTGGTCGCGGCGTCCGTCCTGGCGGGCGCGCTGTGGCACTACGCCCGCCGCCACCGTCGCCCGGAAGACTGAGCGGGGTCGGGCGTCCGGGGGCCGGGCGGGTGACGGTGCGGCCGCCCGGCGGCGTGTGCGCGGCCGGCGGCGGGGGGGCCGTGCGAGGGTGCTTGGTCTGTGCCGTTTCACTGCCGGGAGTCTTCTGGTGCTCGAACGCAAACAGCTCGAACGCAGTACGCGGGTAACCCTCGTGCTCCCCGAGAACACACCTGACATGGGGCTGTGATGGATGCGATCGTGCTTCTGCGCGAGGACCACAAGGTGGTCGAGAAGCTGTTCAAGCAGTTCGAGAAGACCTCGGACGGGGACACCGCCGAGCGCCGTGAGATCGCCGACAAGGTGATCGAGGAACTCACGGTGCACGCGTGGATCGAGGAGCAGTACTTCTACCCCGCCGCCCGCGAGGCCGCCCCCGACACCACCGACCACATCCTGGAGAGCATCGAGGAGCACCACGCGGTGGTGTGGATGCTCTCCGAGATCAAGGACATGGATCCGCAGGACGAGCGGTTCAAGGCCAAGATGAGCGTGCTGATGGAACAGGTCCGCCACCACGTCCAGGAGGAGGAGCAGGACTGGTTCCCCGACGTCCGCAAGGCCATGGGCCGCAACCGGCTCCTCGAGCTCGGCGAGCAGCTCGCAGCGGCGAAGGACGACGCACCACGTGACCCGCTGTCCGTCCCCAGCGCCGCCTCGAAGTGACACCACCGCACCCTTCGCGCAGCCGGAACGTGCTCCTGCTGTGTGCGCTCGGCCTCGCCGTGTGCGGCTGCGGGGCGCCCGCGGCGCGCGAGGACGCCGCGGGCCGTGCGGGGCTGGCCTTCGAAGAGGCGCTGGCCACCGGTGACCACGCGCGGGCCTGCGCCCTGCTGGCTCCGTCCACCCGCGAACAGCTGGAACAGGACGAGCAGGAGAGCTGCACACGGGCGCTCCCGGCCGAGGAACTGCCCCGGGCCGTCGGACTGCGGGGTGTGGAGGCGTACGGCAGGCAGGCATTGGTGCGGATGTCGGGCGACACCTTGTTCCTGTCGCTGTTCACCGGCGGATGGAAGGTGGTGGCCGCGGGCTGCACGCCGCAGCCGGACCAGCCCTACCGGTGTCTGGTGAAGGGGACCTGACGTGCGCGCCCTGTTCATCGCCACCCTCGCCGTGATCCTGGGCGGGCTCGGCTACTTCATCACGATCGGAGTGCTCCAGCGGTGAGCGACGGCCGCGAACGCCGAGGCAGCTTCTGGCGGGACAACAGCCTGACCCTGGCCTTCGGCGCAGCGTTCCTGGTCACCTTGGCGTGCCAGGCCATTGCCGGGCACGCCGAGTTCAACGAGCAGCTCACCGTGGACGGGCTGCAGCCCCTCGGCTTCGCCGACTACGTGACGTCCTCCGACTTCGCCGTGGACGTGACCGAGAACTGGCAGTCGGAGTTCCTCCAGTTCTTCCTCTACGTCTTCGGCACCGTCTACCTCGTCCAACGCGGCTCGCCGGAGTCGAAGAAGGTCCACAGAGCCGGGCCGGAGAGCGAGGAGGAGCAGTGGATGGGCGACCACTCGCGGGCCGACTCCCCGCGCTGGGCGGGCACCAAGGACTGGCGCCAGACCCTGTACGCCCGGTCCCTCGGGATCGTGATGGGCTCGCTGTTCGTCCTGTCCTGGCTGGCGCAGTCCATCACGGGCACCGCCGCCTACAACGGCCAGCAACTGCGCCGGCTCGAAGACCCCGTCAGCTGGTCCGGCTACCTCGCCACCCCGAACTTCTGGGACCGGACCCTGCAGAACTGGCAGTCCGAACTCCTCGCCGTCGCGGCCATGGTCGTCCTGTCCATCTACCTGCGCCAGCGCGGCTCCCCGGAATCGAAGCCGGTCGGTGCCGCACACACCGCCACCGGTGTCGAGGGCTGACGCCCGGCACCACCGTCAGGGAGCCCCACGCGACCGCAAGGTCCGGCATGCCCCGGCACTCGCGGGCCTGAACCCGTTCGGAGATCCGACTCCGTCTCCGTTTTCCCGCCCCCGGGCAGGGAAGGCGACGGGGGAAGGACGGCCGTGCTCGACGGTTTGCACCGCCTGCGCGTTCCTCGCGGTACACGCTGCGGGCGGGGATCACGACCGCCCCGCGTACCGTGCACATCCTTAGAACGGGAGCCGGTGACATGCACTCCGACCCCAGCCGTTCCCGGTCCCCTTCCCCCGACCCGGAACGACTGCTCCGTATCTACCTCAACGACCACTACGCGGGCTCGGCCGGCGGTGTCGCCCTCGTACGCCGTATCGCACGGGTGCACCGCGACGGCCCCGCCGGCCCGCGCCTGAGGGAACTGGCGGAAGAGATCGCTGAGGACCGCGAGAGCCTGGTGCAGATCATGACCGCCCTCGACGTTCCCGTCATGCGGGCACGGACCCTGGCCGTCCGACTTGCCGAGAAGGTCGGCCGGATCAAACTCAACGGTCGGCTGGTCTCCCGCTCGACGCTCAGCGACGTCCTCGAACTGGAGCTGCTGCGCCTGGGGGTTGAGGGCAAGCTGGCCCTGTGGCGCTCTCTACGCACCATCGCTCGTGCCGACGACCGGATCCCCCTGAGTACCGTCGACCACCTGGCGGACCGCGCCGAACGCCAGATCGAGCTGCTGGAAGGCATGCGCTTGGCCGCGGTCGACCGGACCTTCCTGCGGGCCCGCGCCCACTGATCTCATCGCAACCGTGTCTGTTCAGGTGCTGGGCCCGCGTTCGGTCCTGCGGTGTCTCAAGGACTCTCGAGGCGAGTCCGCGGAGGTCGTCGCTACCGTCGCTACTTCCTGCCGCGCAGGGAATCGTCGATGCCGCGGGCGCGGTCCTTCGCCTTGCCCATGGTCTCCTTCGCCTTGCCCTTGGCCTGGTCCATCTTGCCCTCGGCCTGCATCCGGTCGTCGCCCGTGGCCTTGCCTACGGCCTCCTTGGCCTTGCCCTTGAGCTGGTCCATCTTGCCCTTGGCCTTCTCAGCCATGGCCCGGCTCCCTTCCTCTGTCGCGCAGACGTGCTTTCGCGCCGCGCCTGCCCCCGGAGGTCGTGCGTACACGCGAACGAGGAACGAAGTTTGTGCTCCGCACCGTCCGCACCGGCCGGATCGGCGTCCTCGGCACCGGACGGGACGTCCGGTCACGGCCGCGCGCAGCCGTCGTCTCAGGATTCCGGAGGGAGGTGGACGTCCAGGACACAGATGTCGTCGCGATGCCGCGGACGCCCCGCGGCCAGGCTGCGGGCGAGGGTCTGGTCACGGCCCCCGCGCACGAGGTGGGCCGCGCTCGCGGCCAGCCGGGCGAGCCCTTCCTCGATGTCCTCGGCCGGGTCTTCGACGAGGCCGTCGGTGTAGAGCAGGAAGTGGTCACCGGGCAGCAGGTCGAGCACGGCCTGCCCGTACGGCGCTCCGAAGGAGGCGCCGAGCAGGCGTCCTTCGGGCTGGGAGAGGCAGTGCCCTTCGCCGTCGCGGATCAGCACGGGCGGCAGGTGCCCGGCCCTCACCCAGGTCAGTCGGTGGTTCTCGGGCCGGTAGCGCGCCATGACCATGGTCGCGGTGGCTCCGTAGGACTCGGTGGCCGTGTGGAGCAGCAGCGTGTTGAGGCGGCTGAGGACGACGGGCAGCTTGGATCCGGTGATGGCCATGCCTTTGGCCGTGAAGCGGAGTTGGGCCATCGCGCCGACGGCGGCCAGGCCGTGGCCGGCGACGTCTCCGACCACGAAGAGGGCACTGCCGTCGGGTAGCGGGATGGCGCTGTACCAGTCGCCGCCGACATTCACGCCCGCGTCGGCCGGCAGGTAGGCGACGTCGACGCGCAGGCCGGCGAGTTCCAGGGTCTGCTCGGGGATCGGCAGAAGGGTTTCCTGGAGCCGGGCGGCGAGGGCGCGTTCGGCCTTGAGCATGCCTCGCTGGACGAGGTTCGCACGCTCGCTCTCACGGAGGGCGATCTCGGTGCCGCGCTGGGTGGTGAGGTCTTGGAAGAAGCCGTGGACCTCGATCGGGGTGCCGTCCGAGTCCGCGTGTGCCTCCGCGACGAACCTCAGGTGCCGTACGCCGTGCACGGTGGTGATGCGGAACGGCTGGTCAACGGCCGCTCCCTCGCCCAGAAGCCGCCGGAGGGCCGCGCCGAGCCCGGGCAGGTCTGCCGGAACCACATGGGAGGGGAGCTCCTCCAGGGTCACCGGCCCCAGCGCGCGGTCACGCCCGAAGATGGTATAGACCTGATCCGACCAGTTCATGGTGTCGGTCGCCAGGTTCCAGGTCGCCCAGCCGAGGTTGCCCAGGCGCTGCAGGTCGTCCAGGCGGCGGGCCTCGCGCTCGCTGGTGTCGTGGCGTGTCCAGGAGACCACCAGCCGGCCCTCCCAGCGCGCGGCACGCACGGAGTAGACGGACCGGAACGGAGCTCCCGCCGCAACCTCCTCGTAGGTGAACGGCAGCCCTTCGTAGACGGTTCCCGTCGTCAGGGTGTCCAGGTATCCGTCCCACAGGGCGGTACCGGCCACCGTCGGGTACGTCTCGAGGATTCGGCGGCCGACCAGTTCCTTCCCCCGCCGCCCTGCCACGTCGACCGACTCCGCTGCCGCTGCATCGATGCGGAAGTCCTCCACGCGGCCCTCCGCGGAGCGCACCGGCGTCAGCAGGACGGCAGGCCCGGAGAGCACGTCGAAGATCCGCTGGACGGCCGTCACGTCCTCGTCCTCGTACGCCGGCGCCGCGGCACCCGGACGCCCTGACCCGCGCAGCGGCCCTCCGCACAGCTCGACCACCCGGCCGAGCAGGCTCCGCGTGCCGTCGGTGAAGGGACCCGGCCGGGTCCGGTGGAACCCGACCACGACGGTCGCGGGCCGCTCGCCGGGTACCGGGATCCACGCGCGCGACGGCCACGGCCCAGGGCCGCCGATGAGCAGGTAGCGTTCCGCGTCCAGGTCCGGATCCTCCAGCCACACCGCGTGCGCCTCGGTCAGCGCCTCCAGGGCCGCGACACCGGCCAGTGGCGGAATTCGGCTCCACTGCTCGGCCAGGGACGCGTCGATGCCGGCATGCCCGGCCAGCTGCAGGCCACCCGCGACCGCCAGGGTGTAGATCAAGACGGCGTCCACCTGCTCGGTATCGCCCAGTACCGCCCGCAGGAGCTCCGCCACCTCGCTCGCGGTGCTCGTGGCGGCCAGCCCCTCGGCCAGCCGGGCCAGGAGCGCCCGGTGCCCGTCCTCGGACGCGCCGGTCGCGTACCGGCCGGTACGCGGCGGTGACGCAGCAGCGGCCGGCGGCTGCCCCGTCGCCTTCGAAGCCGCCGGTCGGCCCGTGCTCCCGAGGGTCAGCCAGCATTCCTCGGCCAGCGTGCAACGGTCCCGCTCGGCACGCTGCCGCAGGAGTTCGTGCGCCTCCCCTGGGGAGAGTCCCTCCTGGGCCATGAGCACGCCCTTGGCCCTTTCGCGGACGGCCGCCATCGCGGCCCCGGCCTCCAGGTCCGCAACCTCGGCCCGCAGCCTGGCCACCACCTTGGCCAAGGCCAGCGCCTCGGGAGAGGCGCCGCCGGCCGGGGAGACGGGCTCGTCCTCCATACGTCGAGCATGCTCCCGCAGGCTCAGGAGTGCACTGCCGCCCTCAGGCGGGCACCGCGGAGACCGCGCGCTCGCACACGATCACACCGTCGGCGATCCAGGACCGGAACATCGGGCTCATTCACCTCTAGGGTTCGTCGGTCAGGATGGGGCCGGACTGCGCGTGGAGGATGCGGTTCTCGAAGAACTGGCCCAAGGGGGTCTGGCTGTTGAGGATCGTGGTCGGACGGCTGTTGGGATCCCCGCCGCTACCACCGCGACCATCCACCGGGCCTTCGTCCGTGTCGACGGTGGGGGGTTCGGTGTACCCGCCGGCAGCGGTGTTGTTGCCGATCTTGCTGAGGTTTCCGAGTTTGCCGAGGCCGCTGAGGATGCTGTTGCCGCCCGGGGTGTCGGTGTCGGTGGTGACGCCGGCGGGGGTGACACCGGTGGTGGTGACGCCGGTGGCGGTGGGCGCGGCGTATGCGGTCGTGGTGAGGCCGGCGCCTGCGGCGGCGAGGGTGGCGGTGATCAGGAGGGGGACGATGCGTCGGGTCCTGGTGGTGGCCATGGGAGAGGTGTCCTTACCGGGGTCGCGTGGGGTGTGGGGGTCCGGAGGAGGCTGGCGGTCTGTCCGCGGCTCTGCCCTCGTCCGTGCCTCCATTGGGCCACGGGCGAGCCATGGGGGTCACCGCCCGGAAAGTCGGGGCTTGACGTGTGCGCCGTGGCGACTACCGTGCCGGCATTGCCCCCTCGGCCATGGAGCCGGCGCGGAGTGTCAGAGGCCGACGACCCTCCGTGCCGACGAAGGCGTGGAAGGCCTGCTCGGACCGGTGTGCTCCGGCTTTCAGGCCGCGCTGTGGGTGTCCACGAAGATGTCCAGCCGGTCGGCCACGGCGGTGAGGGCACTTCCGAGGGGGAGCGCGATACGGGTGACGGCGTGCCGGTCGCCGCGGGTCGCATCCTGGTTGACGATGAACACCGGTTTGCCGGCCTGGGCCGCCTGGCGGACGAACCGGAGCCCGGACATCACCGTCAGCGACGAGCCCAGGACCAGCAGCGCGGTCGCCTCGCGGACCAGGCCGCGGCAGTGCTCGACCCGTTGCGGCGGAACGGATTCGCCGAAGAAGACCACGTCCGGTTTGAGGATGCCGCCGCAGATCGTGCAGGGGACCAGGCGGAAATCCCCGACCTGTCCGTCCGTGAGGTCGGCGTCACCGTCCGGGTTCATCGCGGCGGCCACCGGCTGGAAGCCCGCATTGGCCTCCTCCAGCCGCCGGGCGAGTTCGCCGCGCGAGCTCACGGCGCCGCAGGACAGGCAGACGACCCGGGCCAGGCTTCCGTGGAGTTCGACCACATCCGCACTGCCCGCGGCCTGGTGCAGGCCGTCGACGTTCTGGGTGATCACCCCCGCGAGCAGGCCGTGCCGCCCGAACGCGGCCACGGCCCGGTGCCCGGCGTTGGGCCGGGCTCGGCCGAACGTGCGCCAGCCGAGGTGGCTGCGCGCCCAGTACCGGCGCCGGGCCCGAACGCTGCCGGTGAAGTCCTGGTAGGTCATCGGGGTGTGCCTGCTCAGGCTCCCGCCCTCACCCCGGTAGGCGGGGATGCCCGATTCCGTGGAGATGCCCGCCCCGGTGAGCACCAGGACACCGCCGGTGCCCAGCGCGTCGGCGACCGGCTCCAGATCCGTGGTGCCGGGCGGCAGGTCCTCGGTGGGCGTCCAGCTCAGAGTGGGGCGCATGCGCATGCCGCCAGCGTACGGAAACGGACACGACACGGCACGGGGCTGTGCGAACAGAGCCGCCTGCTCATGCCCCTGTGGCCTGTGCCGTTGCATGGTGACCGCGTACCGGCATAACGTGGCCGCTTGATCATCTTCCGTGGCGACGGGGCTTTGGGGGCGCAGTGCAGCCGGACAGTGGACCAGATGTCGGTCTCAGCCCGAGGGAGACGGCCGCCCTGCTGCTGGACAAGATCCGTCAGGGCAATGGCTACGCCGGCAGCAGGAAGAGGCGGTTCGGCCGGAGCGCCTCCGTCACCAAGGTGGCGACGCTCGTCCTGTCCGCCGCGTCCACCGTCATCCTGGGTCTGCAGAACCTCGACCCGTGGGCCGGCCTGGCCTTGGCGTGCGTGGCGCTGGTGACGTTGCTGGGAGCGGTCGAACCGTTCTTCAACTGGCGCTCCCGGTCGGTTCTGATGGAGGAGGCGCAGTACCGGTTCCGGCGGCTTGCCGACGACCTCGAGTACCTCGTGGCATCGACGGCCGCGGACCAGCTCACGTTCGCTCAGCTGGACGAGATCTTCGGCCGGTACCAGGCGATATGGGACGACCTGAGCCGATCCTGGCTGGAGCACCGCCGGGAACCCGCACCGTCGGCCAACTCCTAGCCAGGAGTACGCAATAGGCTTCGCTGAGCACGGACACGGCAGGGGGGCGGAACAGATGACGGCTGGGCCGGGACAGGCATGGGGGTCGACCCTCGATGCGGTCGTGGTGTACGCGCAGGGCGCGCTCTGCCGCCGCCTGGCGAGCGGCAGCGTGGCGCCCGACGGCCGGGTACGTGTGACGGGGCTGCCCCGCTCGTTGGATCCCGACTCCCTCCGGGCGAAGGTCGTGGGTCCGCCCGGCGTTCGCGTCACCGAGGCCCGGGTGGAGGTCGAGGCCGAGCCGACCGGCGCCGACGACCCCGAGCCGCTGCGGCGTGAGGTCGAGCGGCTGCGCGACGAGCGCGCAGCCGCGCAAGGGCGCCGGGACCGGCAACTGGGCCTGATCGGGGAGGTCGCCGCGCTGCGTCCGGCGCCGCCCGCCCGCCGGGACGAGGACCCGCACCGCCGCACGCCGGCCGAGGCGTGGCTGGAGCTCGCGGACTTCGTCGACGAGCGGCTGACGGGGCTGCACGCGCGCCTCGCCGAGCTGGAGGAGACGCTGCGACGGCTCGAACACGAACTCGCCGTCGCCGTGGACGCACTGGCCCGTGCCTCCACCGACGCTCCGTCGGCGCACGTGGAGACCACCGTCTGCGCGGCCCTGACCCTCGCCGGCACGGGGGAGGGCGATGCGCAGGTGGAGCTGGAGCTGGAGTACGCGGTGCCCGGCGCCGTCTGGGTGCCGGGCTATCGCCTCGGCCACCGCCGGGGCGACGGTACGGGCCGCCTGGTCCTGCGCGCCTCGATCGCCCAGCGCACCGGCGAGGACTGGACCGGCGTACGGATCGGCCTGGCCACCGCCGACCTGCGGCGCCGCACCGACCTGCCGAGGCTCCGCTCGCTGCGGATCGGGCGACACCAGCCCGCCCCCGCGCCGGCCGGCTGGCGTGAGCCACCACCGGGGCTCGCCGACCTGTTCGCCGGGTACGACGCCTCCGGCCCGCGCCCGGCCCCGCC